>JBBKWD010000048.1:0-15808 GCA_037968775.1 Bdellovibrio sp.
GCGGTCCTGGATAAATTGTCACTTTAGTGGTCTCGGTTAGGCGTTGATTTCTTCAGGGCAACTAACTTAAAAGTTCTGAGGGAGTTGTTCAGATTACTTTGTTTTTGGAGATCCTGAATAACTGACAAACAGAAACTAAGCATGTAGCTGGCCTTTTTGTAGAACACTCGCGGACGTGGGTTCAATTCCCACCGCCTCCACCAAATTGGTGTATTCCGGATACATCCTTTACACTTTATACCGGGCACATAGTTTACACTTTTATAGCGTATCATTTTCTTCAGGGAGGATGATATGTCATGGAAGGAATGCAGTGTAGTGATTTTTTTGGGGGGGGGATATTGAGTTCGCAGTATTTGCAAAACGTTCTTAGTTCACAAAGTACTAACTACTTTGTCGCGTTAAATGCACAAACCCACTTCGATCCTTTAATTACGAACTGGGCAAATGGTAACCTTGTTCAAACTAAGCTATCAGGCTCCTACGCCAAAGGCACTGCGGTTAAGTGTAGTTCAGATGTAGATATTTTCATTTCTCTGTCTCCAAATCTAAACATGAACTTGAAAGAGATTTATGACAGCCTATTCGACCACTTTAATAACCAAACATATCGGCCAAGGAAACAAAACGTTAGTATAAGGGTGAATTTTAACGGCAACACCATTGATTTAGTTCCAGGCAGAAAACAAAATAACATTTATAATGACCACAGTTTATATGTCAAAAAACGTTCGACATGGACGCAAACTGATGTAGATAAGCATATATCCGTTGTCGCAAATTCAGGTCGTAGTAGTGTTATCAAACTAGTAAAAATCTGGAGAGAGCGGCAGAGTTTAGAGTTTCCATCATTATATCTAGAATTAGCCACTATTCGTGCGCTCGAGGGCAGATTTTATTTGAATTTGGATCAGGAGTTCAGGATGGTCATGACCTGGTTCTACAATTACATCAAAAATGCAAGATTCGAAGACCCTGCGAATACGGCTAATATCCTTTCGGATGACCTAACTGCTATCGAGAAACAGTCGATAGCCGCGTCGGCAGCAAATGCAGCTACAGCTCAAAATTTGAATCAAGTGGTGTGGTGATGGCGAAAAAAATTAAAGACAATCATTTGAAAGCTCTTTTCTCTGGGAAGCAAAAATCAATGCTTGCCGAACTAGGTGCGCTGAGGAAAGGAGTATTTCATGCCCCAACAATGGGAGATGGCAACGAATCTAAATGGAATAATTTTTTAAGCGAACACTTACCCAGTCGATATCGTGTCGAAAAGGCCTTTGTCGTTGATTCTAGAGGGTCATTTAGTGAACAAATAGACTGTGTGATTTATGATCGCCAGTATTCAAATCTCGTATTTAATCAGAATGGGGTCAGATATGTTCCTGCCGAATCAGTTTATGCAGCGATTGAGTTGAAACAAACCATTAATAAGCCTTTTCTAGAATATGCAGGCAAAAAGATAGAATCGGTGCGGAAACTCCACAGAACAAGCGTAGCCGTTACTCAAATTACAGGGAAAGCAAAGAAGAAAAAACTAAAACCAATAATTGGTGGCTTGATTGCGGTTGAAAGTGACTATTCTCCAGCATTCAGTGCTGCCTTTAGGCGTACACTTGAATCATTGAAGGGGCAAAAGAAGATCGACCTAATTTATTCATTAAAGGATGGTTTGAGTACAGACAGTAAAAACAATGAAATTGGTCTAATGCTGCTTTTAAATGAGTTATTGAGCAGGCTCCAAATAATTGGAAATCCACCTGCAATAGATTATCGTGCGTATTCACGGCTAGTCCGCAAATAGTTAGATGCTCGCCATCCAGTCCAACAACTTCACCATGCACATAGTATCCTGCGCGCAATATTTAAGAAGTTGGGCTTTAATTTCTTCACGACGCTTGGGCGAGGTCGAGGGGTCAGTCATTTCGTCAAAGGCAATTTGAGCCATTTTGCCGTCGCCCACTTCTAGCCCATCGTAAGACCAATCTTTTCCAAGCAATGCCGGAGCTACGTCTTTAATACTAAAGCTGCCCCGAAACTCCTTGTCATAAACATTTGCCTTAATTACGGGGTGTGGATCGAGCAAACGATCGGAAATCGAAAGGAGATGCTTCTTCATTTTGGGGAACTGTTCAGCGAGCCTCTTCAATACACCAGCTTCAAAGCTCGAGTTGTATGAAATTACTGAACCTCCCTTTTCAGGTATCCATTCAATAAGTTTTTTTGCGACAGCTTCACGTGGGTCTGTGCGATCGGGATGTAAATACTCGAAGTGCTGTGGTTTAGATTTAAAATCTTTTTGGATGTGGAGGCTAAATTGGTTAGGGATACTGTCATATGGCTTAGTCCCATCAAATCTTGGAATGGCGGGACCAATTGTTTCAAAGTCCAAATGATAGAAAGGTTTTTTCCAATTCTTTAATTCCTTTTTGATTGATGCAGAATCTATGTGTCGCTTGCCTGAAATTGCAACTTGGTAGGGTAACTGCTGAGATTTTGATAGATCAGACGGCTTTATACCTTTAATTCCAAGATACCCACGTTCAAAGAGCCGCCAACTAAGTGGGAGATCAAATACCGAATAATCAGGTACGTGCTTCCAACAGTGGTCTTTGAAGTCACACTCATATGGCTCAGTGCAGTGGCGACCAATATCTATTTTTGGCTCCTTTGACTGAGCCAAGACAGCTTCGATCTTTTTGATTTGTTTAGGGAAATCTGACAGCAGCTCTTCAACTTCATCAGTTGCATCATGCAATGAAAACAAATTGGTTAGATCGGGGTAGCGACAGTCAGAGTTAATATGCATCACGTAGACTTTGCTAACTTTTACTTTAGCCTTCTTGAGGATGAAAAGCTGGACGGCTGCGTCGAGTACGTACTCTTCTTTCGCTGACGTGCCTGACTTAACTTCAATTAATTGCCAGGCCGACTTACTATTTTTTCGGTGAAGAATATCTACTCGACAATTTAATGTTCCCACACCAAAAAAGGCCTCGTAAATGGTGTTGTTGCCTGCTTCTATCGCCTCTTTAGTTTGCTTAATTCCTGATTGTATATCCCAATACTCAACTTTCGTGGCATATCCGTTTGGAAACTGTTCCTGTGCTAGAATCCCAACTGCATTGCCCTGATCAAAGATTGCTTGCTTCTGTTTGGTAACAGGTGCTTTAAGTTTAGGACTATTTATGCTCAAAAATATTTTCTTTTCGCAGCCAAGCCCTTCGATAACCCGACTCTTAGATAATGAAACAGGCTTTGCCAAAACTGCTCCTATTTAAAAAAGGCGTTAATGCCATCTAAAAGCAGCAATCGTCTGGCTTCTAGAAACTCTCGAAAATTTTCAATCTTCCAAAGGTCTCTATCAAGAGGAACAAATTGGTCGCTCAAAGTTTCTTCGCCTCTCGTTTTAACGATTTCTTCGAGATATTCTGCAGGATTTTTAGCTGAGATTCGCCGATTTGTGCGACCACCGATAAAGGCCATATTTGCGATTTCATTTATTTCCGAGGTTTCATAGCCCGCATCAGTAAGTAATTTTTTGGGGAAGATATGATGAAACTCAATTTTATGAAATTTACCCTTTGAGAACTTTGATAAGCCAAGTCCCGTGAACCAGTCCTTTGCATTATTTTTCTTAGCAGCGATGTAGGCCATTGAGAAAAGTGGACTACGGCGTCCCTTGCCCTTTAAATCACCAGTGTTGAAGGACGTTCTTCCAACCTGTCTGACTAAAATTTCATGAAGGTCTGCAACTGAGCCACCCTTTTTTCGTATGGTATTGATATCGGCCTCGAGAATGCTCTCACTGGAGCCTCGAGAATAGTGACCGAATGCGTGGGCAAGATAAACCCATCGAGTTAAATCAGACTCCTCGTCATTTTTAATTTTCTCATTTCGTTCTGTAGCCAGAAGGGCAATCGGTATCACAATGAAAGGTGAAGACAATAATCCAAGGCTCTCGACATGTGTGTTGTTTTTAAGAAAATTAAGGGAAAAGTTGATTCCCTGTTTTGTATGCTCCCAGGCTTCCTTAATTTGGTTTAGGGACAAGCTGTTAACCGTTTTGAATCGCGCTTGGTTAGTAGCATATACGACAAGTGTTCTTACCAAGTGGCCAACGTCAAGATCGTACCCGAACTCTTTGGCTTCTCTTGTGAAGTCCTCAAAAATCTTCAATGATCCATGCCATTTTGCAGTTATTTGAGCGAGCGCGAGGTCGGAGCTTCGCAGTTTAACGCCCGCAGAGTTAACCCGCACGAATATCTCAGTCACCTCGTTATAGTCATATTCTTTTCCAAGTATATGCATAACATAGGAATATTTTTTGATATCACGGACGCGAGTCAAGCGTTGTTGATACTTCTCCCATAATTCGTGATCTGAGTTTAGACCAATTAATTTTAGAATTTGTGCATCTGATTTCTCAAAGATTTCAGAAACTCTGACCCAATTTTTATTACCTTCAAGTGCTCGTGAGTGTACGACAAACGTCATTTGCTTTAGATAATCCTGAATTTCTGAGGCCTCTTTCTCAACCTCCAGTTCAAATTGATCGTCGTCATCATCGTTGTCATTCGCCTCATTATCGTCGTCATACTCTAAGTCTAAATCCATATTTCCGAGGTCATCTGGGTGGTTTAGATTGAACATAATTTCAACGGGCCTGCGCGTATTTTTAACGGTAACTGGCGTGCCAGACAGCAGTGCGGTTAGTGAGGTAAGTCTTTGCTGTCCATCTAAAAGTAATAGTTTTGTTGAAAATGGTGTTGTACTTTGAGCAACATCAAGATTTCTAGAAGGACCTGAGCCTTCGTTTTCCCAAACTAAAATTGTTCCAGATGGATAGTTGCGATAAAGGGAGTCGAGCAAATCTCTAACTTTGGTAGATGTCCAAACATATCGCCTTTGCATTTCTGGAAGCACTATTTCACCGCGAGTTACTTTGGAAACCAGTTCATCTATCGAAATATCTTGTTTGGCCACGTCTTCTCCATGTGTCAGATTTGCTTGGGAAACCCCCAATTATATGGAATAATTGTGGCATATGTATGGTATAGATGCCAAGGGTACGGATTGTAGACTCGATTGAAGACTTGTAACTTGATTGGGCAATAAATTATCCGATCCAATTCACTCCCCCCTAAATGTTTGAATAACACATAGGGTTCCACAGTATGTTAGCATCCTCACATACTTGGCGGATCCTGCGTTGGAATGGAAAGCCAGGCCTATAGAAATTCAGAACCAGGTAACTCTGACTAAAGTCGATATGTTTACCGAGGCAGCCGAGCTATCTTTCTTACGCTAATGTCCAAAATGCAGACACTCAGCGGGTGCTCACTATTATAACGGAACGCATTGTTATCAAGCGTGTAATGCATTGTCATACTCAAGCATCACTCGTACCATTGTGGGATGAAGATAATTAAGAAAGATGACAATAAAGACTACCGCACTGTCACTTTGCGCATCGAAGAGAAAATTATGTCAGAGGTGGACAAAGTTGCGGAAAAAAATAAGTTGTCAAGGCAAAGCCTAATCGCAGCCGTTCTTAAGCAAGTATTAAGTGACTCAAAATTTGTGTTGAGGATAGACGAGTAATGTCATCCGCCTATCACTCGAAACTATTTGCACATGAACTATTAGTAAAGTCTGGCGAAGATTCACCGGAGAGAATCGCCCGCGCACTCCATGATGCGAAGGTAGATTTGAATCCTCATCAAGTTAACGCTGCATTGTTTGCGCTTAGAAACCCACTATCTCAGGGAGTGATACTCGCGGACGAAGTTGGTCTTGGTAAAACAATAGAGGCTGGATTGCTAATTTCTCAATATTGGGCTGAAGGCAAGAGATCGATTTTGATAATTGCGCCGAAATCTCTTCGTCACCAATGGAAAGAGGAGCTTGAAAAACTATTCTTTTTAAAGTCCGAAGTCTTAAATAGCGCGACATATAGACGAATCAAAAAGAACGGTGATACTGATCCTTTCGATCAAGCTGAAAAAATAGTCATAACAAACGAACATTTTGTAGATGCCTACTCCGACCAATTAAAACTATATAGCTGGGACTTGATTGTTATTGATGAGGCACATAAGCTGCGTAATGTTTGGAAAAAGGCAAAAAATCAGGCCAAAAGGGCAAAGAAAGTACGAGACGCAGTAAAACAATTTAACAAGCTACTGCTCACAGCAACACCAATGCAAAATAACCTAATGGAGCTATATGGGCTTGTTAGCTTCATTGATGATTATATTTTGGGGACACCAGAGAGCTTTGCGGTGACATTTTGTAATATCCCAGAGGAACAAAGACAGGAACGGCTAATTGAGCTTCGACACAGGATGAGTCGGTTCTTCAATCGGGAGTTACGTCAAAATGTAAAAGAATATGTGCCATACACAAATCGAAATTCAATGACATTCACATATGAGCCTTCGACTGAAGAAGAGAACTTAAGGATAGGATTTGAGGACTTTTTGTGCAGGCCAATTATTCATTCTATACCCACGTCTGCTCTCCCACTACTCAAGCTCATTTACTTAAAACTTTTGGCAAGCTCAACCTTTGCTCTAAAAAATAGTCTGATTAATCTGTATTGCCGCCTTCTTTGGTTGTGCGTTCATATTGATAATCGCGAACTGTTTGAAAAACTGTTGCTATCAATAAAAAGTACATTGGGTACGCACAATGGAGCACGAGTTGAAGAGTTGGAGAAATTTGAAAAACGACTCTTTAAGGGTGTATTGAACAAATCATTTGAAGGCATGCGTGAAAAGGCAGAGGCCGCCCTGAAAGAAGTTACGCTTACAGAAGAAGAGGAAGAAATATCAGCTGCCTACGAAGAAACCGACAGCGAAGAGGAAGCGCTAGATAGCGATGAAGCCGCACTTCGTCCCCCAGAAGAAATCGAAGAAGAGGCCAAAGCAATTCTGTCATTTATCGTCTTGTCACGACAGATTTCGGAGAACCGCAAGGCTGATTCTCTAATTGAAGCCTTGAATATGCAGTTTGATAAAGCAAAAAATGAAGGGTGGCCCGAGAAAGCCGTCATATTTACCGAATTTAGAACAACACAAGCATACGTACTAAAAGCATTAGAGCGCATGGGGCTTACTATTAAATCAGACGTAGTAGTTTTTAATGGAGATTCTGGCGAAACTGAGGAGCGAAAATCTTTGGTTGATGACTTTCGGAAGAGTAAAAAGATTTTCCTAACTACAGAAGCAGGTGCAGAGGGTTTGAATCTTCAATTTTGCAATCTTGTTATTAACTATGATCTACCTTGGAATCCCCAGAGAATAGAACAAAGAATTGGGCGTTGCCATCGCTACGGACAAGAGTTTGATGTAATAGTCGTTAATTTCGTCAACAAACGAAATGGTGCTGACGTTAGAGTTTTAGAGTTGCTTCAAGAAAAGTTTAACCTATTTAAAGGTGCCTTCGGTGCCAGTGATGAAGTTCTTGGGCAAATCGAATCAGGACATGATTTTGAAAAGGAAATTACTAAGATATACTTAAACTGCAGGTCTCCTGAGGAAATCAAATCTGCCTTTAATGAGTTATCTGAAAGATTGAAGTCGAAGATCGACAAGTCAATGAGAGACGCAAGGCAAGTCTTGCTCGAGAATTTTGATGAAGATGTACAAGCAAAGCTCAAAACCAGACAAGGTCAAGCCTTGCAAACAAGGGATGAATTCACTAGAAAGTTTAACTTTGTAATTCGTGAAGAAATGCTTAAGTTGGGTGCGCGGGAACTGTCCCCAGAAACATTTGAAATTCAAGGTTCAAGTGAAAATATTCCCGCAGGGACATACACAACAAATTTCGAGTCAGAGTCAGGGATAGCCATACGGTCTAGCGATAAGGTTGGCAATTTTTTGCTTTCGATTGCTACTCAGCAAACTACCCCAAAACAAACATTGGAGTTCGACTTAACAAACTACGGAAATACAGTTTCGTTGATTGAACCTCTGCGTGGTGAATCTGGTGTGCTAAGTATTTATCGCCTCAGCCTCTCTGCGTTTCGGGACGAAGAGTGCATTGTTCTTGCAGGCATTGATTCCAAGTCTCGCCCACTGACCTCAGAAGTCATTGGAAAGTTGTTTCGGCTCACTGTCCGTCCGGTCGGCGAACAACCGGACCCAAATAAAGAGCGTGAAGTATCAAAGTTAGTTGATGGCGAAGTTGGTTTAGTGAAGGATCGCGTGAGTGCAAAAAACAAAATTGTATTCCACGATGAAATTGATCGTCTTGATGCGTGGGCGGAAGACATTAAACTAAGCCTAGAAATTGAGATTAAGCAGTTGGACCAGGAAATTAGGCAGCTAAAGACAGCCTCAAAAAAATTGCCTAATCTTGAAGAGACCGTGCAAGCGAAAAGAGCGATAAAGAACTTAGAGTCTAAGCGTAATGAAAAGAGAAAAGACTTGTTCTCAGCGCAAGATAGAATCGATCAAGAAAAAGAAGAAGTCCTGGGTAGAATAGAAAAGAATATGCATATTAAAACTGAACTAAGCGAGATATTTACTGTTGGCTGGAAAGTCATCTAAGGAGTCAGGATGAACAAACAAAGACTGGAACTTGATTGGATTGGTAAGGATGATGAACATGTGTTGGAGCCCAGAATAATGATTCAAAATTCATTTGTTGGTGAAGCAAGTGATCAGAATTTATTAATCAACGGTGACAATCTTTTAGCTCTTAAGGCATTAGAATCTGAATATACTAATAAAATTCAATGCATTTATATTGATCCGCCGTTCAATACAAAACAAACCTTTGAGAATTACGACGACGGTATGGAGCATTCGCTTTGGCTAACTATGATGCGACAAAGATTACTAAGGCTGCATCGGCTACTTCACAATACGGGAACACTGTTTGTACACATTGATGACAATGAGCTCGCCTATCTTACGGTGATGTTGGATGAAATATTTGGCCGGAAAAATAGGGTCTCAATAGTCACATTTAAACAAAGCTCAGTGTCGGGTCCAAAATCAATAAACCCTGGCCTTGTTACAACTTCCAACTATATTTTGATATATTGCAAAAACAAAGACCTTTGGAAATCAAAAAAATTGTTTGCTGCGCGAAATCGAGACGATCGGTATAGTAAAATAATAGAGAATGAAGAAGCACATTTTAGCAAATGGAAACTAATATCATTAAAAGAAAATGCCCTAACAGATTTAGACATCACACCTGAAAAATTTAAGAGGCTATCTGAAAAGAAAAAAGAGGCACTACTGCATGACTACGTTATTGCAAATGCTTCTCGAGTTGTTAGAACTGCACGCGTGCAGCCACATGATGTCAATGAAGATGCACGATGCGCGCTTCGAGAGTCTATTGGGAAAAATAATGTGGTATTTAAAGTTGAACGAGTGAACAGAGACCCCATTTTCTTTTTAAATGGCGAGCAGCTACTCTTTTATTCATCAAAAGTAAAAAATGTTAATGGGACTTTGTGCACAGCCGAAGCGTTGTCAACAATTTGGGATGATATACTTTCAAATAATTTGCATAAGGAGGGCGGCGTAAGATTCCCTAATGGCAAGAAGCCTGAATTTTTGCTCAAAAGATGTATAGAAATGTCAACTGATGAGGGCGACTACGTACTGGATTCATTTGCCGGATCAGGAACAACGCCCGCAGTAGCGCACAAGTTGAATAGGAAATGGATTGCGATTGAACTTGGCGAACACGCTCGAACTCACTGTGTGCCAAGATTGACTGCCGTTGTGTCTGGAACAGATGAAAGCGGAATTACTAATGCTGTAAATTGGAAAGGCGGAGGAGGTTTTAAATTCATGACACTCGCCCCATCACTACTCGAGAAAGATGATCGCGGCCAATGGGTTATTTCTAAAAAATACAACGCAACGATGCTAACCGCTGCTGTTTGCAAACATGAAGGCTTTAAATTTCGTCCAGACCAAAAAATCTATTGGAAACAAGGTTATTCAACTGAGAAGGATTTCATTTTTGTCACAACCCAGTTTTTGACAGCGGAACATTTGCAGAGGATTCATGATCAACTGAAAGAGGATGAGACTTTGTTGATAAGTGCAAAAGCATTTAGAGTTCCCGTAAATAAGTTTGAACGAATCACGCTTAAGAAAATACCACAGTCCCTACTCACAAGAGGAATCGAATTCGGACGCGAGGACTACAGCTTAAATATTAAAGAACCAATACAAGAAGAAATGGATATGGAAGTCGAACCGTAATTAATTTGCAATAATATTGCTGCAAGGATGCGCAACATGAGTAATACAACTAGAGTTTTGGCTCATAGAATGAGCCTGCGGAAACCGCAAAAGGATAGTCTTGAGCTGCTGGAAAGACTGACCAAGGCCGTTGATTTCAAGTCGAGTGACTCAAAAGAGAAGATGCTCGACACACTCTTGGCCGAGGGTTACCTAAAGAATTTTACTGATTTCGACCGCGACTTCCCGTCCTTTTCGTTTGCAATCGCAACGGGGGTTGGAAAAACCAGGCTGATGGGTGCATTCATATCCTATCTGTTCATTGAACACAAAATACGAGACTTTTTAATACTCGCACCAAACCTTACAATCTATAACAAGCTCATTGATGATTTTCGGAACAAGTCTAGTAACAAATATGTATTCAAGGGTATCGGAGAATTTGTCCACCACGAGCCTAGAATTATTACGGGTGATGATTATCAAAACGTAAATACGCCTAGAAAGCAAACCTATAAGCCGGGAATGCAGCAAGCTCTTTTTACAGATGATCTTGCTATCAATATTTTTAACATCTCTAAACTGGACAAAGAGGTCTCTAAAATCAAGGAAATAAATGAATATATTGGCGAGCCATATTTCGACTATTTAAAAAATCTTGAGAATCTTGTTGTTATAATGGATGAGTCACATCGCTATCGTGCTGATCGCGGCATGCAGGTAATCAACGATTTAAGACCAATTCTTGGTCTTGAGCTTACTGCGACTCCTGTTGTTACCAAGGGTGCGCGCAATATTCCTTTTAACAATATAGCTTTTGAGTATCCTTTAGCCAATGCCATCAGAGATGGTTTTGTAAAAGAGCCATATGCTGCTACCAGAAAAAATATGGACTTGAAAGCAATGAAGAAAATGGAAAAAGAAGAGCTGGAGAAACTGAAGCTAGAAGATGCAATTGTGATACATGAGAAAACTAAAACTAGCCTCGATTTATATTCTAGAAACAATGGCCTACCCAGAGTGAAGCCATTTATACTTGTCGTTGCCGAAGATACAAATCACGCAGAAACTATTCTCGCCCTTATTAAATCCCCACAATTCTTTGACGGTCTTTATTCAGAAAAAGTTGTGACAATACATTCTGGCCAAAGAGGAAGCGAAAAGGATGATGTTGTTCAGCATTTATTGAATGTAGAAAAGCCAGATAATCCCATAGAAATTGTGATTCACGTAAATATCCTTAAAGAAGGGTGGGACGTAACTAATCTGTTCACGATTGTCCCACTAAGGTCTGCGGCAGCTATTATTTTGAGGGAGCAAACTCTTGGGAGAGGATTGCGATTGCCGTATGGACACAGAACTGGTGATCCAAATGTTGATCGCTTGACCGTTGTTGCTCATGAACTATTTAAGGAGCTCATAGAAACCGCAAATGACCCAAACTCTATAATAATGAAGGAATACATTATTGATCCAGATGATGCAGAATTTTCTGCGGCTCAAGAAGTAGTAACTGTCCCCCCACTAGCTGAGTCTGGCCTCCAAAAGATTCAGGATGAAATAGACAAGGCGACCAGCCCTGAAGAAAAGAAGGCCGCTGAACTAAAGTATTCGACGAAAAAAACAATTATCGATGCTGTGAATGAAGGACTTGCAGATAAAAATGCCAAGTCCCTTGATGACCTTACAACTCAAGATGTAAAAACGCGTTTAGCTCAAATTGTAGCGGACACGCTACCTCTTTTTGATATGAGTAAAGAGGAACAAGGTAAGGCTGTTGAATGCCTAATCAGTGACGGCTTAATTGAAGAAACTCTTCAAGAGATTATTCTTGGTACGATTGAAATCCCACGAATTGTAGTGCAGCCGAGCGGGGAAACAACAACTGGATTTCATAGTTTCAAACTAAATTCAAAGTCACTACCGAATTGGCAGCCTGTCACCGAAGAAATACTAATTAAAGCCCTGCAGTCTGGTGAAACAAGCACCATTGGGATTACAAATGATATAACCAACACAAAAGATACAAATATGAACATCATAGTTAGACAACTAATTAACAATGACGAGATTGACTATGATGAGCAAAAAGACCTTCTGTACGATTTGGCTGGTACCATAATTGAATATTTAGACTCATATATTAAAGACGAGAAAAAAGTATCAAATGTCGTTCAGTTCTATGCGCGAGATATCGCTAGCCAGATATGGATTCAAATGTCAGATAAATTTTATATCAAAGATGCTGGCTATCAAGCTGCCGATATGCAGCCGTTCCAGAGAATCGAAAAGCATAATTTTTCTAAACTTAAGAAGGACGATCTCTTTGACTTCAGGCGAACCTTTAAGACTACTGGAGAAATGAGAACTAAAATGTTTAAGGGGTTTAAGAAGGCTTGTCATAGCTGTTACAAATTTGACGTAAAGCCTGAAAAAGAGTTGGCGACTATTTTAGAGGACGACAAGTCTGTGGAAAAATGGCTTCGCCCCGCCCATAATCAGTTCAAAATATTCTACGGAAGTAGATCAAGTTCTTACGAGCCAGACTTTGTCGTTCAAACCGAAAGGACTATCTATATGGTAGAGGTGAAGGATCACGATAAGCTAACTTCTGAAGATGTTCTGGAGAAAGCCCGCGCAGCGACCCAGTATTGTACAACGGTTAATGAATATCACAAAAAGTATGGTGGACGAGAATGGAAGTATCTACTAGTTCCCGACAATCAAGTTGAGTCAAATAGAGACTTCAAGTTTTTTGAGTCTTTTGAGTACAAAGAAAAAAACTAGGAATGTCACTCCATTCCGAAAACTCAGTAGAATTGGAATAGCGTAAGCGGAAACCAACTCCGATTTCCATGATTTACGGCGAACTTCAGCTAATGGTTGATTTGCAATGGCATAAGACTCATACCAACTGCAAGTAGCCGTTTTTTCTCCACGACAAACTAGAGTCGCTAGCTGATCTTCAATCCCTGAGCCTTTTCCGCCAAAGTGCCAGCCCTCTAATTTTTCTATTTCTTTTAGCCAATCCATAAGAGCAAAATAGATGAATCATATTTAGATGCAATTAAATTGTGAATCCATTTGTCAAACTTGTTGATTTCACCCTAAGTAGACAACTACCTGGATGATACATGTTTGGTTTACAGGCTTTTTTGAAACGCAAGTCGTCTAAATACTAACAATCTATTATTAGCTGGCATCTCATGATCTTTTACTAACTTAAATCCACCGGCCGTCATAATTTTCTCAACATCTTCAAAATTTCTTATACCAGATTTTACATTTTGCGTTTTTAAAAAATCATCAAATTCTTTGTTGCTAGGGCTTGTAAAATCACCGCCGTAATTAAACGGTCCATAAATGAAAACCATTGATCCTTCACGCAATCGTTTGCTAAGAAGTTTAAACAGACTTTTGTTTTCTTTCCAAGTCATTATGTGAAGGGTGTTCGCTGTATACACAAGATTAAAAGCGCCTTGAGGAAAATCGTCTACCCCCACTTTTAGCTTTTCTGGCCCATGTAAATTTTTAATGCGAACCTCTTTTAGGCGCGCTTGAATTGCTGGGTGATTTTCAATTACATCAGAGGTTACCCAATTTACTTCGTGAAAGTAGTTGGCAAAATGCACGGCGTGCTGGGCGCTACCGCTCCCAATTTCTAGTAGGCGTTTTTCACCCTGAATATACTCCTTAAGAACTTCTAAGATGGCGTCCTTGTTTCTATCTGCTGCCGCGGAGTAAGCTTCTGTTGTTTCCATTTCATTCAATTAGCATGTGGAGATTTAGATGCAATTAAATTATGAGCCGTTCGGCCAAGGCCATTTATATTTGTGGCACTCTAGGATGGGCATTGCCGTCAAAAATAGGCGCTAACCTTTGATTTAGCGATTGATCAACTTACATCTGCGTGGCCAAATATGAAGTGGGGGTTTAAATGAAGTTACTATTCTGGTTTACAGTTCTTAGTGGGCTTACTGGCTGTGCATGCTCTTCAACTAAACAAAGTGTCGCAACCCCTGAAAAGGCGACTTACTTCGCGGTTGAGCCCGGTCAAAAAACCAAAGTGATTACATACCATATTCAAGTAGAGAAATTTTCCCCTAGCCAACAAATTGCATTTAATGAAGCTTTAGCTGGTTTCGATGGTAAATGCTGGATTTGGACTACTCCAACAGATAAAGAATCTTTGATATCAAATGAGCCTGAGACTTGTTTAAAGTTCGTTAACTTTACAAATATTAGTTCATTGAAACCTTACAAGCGTGATCCCACTGATAAAAAAATGCTTTTGACCGCATTGGAAGATGAAAATCATTTTCAAATACAAAATTTTGTTTGGGATGGTAAAAAGCTGCGACGAGTGCGTAATTCAAATTCACATTTAGGTGAAGAAAGCTTACAAGACTTCATAATACTATGGGCACTTAAATAGCCCTCAGGATTTAGGAGAAATTCTTGATCGATATTGAAACCAAAAAACAACTAGCAAATGCAGCATTAAAAACTTTCGATTTAAATAACATCGAAAATCTAGATGTCAATGCAGCTATTTCGACAATCGAGATAGAGCTAGAAAAGAGATTACAATTAAATGACCCTCAGACACTGAATCGGCGCCATAATTTTTTTAAAGTCCCCGGCAGCGTAAGTAGTGACTACGAAGAGCGTCTTTTTAATCTATCCAGTGGTAAAAGTGTTTTAGCAGGCATACGGCATGTTGGGGGAAATATAGATAAACCCTTTATCAGCCTGTGGTCTGACCATGATTTTGAAAATCTAGGTGATCTAAAAAAAATGTATATTACTCTTAAAAATGAATTTAAAATTTTTTCTCCAAAGCATTTAAGCGTATGGGTCAATCCTAATACTAGATTTGGCATAGACTTAGGTTCTACCTTAACCCCGAGCCTTCGTTATGTTGTTGGTTCGGTTAAAAAAATCAAAAGTAGCCAAATCCCAGTGCTAAGAGAAAAAGTGAATCTTACTTCGGTTGAAGATAATACTTACCGAGGCTGGTACGAGGACTTGTACAAAGATTTTCATTCAAAGTATTCTGAGATGGCAGATTGGGTGCCGGTCAATGATAAGGAAGACATGGAGATTTGTTTGAAAGATAAACTTTTATTTTTCATTTATATAGATAATAAAAAAGCCGGTTTAATTGGCGGAAGAAGAGAAAACCTGTTAGGTAAAGCAGGCGTCTATTTTACTGAAATTGTGATTTCATCTGAGTTTAAAGGTAAGGGATATGCAGCGGCGGCACAAAGGGCTTTTATTGATTCTCTTCCTGAAGGAATGGATCTTGTTTGGGGTACAATTGACTCAAGAAATATTTCCTCAACCAAGACAGCGCTTCGTGTTGGCAGAGAAGTGGTAAGGAGCGAGTTCTTTGTTCCAGTATAGATAAGTTGGGATTGCATTTAAAGAATGTCTCGCATGCTGCTTTGTTTTGCATTTCATGGTCCATAGATAAAGTCTTGCAAAGTGCAAAAAGCCTTACTACCATTTAAACAAATAATTTTACATGGATGGTAAGGTATGAATAAGTCGTTATTTGTAATATGTTTATTGTTTAGTTCACCTTCATT
>JBBKWD010000049.1:0-4505 GCA_037968775.1 Bdellovibrio sp.
ATCCAAGAAACCTCTAACGACGGTTCAATTTAAATAGAAACACGCTATTCGATCTAAATAGGTCCCGAATCTTTAAAACCAAATTATGCAAAAAAGGAATCACGAAATGAGGCGTTTACTTGGGTATCAAGGAGCACCAAGAAGGCAGTGCTTGGTCAAGGAATTATTCGGAGTCTCACTGCTATCAATATGACATCAGACTAAAAAATTATAAGAGAGACCTAGAAGAGCTGGGTCTCTCCGAAACTGACGTTGAAAGATTAAAGATCGAAGATTTTAATTTTTCATTCGTACCACCAACGGATAAATGGACTTGCGATAAAATCAAAGAATTTATAGAGCGCCACGAATGGCTTGGTAAAATGCCCACGAGACCAACCCATAGATTTATTGCAACTTATCAAGGAAGAATTGCCGGAGCCATTGTTATGGCAACTCCTAACACGATTTCAAATATTTTAGGAAAAGAGCACCGCCACCAGGAAAAACTTATTTCAAGAGGGGCCTGCATTTCCTGGTCGCCGAAAAACCTTGGCTCATCCCTTATAATGTTCGCCGTCCGCTGGATGGCTAAGAATACAGAGTTTCGATATTTCACTGCCTACAGCGACGTAGAAGCCCGCGAGCTTGGTACGATTTACCAAGCCTGCAACTTCATTTATTTAGGGCAATCATCGGGTGCAAGATTTGAGTGCCTGGACCCAAACCGTCCTGAGCTGGGATATTTCTCTGATCGAATTCTAAGACGCGCAAGCTTTATCAAGCGAAAGACTTTAGAGGCAGGTATTGAGTGGAACTCAGCATGGCAGGATCGTGAACGTGTCTTGTGGGACCAAATTCCCGATGAGACCCGAGCAAAAATTGACGCTGTTTTGCAAGCATATAAAGATTCGATCATCGAGAGAAAGCTCCCCTACAAGCACAAATACGTCTACATCCTTGGCCCAACAAAAAAAGAAACTGATGGTCTTAGAGCAAAGTTTATCGACCTCAATCCTAGCAAAGCTGGCCTTAAATATCCCAAAAATCGCGGCCCTACGATTGTCGAAGAGGTCAATCAAGCCCCAGATAATTCTTTGGCGTGGCCGTGTCGGGTCCCTCCTGAGGAATTGACCAAACGGCCAAATCCATGTTGGCCAATAGATATGGAGCCGTTGGTTCCGTTAAAAAAATTTCGCTCAATCAAGGAGGTAGCGACTATGTATGGAATAAGCACGTGGCTTATCTATCACCATATTAAAACAGACCCGACATTTCCGGCCGTCAACATCGGGCTTAAAAAACGATTCTTAATCGACATCATCAAGCTTGAGTCCTGGCTCAATGAAAAGACCAAAACATTCAATCAATCTGAGCACCGTCTTCCAAGTGTGGCTCAACTACTGGAGGTTAAATGAACTTTGAAGTAAAAATCTATAAAACTGGTGAAGGACTATTCCAAACAAAGTTTTTAGATCCAAATACTGGCAGGAGAAAGCGAAAGAAATTTGAGACTCTGAAAGAAGCAAAGACTTACAAAGTGGAGGTCGAATCACGACTCCAAAAAAAAGGTCTTTCGGCCTTCAGTGATCTCCGCGTCTCTCAGGCTATGCAAACATATCTTGAGAAATTTCCAAACTCTCTCGTTCGTGGACGTAAAAATCATTTTACGGATTTCATCGAAAAGTTTGGCTTGCATCGAGTATCTGAGATCAACACCAATGATCTTCAGCAATGGATGAATGACCGTAAAATTAAAGGCAACTTGAGCGAAAAAACCATGCTCCATGTAAGGTCTCAGTTTTATGGGTTCTTTGATTCTCTTGCGAATGAAGATTCTATCCGCTCCAACCCAATAGACAAAATTAAATTCAAGCGTCACGACAATCCTAGACGCCCAAGGGTCGTGATGTCCGTAGAGGAAGTCTTAGAGGTTCTGCAAAATGCCAAAACATTTTCACCAAATGTTTTGTATCCGTATTTATATGCTGTAGCCCACACCGGAGCCCGCCGTGGCGAAATCGTGAGGCTCACTCGAAGTGACGTAGATTTTAAAACGGGTCTTATACATTTGAAGCAAACAAAGAACGGAAAAGAGCGATTTATCCGTATGGCGAAATCACTCAGTAATCTTTTGGCGGATCGCATGGCTGCAAATAAGTCTGACCGAATTATTATTGACGAAGATGGTACGCCGCTGACAAGAGCAGTACTTACAAAGCTCATCACAAAATTTAAGGCCTATTTTCCAATGGATAAAAATTGGGGCTGCCATTGCCTAAGGCATTCCTTTGCTTACAATTTCCTAAAGAAAGGCGGCGAAATGTACCAGCTTCAGGCGATTTTAGGCCACCGTGGAATTCAAACTACCGTAGACCTCTACGGTCAACTTCAGGCTCAAGACATTGAACACCCATCACCTTATGAACTTGAATTTTAAACCGAAAGGAACACTATATGGAAAATTTTAACGTAAAAATCTACCCGTCTAAAGATAACACATTTCTTGCCACTTACCTTCATCCTCTCTCCAAAGACAGAGTAAGAAAGGTCTTTGCCAATCGTAGAGATGCCGAAGCCTACAAAAATGACGTTGAGGAAAAATTCACGCTCGCCGACGCGCAAGACTACCGAGGCTTGAGTGTCGAAGATTTGGTGATTCTTTTTCAAAATGAAAATCCTGATTCTAATTTTTCTTGCTCAAAACTTCATGTCAGAGACTTCTTAGAAACATTTGGAAAATCGAAGGTTGATGCTCTATCGTCACAAGATTTTAAGTTTTGGATGGATGCAATCCAAGTCGAGAATAATCTTAAAGAAATCACCATGCGAGGTCTAAAAAGTGATCTCGAAGTATTTTTCCGTTTTGCCATCGACAAAGAGATTATCTCGGAATCGCCACTGAAACCCCTTTATTTCAAAAAATCTGTTCCAGACGTGAACACCAGAAATTTGCTCACACCCGAACAGATCAATGAGATTTTGCAGAAGGCAAAGGAATACGGCCCAGGCTACCTTTATCCGATTTTAAAAATATTCGCGGAAACCGCCGCAAAACACACTGACGTTGTGGATTTAATCTGGAAGCAAGTTGATCTTGAAAAAAGGGAGGTCAAGTTCTTGCGCACAGATAAATGCCAGGAAAGAACTTTACCGATTTCCGAAGAACTGACTTCTCTTCTTGAGAAAAAGAAAAAAGCATTCGGTCCCGTCTTTATGACATATTATAAAGAGCCATTCACAAAGAACAAGCTTTCAACTTTAGTGAACGAGTTTAAAGTGAAAGGAAATTGTAAAATCAAATGGACACCGATGGATCTGCGCCATTCATTTTCTGTGAATTTTCTCTTGAAGGGCGGCAACATCAATCGTCTTCAATACATTTTGGGTCACGGAAGCGTATATGAAACCAAAAAGATGTATGGCGCGGTCGTGACCGAAAAATTTAAAAATACCGCCGTTAGCCCATTTGAATTCGGGTCCCTTGCGGGGAAATAGTCTGCGCAAGAATCGCGGGCGGCCCTAGACCCGATGGGGGTCTGGGGCTGAATTTCGAGAATTTTTGTGAATTTTTGGCCACCGTTTGGCCCCGTTTCCTTGTCAGCCTTTAAGCCTTTTAATGAGAAACTTATAAATTAGGCCTATACAGAACCCAACCGATGCTCCACAAATTACCCCTGACAGCTCAACCATCAAATTATCTGGTCTTATTGCCTTCCCCAATTCTCCAATAAAGAAGGCCCATACAACTATCAAAATCACATCTAAAATCACAAATTTTTTAAATTCATTCATTTTTATCTCGCTGCCTCGCAAGTTAGACCATTTTTACCGTTATTTACTTCATTGAATCCCGGAATACCAGGCAACTCAAGACCTCTTTCCTTCGCGAATCTTGCATTTTGTATGCCTTCATAGGTAAGTAATCCACCCAGAATGCCAAGAGCAGGATTAAGCGTTAGAACTCCTGAAGTAGCCATTCTGGCGCCTATAGCAGCAGCCACCGTGCCTAAAACAGCCTGTTGGTTCGGAGTTAAATAATTGCTAATTGCACCTTCAAAGAGGAGTCCGCTCGGGTCAATAAAGTTCACAGGGTCCTGGAAAACGTAACCATAAAGATTTGTATCTTGCCCATTGAAGAGTATCGGGTCTTTGCTCGTCCACCGACCAACCTCTGGATCATAATCCCGAGCCCCGTACCGAACCAGCTGCGTATCCACATCATACAACCCACCAGCAAACCCAAACGGCTGAAACCCAGGATTCGTATCCAACAACACTTGCCCAAATTCATCATACTCAATCTTCTGAACAACCACACCAGTTGAACCATTCACCACAAACCGCACAGATCCTAGGTGATCGGAAACAATTTTGTAAGCCACCCCACCTTTAACCATCGCCTCTGGTGCATGGCTATTTCCATAAATAAATCTTGAAACAAGCTGGCCACTGCCGTCAAGCTCTGCGGCAATTTTTAACTGCGACTCATAGACCCAAAATTTCGACCGCACGCCATCTATTAA
>JBBKWD010000050.1:0-29864 GCA_037968775.1 Bdellovibrio sp.
CAACAGCCTTAGCTGTTTGGTGACTAAACAACTCTCGCCATGGCTCGAGTTGTTTCTTTTCAGAGCTGATGTCACTCAGCACATTGTGAGCAGGTTGAAGTTCTCCATTTGTGGCTAAGCTTAAGTTATAACGATTTGCCACATTTAACACAGCATTGGCACAGGCCAAAAAGTAGCGTTCAGAACTGGCGCAAATTTGATCTTGAATCAGGTCCTCCAAGGAATCTGGACTGAGCCCCGTCTCAGTCCAGTAGTCTTCGGCAGACTTCATCCCGGAATCGTCACTTTGGTTGCTACGTGACACGAATACAGTAACCCCCACGGCTAATACGAACAATGAGGTTAGAAAGAATCTTTTTGAACTGAATCTTGAACTAAACACTCATTGCCTCCCGACCCCACTTGCCTAAGCAAAGGTTGTACCTATTCAGCTGCTACTGGTTCGATTTTAGGAAGGGGTTTCTGAAGAAAATGCAGGCTCGATCAGACACTCCACAAGTGACCTGAACTTTATGCGCCGGGCGAAGCAAATGCCCAGTGGCTCCCCAGAGCCCCCTGTGTTAGCTTGATTTCATGATTATCGTAACAGGTGCAAACGGATTTATTGGCAGTGCGATGGTGTGGGAATTAAACCAATATGGATTTACGGACATTGTCGCTGTAGACTCCATTGGCCTCGCTGAAAGAAACCTCCTGAACAAGCGTAAATACTCGCATTTTCTTTTGAAAGACGAGCTTTGGCCTTTCCTTGAAAGCCACGAGGCTCAAGATAAGGTCACATGGATCATTCACATGGGCGCTTGCTCTTCGACCACGGAAACAAATAAGGAGTTTTTGTGGGAAAATAACACCCACTACACTCAACAAATTTTTGAGTGGTGTACCAAGTTTAAAAAATCTTTGATCTATGCTTCTAGTGCTGCCACCTATGGTGCTGGCGAACTTGGCTTTGACGACATGACAGATCCTGAAAAACTCCGCCCTTTGAATTTGTACGGAGAATCCAAAGTTCTATTTGATCGCTGGGCCGTGAAACAAACTCAGACGCCGCCAAACTGGTATGGTCTAAAGTTTTTCAATGTCTTTGGACCGAATGAATACCACAAAGAGGCGATGTCGAGCGTTGCGTTTAAGGCCTTTCATCAAATTCAAGAAAAAGGCAGCCTTGGACTCTTCCGTTCTGCCAATCCAGAATACAAAGACGGCGAATTCATGCGTGACTTCGTGTACGTTAAGGATGTCACTGGTTGGATGAAGGAACTCATGGATGTAAAACCAAAAAATGGTGTTTACAATATGGGCTTCGGAAAGCCTCGAACTTGGCTGGATCTGGCCAATGGTGTTTTTTCAGCAATGGGAAAAGAACTTAAAATCAATTGGCTTGAAATGCCTGCCAATATTCGTGGGCAATATCAATATTTCACAGAAGCCAAAACTGATAAATGGTTAACAGCTGGCATGAGCCCTGCCAAATGGCCGCTTGAAAAAGCGACAGCCGATTATGTGCAGAACTATTTATCTAAAGAGGACCCTTCCCTTTAGGGAGGGGAAGGTACATGGAGCTTTCTTTTCTTCCGCCTCATTTGAGAAAATATGTTGTCGAACAAAACTATGAAAAGTACACACCGATGGACCAAGCCGTGTGGCGATATATTTTGCGCCAACTTCGCGCCTTTCTTTTGAAGCATGCCCACGAGTGTTATGCCGATGGTTTAGAAAAAACGGGTATCGAAGTCGAGCGCATCCCGCGCATTGAAGACATCAGTGAAAAACTGCAAAAATTTGGCTGGAGGGCCCTTCCCGTCAGTGGCTTCATTCCTCCGGCTGCCTTCATGGAGCTGCAATCACTTGGTGTGCTGCCTGTTGCTTCAGACATGCGCACTTTAGATCATCTTCTTTATACGCCCGCGCCGGATATTGTTCATGAAGCTGCAGGGCATGCACCTATTCTTATTCATCCGGAGTTTGCAGAGTACCTTCGTCGCTATGCCCAAGTTGCCAAGAAATCTATTTTGAGCAAAGAAGATTTGGATCTATACGAAGCCATTCGTGATCTTTCTGACCTAAAAGAGAACCCTTCTTCTACCTCTGAGCAAATTCTGGCCGCTGAAACTAAGCTCGACCAGGTTTCAAAAGGCATGACCCATATTTCGGAAGCCTCCGAACTTTCACGCATGAATTGGTGGACGGCTGAGTATGGATTGGTTGGCTCCTTGGACAACCCTCGTATTTTTGGCGCGGGCTTGCTTTCAAGTGTCGGTGAATCAAGATGGTGCCTCAGCAATAAAGTTAAGAAAATTCCTCTGACACTTGATTGCATTAAAATGGGCTACGATATCACCGAACCGCAACCGCATCTATTCGTCACCCCCGACTTTAAAACTCTGACAACCGTGCTGGATGAAATGTCGAATCAAATGGCCTATAAAGTGGGTGGCCTAAAAGGACTGACCAAAGCCATAGACGCCAAGTCAATTAACACGGCAGAACTCAACTCAGGTTTGCAAATTTCAGGTGTCCTGCAAAACGTTGTTGCGACGGCAAATGGTGAGCCCTGTTATTTACAATTTCAAGGCCCCACACAACTGAGCTTTCGGGACCAAGAACTTCCAGGACATGACAAAGCCTACCATCAACACGGCTTTGGAACGCCTGTGGGTTTTCTAAAACAATTTCCGGACCGCTGCCCCTCTCTATTGACCGAGCAAGAATGGATTTCCTTAGGAGTTCGAGACGCCTCGAATTGCCGACTGGAATTTGTCTCTGGCGTTGTTGTCACAGGAACCCTTAAATCTCGACTGACTCGTGAAAATAAAACTTTGCTTTTGGTTTTAGAAAACGCAAAGGCCTCACTTGAAGACAAAATATTTTTTGATCCTTCTTGGGGAACGTTTGATATGGCCTTAGGAACCTCAGTACCTTCCGTTTTTGGAGGACCCGCTGATCGCGTGGCCTATGGCGAATCCGAAGATTTCGTGGCCAAACGAGTCCAGGCTCCGCATTATTCCGCGAGAGAACTGACTTTGCATAAACAATATGCGGACCTGAGAAAGCTCCGCGAAACTCAGGTCTCAGGCAAAACACTCGTCCAAGCCTTAACAGGTTTATTATTTGTTCATGATCGCGAATTCCCCCAAGATTGGCTTTTGCGATTGGAAGCCGTTGAGCTTATGAAGGCGCGCGCCCCCAAGTCTGATCTGCTATTGATGACAGAAAAGTCTCTTACCGAAATTGCCGCACTCAGTGAAAAAAATAAGGATTTAATTTCGGATGGATTGCGTCTATCGGGAGCACTCTAAATGAATAGACCCTACGAACTGCGCATTGTCTTAGTGCGGACCCTTTATGAAAGAAATATTGGCGCCACTTCTCGAGCCATGAGCAATATGGGCGCAAAAAAATTAGTGCTCATTGAACCGCAATGCGAACTAACCTATGAAGCCCAGCAAGCAGCCGCAACGGGCCAGGATGGTTTGCAAAATCGCATTACTTATAAAAGCTGGGAAGACTTTGAAGCCCAAGAGCCCGAAGGCATTCGAATTTGTTTTACGGCTCGAGATGGAAAAGGTCGCCAGGTTCGAGACATCGACGAGGTGCTCGCCGATATTCACGATCACGCTCCAGCCTTTCAAATCAATTCTGAGACTCCAGTAGTAATACATTTTATTTTTGGTCCTGAAGATTGGGGCCTCAGTGGTGACGATTTAGATCATGGCCACTTTGCCGCTTGCATTCCCACATTCGGAGAAAACTGGAGTCTTAATTTGGCCCAGGCTACTTTACTTGCGATGTTTTCATTGCGCAAAGCATGGGGTGGACTTCGTACTCAGCTTGACGGCGGTGCTGATCGCAGAGCACCTTCAGGCGCAGAAGGCATCAATCCGGATGCAACCCTTAAAACTTGGTTACTCGAAATGGGTTTTGATCTTTCAAAGCGTCGCGTAAATGTTTATAAGGTCATTCGTCGCATGCTCTTGCAAAATACCCCGACCCACAAGGAACTCATTATTTTGGAAACTGTATTACAGCAAAGCCTTCGCAAGCTACGAGAGTGGAAAACCTTCCAAAACTCGCTAGAGCACAAAACCAAATAAAAAAAGACCTGCCAGTACTACTGACAGGTCCTACCACGAAAATCGCTGAAGGGAATTCAAGACGATTCTTGTTTGATTTATGATTTTAAAACTATTTTATTTAGCAGCGCGAGCTTTTTCTTTTACACATTTACGAAGTTCTTTTTTCTTCGCGCCTGGGTTCTCCGTTTTACATTCTTGCTGAAATGCTTTCGATTGTTGCTTTGAAATTTTAGCATCTGCAGCAAAAGAAATAGTTAATATAAGGGCACTGATTGATACGAGGGTCCAAGCTTTCTTCATGAAGGCTCCTTCTTTTCAACAAGCTTACCAAGACCCTGTCAGGTCGCAATTTATCAAAGTAAAAAGACTTTTATTTTGATTGTTCTGGATTGTTCATTCTCATATTTCGGGTATTCTAGTCCCATGAATATCTTAGTTGTCGAAGACGAAGTGAATATACTCAAAAATCTCACCATTACTCTTGAAGTCGAGGGCTGGACGGTCAAATCCATTCAAAATTTACCTGCACTGGTCTCAATTTTAGATACTAAAAGTTTTTATCCCCAGGTCATCGTTTTGGACCGTATTCTTGGCGGCGAGGACTCCGCTACACTCATTGGAAGGATCAAAAGCACATTCGTGGACACACGAATCTTAATTCTTTCTGCGATTGACACGGGCAGCGAGAAATCAAAACTTTTGGATCTTGGTGCTGATGACTATCTTTCAAAGCCATTTTCTTCTGCGGAGCTTGTTTCTCGAATTAAAGTTTTGGCGCGCCGAGTGGCCTTGGTCAAATCCCAAGATGAATTGCAAGTCGGGAACATCAGTTTAAATCAATACCTCCGCACTGCCAGCGTTTCGGGGCAATCCCTGCCTTTGACCCAAAAGGAATTTCAACTGCTCATTCTCTTTGCCAATAATCCCGGCAAAATATTTCCTAAAAATATTTTGCTCGATAAGGTTTGGGGCAACGACATAGAGAATGAATCAAAAGTGGTTGAAGCCACTATGAACAACCTTCGACGCAAGCTCGAGGGCAATGGCACGTCTCTAGAGATTAAAAATATTCGCAATGTTGGTTACTGGCTTGAGACTTAGATTTTTTCTTATCTCTCTTGGGTTCTTGTTCATCACAACCCTGTCTTTGACCAGCCTACTTGCCTACTACTATCGCAGTGAGCGACTGAGTTTTCTCGATGATCAAATTCGCGAAACCGCGACATCGATCGTCGACTCTCGCCTTTCGGATCTCAAGGCCATTGACTACTCTGTAGCAAACGGAATTATCACCGATGAGTTGGGCCCTGAACGTGTGGGTAAGTTTTTTATTATTCGCGACAATGACGGGCGTGTCCTTTTTGAAACGGATAATATTCGTTTGCTCGATCTTACGATACCCCAGTCACCAAAATGGATCAGTGTTCACGACGAGGGGCGCCTGATCCGCGCAGTTAACCTAAGCCTCCCCCGCGTTCCCAACCGTACCCTTCAAGTCGGAATCATCACGGATTCAAGTTTCATTTTTTGGACCACTTTGAATACGCGAACACTTGCTCTTATTGGCGCTCTGATGGGAGTACTTTTAATCATTACTTGGTTTCTTTCGGCAACTCTCTTTGCACCGGTAAAAAGAGTCGGTCATTATCTAAAAGAGGCCCAGCAAGCTCTTATCTTTGGCAAAGATGTGCCTCCTCTTTCAAATGAACTTCAAAAGTTTTTGGATCATAATGCTGTTGCTCACTATGATGAGTTTTCGGAACTACTGGCGGGTGTTCAACAGCTAGGCAGTCGTATCAATCTAAATACTAAGTTCACTCGGTCATGGACCTTTCAAATGGCTCACGAGCTAAAAACACCCTTGACGATTCTTAATCGTGACCTAGAGGAGTTAGCTAAAAAACACAGCTTCTCAAAACAAGAGGTCGATGACACGACTTTCTCTTTGAATAGAGTTTCACAGACGATTACAAATTTTTTGAATTGGGCGGACCTCGCCACCACGGGAGTCCGCGGCGACCTTCATGTCATTCGGACTAGCACCCTTATTGAAGAGCTCAAAGGTGGTTGGAATAAAATCGGTCCCGCCAGAGTTCAAATTTTTCCGCTACAAGACTTCCAAGTTTTAGGAAATCCTTTTCACTTAGCTCAGCTTCTCGACAACTTAGTCGTGAATGCCATCAAATATGCCGAAGGTGAAATCGAAGTCACACTCCAGGATAACAACGTCACCATTGAAGATTTTGGTGCGGGAATTCCTAAGGATGTTCTGGAGCGAATTGGAAGTCCATTTAACAAAGGTCCCCAAACTGGAAAAACCGGCAGTGGCTTGGGCCTTGCGTGGATTAAAACCATCTGCGATCTCTATTCTTGGAATCTCAATATTGAATCCAGCCATAAAGGAACGAAGGTGAAAATCACCTTCCCCAACTTATCAGCTACTACAGAATCCTAGCTTGTCGCTTCTTCGAGATTTTTCTCTCTTAAAGAAATTTCTTGGTCTCGCAAAAGGCGTAAACGTTGATCCAACTTCAGCATGGCTTCGGCCATCGTTTGACCAATATCATTGAGCTCGTGGATGCGCTTTAAGGTTTCATCCTCTAGAGCCCCAACTAAACGCAACGTTTCAAGCTTAGCAGAATTAAGATCAATCTCTTTATTCAAGCTCTCGAGCCTTTGATTGATCTTTTTACGACCATCACTCAAGCTGCGCGCTAATTCACGGGCCTGATCCAGGCTCATGATTTCTAATTGTGCTTTGGGAAATTCTGGTTGGGAACTCTCGTCGCCTTGAATTGCCTCCCAGAAAAGAGACCATTCGTTCTTGAGGGCCTTAACTATCGACCTACTACTACCATCACCCATAAATTTTTAACTACTCCTGCGCCCAGTGGACGACTTATTGGATTCAGGGACTTCGGGCAAAAAGAAATAAAGAAGTCCATAAACCAAGATCGCGACTCCGAATGTGATCAGTGCGAAACAAACAAATCCTACACGCACCAAACCAACTTCAGTTTCGGATCTCCTAGATATTCTAGCACAAACGCCTAGCAGCTTTCTATCTAGAGCTTGGTCCAACTTATCGACGCGCGGCAGGCAGACTGCCAGGATCAAATATAATAGAACCCCAGTCCCAAAACTGAAAATCATCACTAGCCAAATAACGCGGACTAGCCATGATTCGAGGCCCGTAGCATCAGCAATTCCCCGACAAACGCCTCCCAATATCCCGACGTTAGACCGGGTCCATCGATAGCTCTGTGGATTATTGACATCAAAGTTTTGACTCAAGAAAGCCTCCCGGTAACCATAAAATCCTCACCAAAAATTTCGTAGCGCGGGTTTTTAAGACGAATTTTATCAGCCATTTTTTCAATGCGCAGATTTTCTGTCCAAGAACGAGCTCCACCTGCCCCCATTAAGTGGGGTGCTTGAAATAAATAAATTCGATTCACGAGTTTATGGGCAACAAATGTACTCGCCGTCATCGCGCCCCCCTCTACCATCACAGACCTCAAGCCCTGAGTGTAAAGTTGCGAAAGTAAATTCTCTAAATCCAATTCGCCACTGACAGCGGTCGGCACAAAAATTAAATGTGGTGGAAACTCCAAGTCTTTGATTTTGGCCAGAGCCTCGGACCGAACTTCTTCGGCTATACACCAATAAACATTTTCTCCGGCATGCATGTCAGCCAGATTGAGAGTCGTATAACGCCCCAGCAAATCAGCTTCTCCATCGATAACTACGACCTTGTTTTCCTTTTTAATCAGAGCATGACGGATATTCAAAGAGGGATTGTCGAATTCAATCGTTCCTTTGCCAACCAAGATTGCATCGTAACTGGCTCGCAGGAAATGCACGAACTCCCGTGATTCCGGACCGGTGATCCACTGACTCTCTCCATTTTTTAAGGCAACTTGCCCATCCAAACTAGAGGCCATCTTTAAGGCGACGAAAGTTTTTTGATATCGAAAGTTCCAAAGAAAAGCTTCACAGACTTCTTCAAGTTGCACTCTCAGCGACTGATCTTCTTGTAGATCATCCGAAGAAAAAACAGAGGCCTCAATGCCAGCTTGCCTTAAAATTTCTGCCCCTTGGCCTGAAACCAAAGGATTCGGGTCCTCAAGACCATAGGTGACTTTGCGAATTGGTAGAGTTGCCAACATCTGAGCGCAGGACGGAGTTTTTCCTTCGTGAGCACAGGGCTCTAAAGTCACAATCACATGAGCATTTTTCAACTCTTCAGGTCTAAGCCCCTTGACTGCGTTTACTTCTGCGTGGGGACCACCATAATATTCGTGATAACCGCTGGACAGAAACTGACCTTTTGAATCCAAAATAACACAACCAACAAGTGGATTCGGGCTGACTCGCGCGGCCCCTCGATAAGCTTCACTTATAGCAAGCTTTAGTGCCCTAACCAAGGTTAAGGGAGTCCCCCGAACAGGTGGTGATAACTTTGCCAAAGCTTCCATTAATTAATCTATTCCTACTAAAGATAACCACGTTCTTTTTGATCGCGCTCAATAGCATCAAAAAGGGCTTGGAAATTCCCGTCGCCAAAACCATCATGTCCTTTTCTTTGAATCACTTCATAGAAAATCGGACCAAAGGTGTTTTTAGTAAAGATTTGCAATAAATATCCGTGCTCATCTCCATCAATTAAAACAGCATTTTTTTCAATGACAGCAAGATCCTCTGTCACATTCGGAACACGCTCACTCAACATTTCATAGTAACTATGAGGCGGTGGCGTCAAAAATTGAATCTCGCTGCTCTTCAGGTTTTCCAAAGAGCCCACGATGTTGTTTGTCAAAAGTGCAATATGCTGAATTCCGGAACCTTTATATTCATCCAAGTATTCCTGAATTTGTGATTTGGATTCCGTGGGCTCATTAATTGGAACAGAGAATTTTCCGCACGGAGAACGCATCACCTTTGAAATCAATCCCGTCTTCGCACCCCGAATATCAAAATAGCGAGCTTCGCGGAAGTTAAAAACATTGATATAGAAATCACACCACTTCTGCATTTCGCCTTTAGGAACATTGTTCGTAAAGTGATCGATAACCAAAAATCCAACACCTTCGGGAGCTTGGTCTTCGGCTTTGACTTGAAAAATATCGTTATAAAGTTTGTTCTGATTCTTTTCATCCATGAAGTAGATTAAAGAATCACCAATTCCATAAATGGCAGGGAAAGGAGTCGCGCCTTTTTGGTGATCATTGCCTTCAAAGGGACGGCCGCCACGGGCTACTGCTGTCTTAAAAGCTTGCTCAGCATCTTGAACTCGGAATCCCGTGGCACAAACAGATTGACCATGAAGCTTTGCAAACTCTGTCGCAAAAGTTTGGGGCTCACAATTGAGAATATAATTGATGTCGCCTTGGCGGTAGAGCTTGATGTTTTTGCCATGAACTTGCCCTACTTGCTTAAAGGCATAGCGTTTAAATACGCCCTCAAAGTAGGCTGCATCAGGTCCGGAATATTCAATAAAATCAACGCCGTTAAGCCCAATCGGGTTCTGGTCTGTGGTCTGAGACATAGATCCTCCTGCAGATAGTGAGCAGACAGTAACGCCAATCTAGGTTTTATACAAGAGGGATTAAGGTCTTTAATATCATGTACTTAAGCCGTCAAAACAACAAATTATACGATTTTTTTAAAATTAAAGGTCTGTAATTATTCGGATAAAGCTGAGGTGTTTTTCCATATAAACCGAAACAAATATAAGAATCGAGGTCGGGCATGTCGAACCAAAATAATGAAAAAAACCCTACTTGGTTTTATGTGGCACTCGCAGTTGTCCCTTTTACTATCATCATTGTTATTGGAATGGTGAAAGATCTGATGTGGATTTTTTAAGCTCACTCTGATCTCTTTCAAAAATTTGAAGCTTTCTATATAATGTTTTTCGATCAATACCCAACTCCCGAGCCGTCTTATCCTTCGCACCGCGATTTCTGTTTAAAGCATATTGAATATACAGCTGATTGAGTTCTTCGATGGACAACAAACGCTGCTGCTTTTGGCAAAGCCAATCAAAACAATGTCGATCACTCCATTTTTCGTCAGAGGCACTTTCCGTACGGGATGCCAACTCTAACTCCTGAACTTGAATGTACTGCGCGTTTGTTAAAACCACCGCGCGTTCGATTCTATTTTCCAACTCACGTACATTCCCGGGCCAGGGCTGTTGCAAAAGATAGGTCATCGCCTCAGGGGAAAATCCCTCCACCGATTTCCCGTTGGCCTCAGCATGTTTATCCAGAAAGAATTCGGCCAACGCTGCGATGTCTTCTTTTCGGTCTCGGAGGGCGGGAATTTGAATGGAGATGACGTTTAATCTAAAGTAAAGATCCTCGCGAAATTTCTTACTCTGCACCGCTTGGGCCAGATTTTCGTGGGTCGCTGCAATAATTCGAATATCCACAGGTCGATCCCCATTCTCTCCCACTCGCTTTACTTTTCTTTCTTGAATCACTCTTAAAATCTTTGCCTGAAGTCCCAACTGAAGGTCGGCGATCTCATCCAAAAAAACCGTGCCGCCTTCGGCTTGCTCAAACAGGCCCACCCGAGAAACTTGGGCTCCTGTATAAGCTCCTTTGGCATTTCCGAAGAGCTCTGACTCCAATAAGTTTTCCGGGATGGCTGCGCAGTTCAAGGCTACAAAAGGGCGATCTCTGCGGCCGCTTGATTCATGTATCAACTGTGCGATAATTTCTTTTCCCGTACCGCTTTCGCCAGTGATTAAAATATTCGCATGGCTATTTGCAACTTTTCGCGCCAACGAAATGACTTCAACAAATGCGGGACTCTTTGCGATAATTTCGATGTTCTTTAGCATAGGGAATGATTCCTTTTCTCCTCCCAAAATTAACTTATGTTCTATTGTTGCCGAACCAAAATAACGTCGTTTTGTTTCAAGACATGAAGCTTTCATCTATGTGGCCTCTCTTTTGCTACACTTTATGTTGAGACTACAAACAGAGAACAAATATTTCACACAACAAGGAGGTTTCCCATGCTTCGAGCCGCAATTGGATTCTTTATACTGGCACTACTGGCGTTTATATTAGGTGCGACAGGTGTCGCTGGACTTTCAATGGAAATTGGTAGAGTTCTGCTGATTGTGTTCCTTGTTTTAGCCGTCATCAGTTTTTTTATTAATATGATGGGCAAACGGGGACATCGATAGCGAATTCAATATGTGATCAATGACCGGGTAAAGAGACCCCAACCGAGGGTCTTTTTACCCCATAGAACTCCAGAACTTTACTGTCGACAATGATGGACCGAGGATTCCAGCTGATCAGATGCAGACCTTCTGAAGTTCGCAATCTGCTCAAAGCCACATAGGCGTGTCCTGGCTCCCATAAATTACTGAGATCACACCAGAGGTCATCTAAGGTGGCTCCCTGACTTTTGTGAATTGTCGTGGCGTAGGCCAAGGTCAACGGAAATTGAATGACCGATGCCATCACGTTTCCTTCGGCATCTTGAATTCCAAAAGAACTTTTTTCAGCTTGGACTTCGCGACCACTTTCTTTACGGACGGTGATTTTATCCACTGTAATATCTGTCACTACCCCGCGCGTGCCGTTGACCCAGCGGCGCTGAGGATCGTTTTGCAGAAACATCACACGGCAACCCAACTTCAGAACCAACTTAACTGGAACCGGCGCCGTCTTCATCAATATTTCAATATGCTTTTCAGAGCCAAAATAGATGGAGTCGATAACGACTTCATCCTCATCAATTTCACTTAATTTTTTTTGATTGAATTTTTCAGCGTGAATCTTGCGCGGATACAAACGCGTTCCTGGATGATCTTCATCATGAGGCTGTATATGATCATTCAAAAACTCCCGCACACGCTCTGTTACCAAACCATGGCGAACATCGTGCAAGACATCCAGAAATAAATCATCCTCAACTCGTTGATTGTGGGCGAGTACCGCCGACTGAAAACCACTGCGTTGCCAAACATCATTTAAAAAACACCAGTCACGAGGTCCGGATTGAGTTACTGGCGGCAATTGGGCAAAATCCCCAACACAAATCACGCGCATTCCCCCCCAGGGTAGATTTGAATCGCGAGCCTTTTGCGCCAATTTTTCGGCCACCATCAAGGCACTGCCGGGGATCATTGAGATTTCATCGATGATTACGCCTTCGACTTTTCGCAAACGCGCCATCAAACGCGTGTCGCGAAAACCCCTATCAAGGGTCGCTTCCGCTCCACCGTCCATAATTCCTAAACCAAAAAAACTATGAAAGGTTCGCCCGCCCAGCAAGACGGCAGCAGCCCCGGTGCTGGCCAAGATCGGCATTTCTTTGCTCTCAAGCTCTTTCATGTAGTGCCGGATCAAAAAACTTTTCCCGCTGCCCGCGCCACCCGTCAAAAAAACGTTCTCTCCAGAACGTAAAAGTTCCAGCGCCTGATTCTGTTCGGCAGAGAGTTCAATTATTTGTGAGGCTTTGAGATTTTTCATTCTTTTGGTTTTTCCGACACTTACAATTGCAGGACTTGAGTGGGAGTTCAATACTTATTTTCTAGACCTTGCCTAGGTTAAAGATAACCTAGCATTACGTCATGAGACTCCGGGCCCGCTGCAATAAATGATAGCGAAGACCGCCTTCCCACGTATAATAGCCAAACGAAAGGATGGCACATATGATTAAATCTCTGGCCCTCGCTCTGACAATTTTATTGGCTTTTCAAACACAAGCCGCCCCTAAAAAACCTTCATCAAAAATTCCGGAGAAACGAGAGTTTCCCCTCAATCCTGCGGTGAGCCCTTGCGAGGACTTTCACAAGTATGTGTGCTCCGAGGCTGAAGCCAGCTTCAAGCTTCGGGATGACCGAAGCATTCACACCTTCTCATTTAGTGACTCCCAAGAAAGAATTCTTGAAGAGAAAAAGGCCTTCATGAAAAAGTTGCCGACTGAAAAGGACCTTTCTGCTCGTAGCATGCAACTTAAAGACCTCTATTTGTCTTGCATGAATGGCCCCCAGAAAGCCCGTTCTGAAAAGGCCGAAGTCGAGCGCATGAAGAAAGAAATCGGTAAAATTGAAACCGTACGCGAACTGGTGCAATACTCCAACAAGGCTTTGCCCATTGGAGACCAGTTATTCACAAACCTCTATGGAAACAACAATCAAGATGATTCCAATAAAGTCGACGCCCTCTTAATGTCTAAGTTTATGTACCTTCCGGATCATAAATATTACGAAGACCCCAAGCTGATGGCCGACTATCAAAAGCTTTTAACTCAATTCTTCCAGGCGATTGATCCAAAGATTAAAAAGAAAGTAGCTAAAGAGAAAGCGACGGCTTTGATTGATTTGCAGAAAGAGTTCATCAAAACTTATCCCATTGCCTCAGCTCGCCGCCAACGTTGGAGCGAAAAACGCATAAGCACACAAGCAGACCTGATCAAAAAATATCCAGTCCTTCAATTGCAGGATGTCTTTAGCCATCTGACGCCGGAAACTCTTGTGAGCATGCCTATTCCAGAAACTTTTGATTTTGAAGCAAAACAACTTGATGTTCTGCCGCTTCAAACCTGGAAAGACCTATACCTATTCAACTCGCTGTATGACGTTCTGGATGATGGTTATCAGAAATTCTATAAGACACGCTTTGCCTTCAATCAGAAATATTTTGGTGGTCCCACAAGAAGACCGGATCGCCAAGAGCGCTGCACCAGTCTTGTCACCGAACACTTCACAAAGGAGCTGGACGCAGCTCTTATTGACCGCCTGTTCCCGAACTTTGATGAAACAAAAATTCATGAAGTCGGAAAACGAATTCGCGTCAGTATCTTAGAGGGCATCAAAACAAATAATTGGCTTTCAAAAGAAGCGAAGAAAGAGGCCACTAACAAAATTGAGACTGCTCGCCTTCAGCTCGTAAAGCCGCATAACGATCGCGAGTGGGATTTTGTTCCGCAACGCACTTATTCGCAGACTGATTTCAACAAAAACATGCAAACTTACAATGGTGCTCAGTGGGAAAAGAATCTTAAAGAGCTTCATGAACCCGCGAACAAAGACGCTTGGGGAATGGGGCCTTTGACAATCAATGCCTATTACAGTCCTAGCGAAAATAAATTCGTTCTGCCCATGGGTATTCTGCAATATCCCTTTTATAATAAAGATGGCGACATCATCGAAAATCTGGGTGCTGTCGGTGCCGTCATAGGTCATGAGTTGGGTCACGGAGTTGATGATCAAGGCTCAAAATTTGATTCAAAGGGTGGTTTGCGCCAATGGATGACGATGAAGGATCTAGCTGAATTCAGCCGTCGCGGAGAAAAAATGATCGATCAATTTAATAAAATTGGTCACGATGGCAAACTCACTCTAGGTGAAAATGCAGCTGACCTCGTGGGCCTCAGCTTCGCTTACCACGCGGCATTCCCGAAAAACGAAGGAAAGCTCGAGGACAAAAAGAAGTTTTTCGTCGCCTACGCTCGGGTTTGGTGCTCGGTTGTCCGTCCTGATTTCGCGGCGATGCTTTTGAAAAGCGACCCCCATTCTGCGGGATTTGCTCGCATTAATGAGCAAATGAAACACCAAAAAGGCTTTGCCGAGGCCTATTCTTGTAAGCCTGGCGACAAAATGACCCTTCCTGAAAGCGAAATTATTAAGATCTGGTAGAAATTCTTGCCTCGCCAGAGACCTGCTCCTTGCTGTCCTTGGTAGCACCTGATAAGCTAAGAGTCTTTCCCCGGAGGGACTTGAAGTGAAAGTCATAAACTTTACAAGCCAGATTGAAAATCCGAATTACGAGGGCGTCTTTGACGTCCCTCCGCAAGAATTACAGAATAATTTAACAGCCATTAAGTTGATCGATGTGCGCCAACCCGAGGAGTTTGTCGGCGAACTCGGTCACATTGCAGGAGCTGAGCTTCTGACCTTGGATACACTACCTGATCACCTGGGCGCTTTACCTAAAGATGAAACTATTGTTTTTATTTGCCGTAGTGGAGCTCGCTCAGCTCGCGCAACGGCCTTCGCCATGATGAATGGCTTTCAACACGTTTATAACATGCAAGGCGGGATGATTCTTTGGAATGATCTGCAGCTGCCTGTCGAAAGATAAAAAATATGCCTGGAAAAGTATTTGTTAATCGAACTTTAAATTTGAAAAGAATTCGCTATATCGGCGTCGATATGGATCACACCTTGGTTCGCTATAATAGCGAAAATTTCGAGCGTTTGTCTCACACGACGATGATCGATAAACTCGTTAAGCGTGGCTATCCTGAAATTCTGCGCAAGCTGACTTTCGACTATAATTTCGCTATTCGCGGACTGGTGATCGATCGTAAGATGGGTAATCTTTTAAAGCTCAATCGCTACACAGCGATTCGCGCTAGCTATCACGGCCTCAAGCCGCTTGATTTCAAAGCGCATCAAAAGCTTTATAAATCGACTTATATCGATTTGAGCGATTCCGACTATCTTGCCGTGGACACGTCTTTCTCTATCTCATTGGCCAATCTGATTGCCCAAGTTGTGGAACTTAAAGACACCGATACCGCCAATAAGTATCCAGAGTATGTGCAAATTGCCGACGATGTTTTAGATGCCTTGGATGAAGCTCATCGTGATGGATCTTTAAAGGAAGAGGTTAAAAAAAATCTTGATCACTTTATCGTAAAGGATCCAGAACTAGTTGCTGGACTAGAAAAATTTCGCCGTCATGGGAAAAAGATTTTCGTTCTGACAAACTCTGACTTCCATTACTCGAAGCTTCTTTTGGACTATGCCGTTCAACCATTCCTAAAAGAGTACGAGTCGTGGCAGGATCTTTTTGAATTCGTTATCACCTTCGCCTCAAAGCCTAAGTTTTTTTACGAAAACCAAAAGTACTTGCGCGTGAACCCAGTTGATGGGTCCATGACGAACATGGAAGGCAAACTAACTCCTGGCATATACCAAGGTGGAAATGCTAAAAAGTTCACTTCTGATCTAGATCTTGCTGGCGATGACATTCTTTATATTGGCGATCATATTTATGGCGACATCCTGCGCTTAAAGAAAGATTGCAACTGGCGAACAGCGATGGTGATTGAGGAGCTCGACGAAGAAGTCGAGAACAATCGCCTGGCAGAGCCTATCAATCAAGAGATTGAAATGTTAATGAAAAAGAAAGAGCCCTTTGAAGACGAGCTCACAACATTGATGACTTTTAAAATTGAAAAACATGCAAGCTATAATGAACAGCAGTCCGATAGCTTGCAAAAAACTATTTCAGAAATTGATGGTCAAATCAGTCAGTTGATTAAAAAGCAGCAGTCAATGTATAATAGCAATTGGGGTCAACTGATGAGAGCGGGTAACGAAGAGAGTTACTTTGCCTACCAGCTTGATCGCTATGCTTGTGTGTACATGGAAAAACTCGGAGATCTGACCGATCTTTCACCTCGCACTTATTTCCGCGCACCTCGCCGTCCTTTGGCGCATGAAATTTATTAGTTCACTAGAGGCCACGGTCGAATTCGTGGCCTCGTTTTTTATTTATTTTTTTCAAATAATTTTCTAAAAATGCCGTGTAGCTCTGCTTCTTTTGAACGCGTTCAAAAGCTTGAGCAAACTTTTTACGGGTATCGCCGTCGACATCTTTGGTAAAGGCCGGGTAAAGACCCGTAGGAGGTTCTGGCAATATCACCAGTCTGAATTGTTTTTTAAGACTTGGATTCTTTAAGAGCACATAACGAACGGCCTCAATATCAGGACAATAGAAAGCGTCTATTCTTTTCGCCTTCACGACTTCAAGTCCTCGCAAAATTACGTCGTTCCCATAAAAGGGAAATATTTTGATCTTATCTCCTTTGATATTTGGCGACCGATAGCCATCCGCCCATACTCCAATAACTCGCCCTCCAATATCATCAAAGTTTTTAAGATTTTCTTGCCAATTTGAATCCGCACGCACCGCAAACACCCCTTGCATCAGAAACAGGGGTGCTGAATTATAATGGAACTTTCTTTCTCGCTCGGGATTTTTTCCAAGGTACATCACTAGACCCGAATCGGAAATTTGTATAATTCGAGTCAACGGCTGCTGTTCGACTTGATACTTCTTCTTCATATCAGCCATCACCAGTTTATAGTAATCGACAGCAACACCAGAAGGACGTCCATGAGTTAAGTAAGCGTGTGGGGCGAGTTCGAAAAAATAGGTGCGCAACGAGGAGTCGTCAGCCCTTCCAGGCACATTCCAAATAAGAATAGAAAATATGACAACTCTGAAAATTTTCATTTGAGAGCCCATTATAATCAGCTGTTCAGACAAGAACCTAGTAGATTCTAACAGGGCCGAAATCTAATTGAGTTCGTCCCCGGCCTTTGGGGACCGGCTAACGAGGACTTGGATTTCTATTTAACAAAATCACAAAGTCACGAGGACCCGTTTGTTCCATCAAGCCAGAGAATTTATTGTGTTCGAATTTTTCTTTGTAGGTCTTTCGCGCCAAATTCTGAACCACACAACCCAAGGGGGAAACGCCCGAAGCATCCTGTCCACTGCCTTTTACACAACGAGGTTCAAAATCGGCCTCTTGTTCTTTGGTCACTGGAAATTTTGAGATCGAGATACTCAAAGTCTCAATGCCGAATTCATCCTGCAGACGATGTACGGGATTGTTTTGCAAAAGTTGAGAGGCATAAATATTCGGTACGATCACTGCGACCCGCAAACCACGTGTAAGTGCATTCTTAATTCCCTCGACCAGGCGGGGCATTTCTTCTTTCATGTCGATGCGCATAATTTCTCTGAACAGCTCAATATAAGGCAACATGGGTTCACCCACCAAGACGTCATAGCGGGAACCTTCTTCCTGATTAGCTTGCAAGAAGCCCTGCCACAGCTCCATATCCTCGATCTGATTCGGCGTGACCCCGAGAATAAGGACTGGTGAAGCCTTGATTTCGATAGCTAAAGTCTTAAGAATTTCCTGACCAAAGTCTTCAGCATGAGAAAACTGAGTAAATGGCACCTTTGGCAGTGACTCGGGGTCGATCTTTACACTCATGGCGAAAAAAAGTCCCACAGCAGCGACCACAAAAGCTCCAACCCAATAGAAATACTTCATAATTCCCACCTCGAAAATACGGAATTACCACCCCCGACCCGCCATGGCAAGAGCCTTTGTAATCTGTAAAACTTATGTTAAGTTGCGGACATAACAGAGGACTTGATCACTAAACAGACAGGTACCCAATTAATATGATAGCGACAAAGACGACTCACTCTATTTCCTATTTGCTTATCGGTTCGGGCCGCGTCGCTCGTCATATCGCTCATTATTTTCACTTACTTAATATTTCCTTCGATAGCTGGGATCGCTCGCAAGATCCCATTGCCATAAATCATAAAGTTCAAAAATCTACCCATGTCTTGTTGGCAATTAGTGATTCGGCCTTGGCTCCTTTTTTTCGCCAGTATTTGGCAGGCCAAGAAAAAACTGTCGTGCACTTTTCAGGCGCCCATGCTTTCGACGACATGATTGCAGCCCACCCCCTCATGACCTTTGGTGCGGACCTCTATGATCTTGAGTTCTATCAAAAAATTCATTTTTCAATCACCGGCGCGCAAGGGCTAAAATCCATCCTGCCAGGCCTACCGAACTCGTTTAGTATTCTATCTGCACAAGACAAAGCTCGCTATCACGCCCTGTGTGTGATGGGTGGGAATTTTGTCAGCCTGTTGATCCTTAAAATGCTCGCGGACTTCAAAGAGCTTGGGATTCCTCCCGAGGCCGCAAGACTTTATGTGGAAAAAACTGTTGAAAATGTTTTTTCCAATCCTTCACAAGCCCTCACTGGCCCGCTGGTTCGAAAAGATATTCCGACCGTGGAGGCCAACTTAAATGCATTGGCTCACGATCCTGCCCAAGAAATTTATAAATCTTTTTTAAAAACATTTTGGCCCGATTATCCCAGAAAGTGAGGCCAGTCATGAAAACCATTCTTGATTTCCACAGCAAAAAACTCAACAAGCAGAAGATCTCAATGGTCACTTGCTACGACTACAGTTTTGCGCGCATTCTGGCTACCAGTGATGTGGACTGCCTGCTTGTCGGGGATTCATTGGCCATGACAATGCTGGGACATAAAACAACTTTAAATGCTTCCACCGATATCATGGCTCTGTACACGGCCGCAGTAGCTCGAGGGGCCGGTGATAAATTCGTGGTCGGTGATATGCCTTTTATGAGCTACCGAAAAGGTTTAACTGCAAATATGCGAGCGATTGAAAAAATCATGAAAGCGGGCGCTCATGCCATTAAGCTTGAAGGCGCTACCGGAAATGTTGAACTCGTCCGACATATTGTCGACTCAGGTGTCCCTGTGATGGGCCATTTAGGTTTGACACCTCAATCCGTGAATCAACTGGGTGGCTTTAAAGTTCAAGGTCGAGATGATGTCGCACAAAAGAAAATTAAAGAACAAGCCCTGCAATTGCAAGATGCGGGGGCCTTTAGCATTGTCCTTGAAGCTGTTCCGGCAAAATTGGCTGCCGAAATTTCTCTCTCTTTGGAAGTTCCCACCATTGGAATTGGCGCGGGGCCTGATTGTGACGGCCAAGTGTTGGTCCTTCAAGATATGCTGGGCATGAATCAAGATTTTAAGCCCAAATTTGTGAAAACTTATTTGCAAGGGCACGAAATTCTTAAGCAGGCCTTTAATACTTATCACCGTGAAGTCCAAGAGAGCGTCTTTCCGACAGAGAAAGAGAGCTATCTATGACTGAAATCCTACGCACGCCAGGTGACTTTATCAAATTCCGCAAGGGCCTTTCTGGACGGGTTGGCTTCGTCCCCACTATGGGCGCTTTGCACGCCGGGCATGAAGAGCTTTTAAAGAAAGCTCAGGCAGAATGCGATCATGTCGTGCTTTCTATTTTTGTAAATCCAACTCAATTCAATAATCCCCAAGATTTAGAAAAATACCCTGCGACATGGAATTCGGATTTTGCAATGGCTCAAAAAAACAAAGTCGCGGGTATATTTTTTCCAAAATACGCAGAGATGTATCCAGATGACTATCACTACAAGGTGATCGAAAATGATTTCTCAAAATTGCTTTGCGGGGCCGATCGTCCTGGGCATTTTGATGGAGTTCTTTCAGTTGTGATGAAACTTTTTCAGATCATCACTCCCCAGGTCGCCTATTTCGGTGAAAAGGACTTTCAACAGCTCACTTTAATTCAGGGAATGGTGAAAGCCTTTTTCCTCCCTATTGAAATATGTCCTGTACCGACCAAACGGGAATCCGACGGCTTAGCGATGAGCTCTCGCAATGTGCGCCTCTCTGCAGAGCAACGTAAAGTCGCACCTGAACTCTATAAAGCTTTGACCCAAAGTACTTCTGCGGAAAAAGCCTTTCAGTGCTTAACTGAAAAGGGATTTAAGGTCGACTATGTCACGGATCGCAATAACCGCCGCTTCGTTGCGGCTTACCTCGGGGAAGTGAGGTTGATAGACAATGTCCAAATCTAAAATCCTCTTTATGATGACGGGTTCTATTGCATGTTACAAAGCTTGCCAGGTGATCTCTCGATTGGTGCAGAGCAACTGCGACGTGCAAGTGGTGGCATCGGCTTCCGCTCTGCAGTTTGTTGGCAATGCCACCCTTGAAGGCCTTATTGGGAAACCTGTGGTCAGCGATCTCTATGCGCCCGGAAATGTGATGGACCATATTCATCTCATGCGTTGGGCGGATGTCGTGCTTGTCGCGCCAGCCACGGCGAACTTTATTAATAAAGCGGCCCAAGGGACTGCTGATGATCTGGTGCACACTCTATTTTTAGCTCACGATTTTAAAAAGCCATTCCTGGTGGCCCCGGCTATGAATTCTCATATGTACCTTCATCCTGTGACGCAAAGGTCTTTAAAAGCACTTAAAGACATGGGCGTGCAGATTCTTGACACGGCCGCCGGAATTTTGGCTTGCGGAGAAGAGGGCTGGGGTCGACTGCTCGATCCAGATTTAATTTTAAAATACACTCTTGATGCTATTCAATCACTTCCTGAAAAGTATGAAACGACATTCCCCATCGTGCCTGTGAAGGCCTTTGAAAGAATTAAAGTCTTGGTCACAGCTGGAGGGACCCAAGAGCCCATTGACACCGTTCGTACGATCACAAATCTCAGCTCCGGTCGGACGGGAATATTTATTGCCGAAGCCCTGAGAGATCTGGGTTTTGATGTCACACTTGTGAAATCCCATAGTGCCGCCAAAGGCTCTTCCGGCCTTAAGAGCGAAAGTTTTGTCACCTTTAAAAGCTTGGACGAGAAATTACACGCGCTTCTATCGCAACAGGAATTCACTCATGTGATTCATACAGCTGCCGTCAGCGACTTTTCAGTTGAATCCATTGAAGTCGGCGGCAAAAGCCTAAAACCTTTTGAGGTTAAAAAAATCAGCTCTGATTCAGACACAATGAACATTCGTCTGAGGCGCAATCACAAGATTGTCGACAAGCTGCGCGAGTACTCAAAAAATAAGGACCTGCAGGTAATCGCCTTTAAGCTGACCAGCCACGCCTCTGAAGACGAAAGAAAAACTGCCGTTGCCAAACTTTTTGCAGGTTCAAAAGCTGACTATGTCGTCCACAATGATCTGTCAGAAATTGATATCGTAAAAAGAACTCATCGGTTCACATTTATTGGCAAAGATGGGTCGCAGGATCGCTGTGAGACGCTGGAGCAACTGACCGAAGAAATTATTCAATCCCTTATTCCAAAGGATATCCTATGATTCTTTGCCTAGACGTCGGAAATACTCAGATCTATGGCGGTCTTTTTGAAAAAGATAAGATGGTAATGTCGTTTCGCCGCAGCTCCAAAAGTGGGGCTTCTTCGGACGAAACTGGAATATTTTTGCGCTCTGTGATCCGTGAAAATGGACTTGATCCCAGTACAATTCAACAAATTGCCATTTGCAGTGTCGTACCCGAAGTCATCTATTCTTTGCGCGGCGCCTGTATGAAGTACTTTAATATCAATCCCTTTATTTTACAGGCCGGCGTTAAAACAGGTCTCAAAGTAAAGTACCGCAATCCTTTGGAAGTCGGTGCGGACCGCATCGCCAACTCCATTGCCGGTGCTCATCTTTATCCAGGTAAGAATTTAATCCTCGTGGATTTAGGCACGGCCACAACTTTTTGTGCTGTAACGAAGGACAAAGATTATCTAGGTGGATCTATCGTAGCTGGTCTGCGCCTTTGCATGGAGGCTCTAGAAAGTAAAACTTCGAAGCTGCCTTCAGTGGAAATCCTGGCCAGTCACGAGGCCTTGGGTAAAACTACGATTGAAAGCATCCAATCCGGATTGTATTACGGTCACCTCGGTACCATTCGTGAAATCTGTGGGCGCATCACCCAGGAATGCTTCAAGGATGAAAAACCCTTGATCGTAGGTACGGGTGGCTTTTCTTCTTTATTTGACAAAGATAAAATTTTTGACGAGGTTGTTCCCGACCTAGTCCTGAAGGGCATGCTCATCGCCCTTCAGTACAACGCTTGAGGTATTTATGAATATTTCCATGTTAAGAGCTAAAATTCATCGCGCCACAGTCTCTGGAGCGGACCTTAATTACGAGGGCTCTATCAGCATCTGTCCTGACTTGATTAAGGCTTCGGGTCTGTTAATTAACGAAAGAGTGGATATTTACAATTGCAATAACGGCGCTCGCTTTTCGACCTATGTAATCAAGGGAAAAAAAGGTGAGATCTGCTTAAACGGCGCGGCCGCTCGGCATGTGCAAAAAGGGGATCTTGTGATCATCGTCGCTTACTGCGGGCTCAGCCTCGAAGAAGCCGCCAAACACAAGCCTACCGTGGTTTTTGTGGACGAGAAAAATCGCGCTAAAGAAAAACGTGCAGAGTCTCGCAAAAATAACAGATAAGAGGCTACTTCCTTTTTCCGCAATAATGTACTAGTTTGGACCTCAATGACATTGTTGCAGCTTCAATCCGGATTTAAATCTTTTGGTTCGAAATCTCTCTTCGAAGACGCCGCCTTCGCCATCAACGAAGGCGAGCATGTTGGGGTTATCGGACCTAACGGTGCGGGTAAAACGACGCTTTTTAAAATCCTGGTCGACCACGAACAATTGGATTCCGGTGAAGTCACAAAATCTCAGATGTTGCGCCTAGGATATCTTGAGCAAGAATCCGACTGGGATGTCGATGAAAAGGTCGAAGAATATCTAACTAACAACTGCATCAAGCCCATTTGGGAGCTCAAACAGCTGGGCATTCGTTTGGGCCTTACGCCGGCACATTTTGATTCGCACTTAAAACAACTCAGCGGCGGCTATCGCATGCGGGTGAAGCTGTTATTCTTGATTGGCCAAGAGCCCAATCTATTACTTCTAGATGAGCCCACAAACTTTTTGGACCTCGAAACCTTGCTGGTCTTAGAGTCTTTCCTGCAAGAGTTCAAAGGTGCCTTTTTGCTGATCTCCCATGATAGGGAGTTCTTACGTCGCGTGACGGATCATATTCTGGAAGTCGAAGCCGGCAATATGGTCAAGTATGCAGGAAACTTAGATGACTATTTCGAACAGAAACAAATGCTCGCTGAACTTTTGCAAAAGCAAGCGATGTCCCAGCAAGCCAAGCGCAGTTCGATCATGGATTTCGTCAACCGGTTTGGAGCAAAGGCCACGAAGGCTCGTCAGGCACAAAGTCGCCTGAAGCAACTGGAAAAAATGGACATCATAGAAATCAAGGCGGCCCCCACTCATAGTCATATTCAGATTCCACCCGCAAGTCCGACGGGCAAAATGATTTTGGAAGTCGAAAACGTTCAATGTGGTTATGGTGATAACGTTATTTTAAAAGATGTGACCTTGCGTTTAGAGCGTGGCCATCACTTGGGCATTGTCGGCTTTAACGGTGCCGGAAAATCAACTCTGTTAAAATCTTTGGGTGAACAGATTCCTCTTTTACTTGGGCAAGTTAAGTGGGGGCATCAAGTCAGCTGTTCCTTTTTTGCGCAGCACACGCCAGAGGCCTTGAATCCTCAACACACAGTTTTGGAATCATTAGCCGCTGGGGCCCACAAGGATGTTCTGCAACAAGAGGTTTTGAACATCGCAGGCAGCTTGCTCTTTAGCGGTGAGGCCGTACATAAAAAAGTTCGCGTCTTGTCGGGCGGCGAAAAATCACGAGTCGCCTTGGGTCGTATTCTTTTGCAAAAGTCACCCTTGCTGCTGCTGGATGAACCGACGAATCACCTAGATTTTGATACTGTCGAAGCCTTGACGTCCGCTTTGGAACAATATGATGGCACGATCATCACCGTCAGTCATGATCGCGGTTTTATTGGACGGGTTGCTAATAAGATTTTGGAAGTGAACAACGGGAAGCTCACTCTTTATCCAGGTACTTATGATGAGTACGTGTGGAGTTTAAAAAAAGGAATTCTATCAGAGAGGTCTGAGGACAATTCGACAGCTGCCAAACAGATCAGCAACCAAAACAACGATGCACCTAAATTCAATTACAAAGAAGAACGCAAACGTCTGGAAAACTTGATTCGTAAAGCTCAAAAGCTTGTCGAAGAAGGTGATAAGAAAGTAGTTAAACTCAGCGCCAAGCGAGATATTTTAAATGAATCTCTTTTAACGGCCCTGGGTGAATCCGCTGGAACGCTAGCAAAAGACCTGCATCTGGTTAGCGGACAAATTGAAGAAACGGAACTTGAGATGCTGACCGCTATGGAAGACCAGCAAAAATACGAAGACGAGCTTAAAAACTTAACGAACTAAAGCGAAGTCGTACCCGGAACTCGAAACCACTCGATAGCATCGACATAAGCTTTTGGCTGATACGCGTGGACTTTATTATCCCACCGGACCTCTTGCCACCCCAGCCCTTTAAAGGAGGGGTTATCCACATCACGTTTCTTTATAAATTCGAAAACATTTCCCGCAGTCTGAAGATCGGTCTTTTTTAAGAGCAAGGACGGAATATGGAATTGAACAAAGGCAGTGCCCTTATTTTGAAGCGCAAAGCCTTGAGCCCCGTCTTTCAAGTAAGCCGAATAGGCGACATCCTTGGTTTTATCACAACGATCCACGACTAAAAGCTTTTCTGTCACATCAGCATAATCCATGACGAAGCTAAAACTATAGCCCCCACACTTTTCGATGATAGTTTTTGATGCCTTCATTTGACCAAACGATTGCACGGAAATTGGGTATTTCGCTGGCAGCATCCACAAGTTTTCGCGATCACGAATAGCAATTTGTTGATCTGGATGCGTCAGGCTTTGCTTCAGCAGCTCCTTAAAGGTCGAGGACTTTTCATCAATGCGATCTTGGCTGACTAACAAAACATCAAAGGACGCGTCCATGAAGGCTTCTGAATAACCATTGCTATTCAGTTCATTGGTGAAGTTTGCCACAAACATGCGATGCACTCTGGACTTTTTAAGAGGCTGAGGGCTAGAGACAAAAATGGTGATATTACGAATGGCTTCGCCGGCTCTCTGCAAATAAGTTTGGGGATTCACAAAAGCGGTTTGAGTTGGCAAATTATTTTCCTGGCGGATGAACTGCGGTAACTTCATTAGAAATGCATAGCGGTCTGCAAGATTAAGCTTGCGGTAAGCTTTCACCATGCTGCCAACCAAAAGAGGTCGCAAACTCATTTCTACGACTTGTTGATAGAGCTCATGCTGAACCTTGGAGTTTTCGCACAGTACATAATGTTCAGACCGCTTCCACGGAGATTCACAATAGTCCTCAACGGATTTGATAATGAACGGCCACTTAACTTTTCTTAGGGCCGTCAAAATATGTGTCCCAGGATCACCAATATCCAAATCACCTGACTCTAAATGAATCAAAAAATCAGTCATGACTTCTTCCATGAGTTCTTGCTGCGCAAAAGGCTGGTCATTACGTTCTTGGTACCAAACCTTGGCCAAGGCTTTTTCTAGATGTCCTGGAGCCTCAAGAATTTCCGCACCGATATACAGGTGATGCCCTTGCAAGCGAAACAGATTCGGGCGATCCGGCAAAACAGTGATCTGAATTTTACGATAAAAAGGCTCGAGACTTTCGAGCATCTTTTCGGTTCGTTGAATTCTATAAGACCAGTTTCTCAGGTTCGAATTGAAATACTCATTAAAAGGAATCGCCTTATTCAAGGCGCATCGATAGAGACTCTCAGTTCCCGCCTCTGTGACTCTGTCAATTCTTTCGACAACCTTAGAATCAATACAGAGAGGCCTTTGACTCAGGTGCAGAACCATGAGGCTAAGTAGGCAAAAACATACAATACTGAGGTAAACCGACCATCGCGCTATCATCTAAATGTCTTGAATTGCAAAAGGCAGACCTCTTAAGAACCTACCCTTTTTAGTTTTATAAACTGTTCGATCCCTATGTTTTCCAGAAATCTTTCATCGTGGGAAACGACAAGCAAAGCCCCTTTAAAGGCTCCTAAAACCCTTTCTAGTACTTCGAGGCTGCCAAGATCTAAATTATTTGTGGGTTCATCTAGAATAAGAAACTGTGGTGGGTCCGCCCGCAAAAGCGCTTTTGCCAAAGAAGCCTTAAGCTTTTCACCGCCACTTAAAGTTCCAACCACTTGAAAGACCTTTTCAGCATAGAACTGAAAGTGAGCGAGCATATTTCGCAGTTGTTTTTCATCAAGGCCAGAGTTCTCATGTATATTTTCAATCACCGAAAGTTCCGAATTAAGAATCGAATACTCTTGATCAATAAAGGCCGTTCGTAAAGATCCGACTCCTATAGAACCTTCGCAGTTTCCTTCGGGCTCGCGCCCCTGGCTTAAAAGTAGCTTAAGGAAGGTCGACTTCCCTGCGCCATTTGCACCCCTGAGAGCCCACTTTCTTGGACCCTGCATTTGCAAGCTTATCTTTTCGGACCAAAGCCAGCTCTCACTTTCCTGGAATTTGAAATTTAATTCCTGACAATCAAAAACCATTTTCCCTTCGGCCAGAGACGTTTCTGTTAGCTCTAAGCCTAAGTGACTTTCTAGTTTTTGATTATCTTGGAGTTGCTGCAGCTCTTCGGCTGAAATTTCTATGCGCGCCTTCTCTCGCACGTGAATATTCGCCAGACTTTTTTGAGCCTGTCTTTTTCTAGCTCCTATCAGAATCTTGGGCATGCCCCCCCGATCAGCCTTAGCTTGACCTACTCGCATTCGCTTCTTTTGCGCCTCCATTTTTTCCGTTGCCTCTGAGGCGAGCTTGTTCTTTTCTCTTCGGACACTGTCGATCTTATTACTCAGCACCTTCCGCTCGTGAATTTTTTCTTGCTGATAGAAATCATAGGATCCGCCATAGATACTAATTCCTAGATTGGAAAGCTCTAAGATGGAGTCCACAAAAGATAGAAGCTCTCTGTCGTGGCTGATTATCAACAATGCGCCAGGGTAATCTTGCACGAATTCATAGATAAGTTCACGCGCTCCTGAGTCCAGGTTGTTGGTGGGTTCATCCAAAATCAGCAAACCCGTTGGAGATGCAAGACTTTGAATGATTCGTACTCGCATCCACTCTCCTCCACTGAGTTCCGAAAGTTTTCTGTCCATCGCCAAATTCCCCAACAACGGAATCCACAGCTGAGACTCCAGAAACGGGTTCTCCCAAATAGTATGTAGAAATTCCGCGATGGTGATTTTTGACCGTGCCAGCTCTTGCGCTAAATAAGTCACGGGCTGTGAGATAAGCACCTGGCCTGCATGTGGCTCTAGTTGTCTCGCCAATAATTTTGCTAAGGTTGATTTCCCCACTCCATTTGGACCCACCAGTCCATATCGGTGGTGACCGATATTCAGTGAGATATTTGAAAATAGCATTTGGCCTTGCGGCGATACCCAAGATAAAGACCGCAAGGTCCCTTGAAATAAATTGTTCAGCATTTATATTCCGTCCCGCGCCTGCCCCTACAAAGGGAGGCTATTAAGAAGTCTTTAAAAAAAGAAGAGGGTGACGGTTTTAACTTCTCATAATCGTCTGAAGTCTCAGACCCGTCCAGTATACCCAAGTTCACCTTGAATTTCAAGGTCAAGCCTACGACCAAATATTCACTTGATAATTCAAGCCCTAAGACCTCAAGATAGAGATATGAAAAAGTTTATTTTGATCTCTGCACTTTTATTCGCTGCTGGCTGCGCCAGTGACTCTATACCCGCTGAGACCGTGAGCCCTTCATTTGAAGATTCGGTCCCAGCAACTTCACCCGTTCCCGTTGTTGTGCCAGAGTACAATCCGAAAGCAGCTCCAGAGGCCGTGACTGCAACTTCAATTCATAGCAAGAAATCTGCTGAGCGCAGTTGCCGTACGCCACTCGGTGAAATATCCCACGGAGGAACCTTAACTGGCTGGATGCAACCCACCGTTCCGCCTGATGAGGTGTGCGTTTCTGATACACTTCGTTGCAACAATGGTGTTTGGTCCGGAAAAGCCGTTCACAAGTCTTGCACCGTTCGTAGAGAAAAAAAGTAGTCCTTTTTTAACTTCCACACGTGCCCGATTGCGTTGACCCCGAGATTCTAGATGCAATACACTTGCATCTAGAATCTCGGGGTGTTACAAAGCCCCTCTGTCAATACAAGGGACTTACTAGTGAAACACCTTCTCTTACTATTCTGCTTTTTATTTTCTCAGGCGTCGATGGCCCAAGAAAATCCGCAACGGATTCAAACCAGCGCCACCTTGGACTTTCTGGCCCCGTTTGATTTTGAAGATTCTGCTGAAAACAAATTAGAAATTCGGTCCGCTGAGTTGATTTTCTTTGGCACCTTAGATTCAACCTTTGATGCCTTGTTAAACTTTGCAGCCCACAATGAAGATGGCGAATATACGCCTGAAATTCATGAAGCCTATGTGGGTTCAAATAAAATCGTTTATGCATCCAGTTTTAAATTAGGCAAATTCTTTCTTGGCGTGGGGCGCTTGAACTCCGTACATCAAAGCGATTGGGTTTTCATCTCTTCACCTCGAGTTCAAACGGACTTCTTTTCAGAAGAAGGCGTTGCCGACACAGGTATAGAGTTTTCGTTTCCCTTACCCGTGGCTGCCTATTGGGATTTAACCTTAGGTGTCACCAACGGATACAACTTCGGAGAGTCCACGGAGCCTGACTCAAGACCACACGTGCCAACTCACTATATACGGCCATCAGGCTATGTGGAACATGGTGAAGTCGGACAGCTGCAGTGGGGCTTGAACTATTTGGGCCGGACAGATGCTGCCAGTTTACAGACCCAACTTTTTGGGGTGGATCTTACCTACACCAAAGGTGCAAACACTTCTCCAGTTTTTTTCCTGCAATCCGAATTATGGTATCGAATTCAAAACTCCCCAACGACTGCCCGCTCGGAACAAATTGGGGCCTATGTCTTTCCCCAAATGTCTTTGGCCGAAAATGTCCTTTTGGGGGTGCGGGTTGATATCTTTAAGGACCTCAAACTCGCCTCAGATACGGGTGATTTAAGTCAGGATAATTTGAACTACGCCTTTGTTCCAACCTTCACCTACAAACACAGTCCCTCTGCGACTTTGCGCACTGCCTACACTTTGGATACTCAAACCACCGAAGGACAAGACGCCACTGTCCGTCAGAAAATCGAATTTCAATGGATTGCGACACTAGGAACTCATTCCCACTAGAATTTCAGGTCAACTTTGAATCATCTAGAATTCAAATTTGATCTGAAATTCAGCTAAGTGTTTCATTCTTAGAAATATTATTTCAAATGTGAATAAGCCCTCTAGTCG
>JBBKWD010000051.1:0-6278 GCA_037968775.1 Bdellovibrio sp.
GTAGACCTTAAAGCTGACACGCACACGAGTGCCATCTGCATTTTCAATTTTCTTTCCGTCTTTGCCTAGTTGCGGTTGAACCGAAACATTTTTGGTATCATAAGTCAGAGAGAACTTCCATTTTGAGTCACCCAGGTATTCGGCATCTTTTTTATTTAAGTCAGCCAAAACATAACGGGATCCGTCGAGCTCTAAAAAGCTATTGCCCGCAGAAAGACTCACTCCATCGTAAGAGACTACGAGGCGCGGCTTAACGACCGCATGTTGATCGATTCCAGGGACAGAGACAGTAACAGAAAAGGGCACAACTTGACCTTCTTGGATTTCACCAACCAAACCATCAACCTTTAAGTCTTTTGGTGCTTCTTGAGTTCGGAAAAGGAAAAGTTGCACATCTTTTTGAGAAACCAAGCCTTTGAACTGTTGATCTTTAGCCTGTGTGATTTGAGCGGTCAGTTTCACATCAAAAATCTTCATCGTGGCATTTGAAGCCAGAGTATAAAGTTTTGGAGTCCATTTGATTTGATAGAGGTCTTTTTCAGAAGTAGACTTTTCAAGAATAGCACCTTCTGGTAAACCTGAGGCTGTGAGGGTTAAAGTTACATCTGGATTCAAGGCGCGCGCGCGAACCTTGAAAGTGCCGCTCTCACCTTCGTTAAAGGTCATTTGAGCATCAGGAGAAATCACTAGAAATTTGGCATCTACAGTGGCTTCTTCACGAACAACGACTTGAGGCTTTTCAACAATAACAGTATTCGTGATAACGCGAGGTCCACGGTTTCCATTAGCGGCATCAATTTGCTCTTGCTCGATTTGAGTCTTTGCGACTTTGTCATAAGCTACAAAATCAAAGTTGGATGCAGGCTCTTTATTCCAACCGCCACAAGCAGTCAGAGTTCCGATCATACCTAAAAGAATATAAGGAGTTAAATCTTTCATAAATGCCTCCGCCTTATCGGCTCGTAACTCTCATTAACTCAAAAGGATAAAGAACATCGACGTTCACGTTGCCGACTGGGCGCGGGAACTGCCAAGTTTTCATTCTAGCGAGCATACAATTTTCTACATATTTAGATCCCAATGAAGACTGCGCGACTTTTGCTGTCGTGATTTTACCAGCAGGTCCGATCACGAAGTCCACGGCTACACGGCCACCAATAGCGGGCTGAGCCTGCAGTCCTTTTTCATAACAGTAAATTATTTCACCTTTGTGACGGTTGATCACCGCGATAATTTGATCGCGATCCAAACCGCCAACAATTTCAGCTTCATCATCTAACGGAAGACTCACCGCCGAAGTGCCACCGACTAAAGAAATCTTTCCGTATCCAGCGCGGCCTCCACCAACACCTCGAGTGCCGTATCCGCCAGCACTTTGGGCTTTTCCGCCTTTGCCGTTTGACCCGGCGATAAGTCCATTGCCAGGCAGGTAGCCTTTAATGCCACCTTGACCCGCAGAACCGACACCGCCACCGCCGCGACCTTGACCAGCCGAACGGATATTTTTCATAGACTGAGTGTCGAGGCCCTCATAACCACGAGTGCCTTTTGCAACGCCACCAAGAGCTGCCAAAGCGCCGAGTCTTTGAACATTCTTGGCCTTTGCAACCTTGACGGGCTTAACAGGGCGTTGAACTTTTGATTTGGCTACGACCTTTTTAACAACACGTTTTGTTTTTTTAACTTTAGTCTGCGCCACTTTCACAGTTTGACGAACTTTCTTTTCCTGTACGACAGCCTCTATTTTAGGAAGGACAATCGTGACCAAGGGAGTTTCTGGTGTTTTAGAGAAATAAGTTGATGAAATCCATGAGGCTGCAATTAGAACAAAGACAAAAATCAAATGGCCCAAAGACGACTTTTGCAAGAATCCTTGCAACTGTTCTTTGTCTTCTTCTTTGGGTAAAAGGTATGCGGGACTATCGACCAATCCAGATTGCGGGAAAAGACGAATGGTGCCAAGTCCTTGCAGGGCTTGCCCCTGGCTCGTGATTTTGTTGACCTGAAGTTTTTCGATAAGTTTATAGCTGATATCGTTGTTATCTAGCGTTTCGAGATTGGCATATGCCTCAATACGTCGAGACTCTTTGAGATAAACGATATTCAAAGCTTCAGAATCAACTGAAAAGGTTCGGACTTTTTGTCCTAATGAATTTTCGAGTATAAAAAGCTTTGCTGTTCCCATATTCAACCTAATTCCGTTCACTGTCGTTTTTGTTGCGATCTTCAAACTGAGTTCTTCCATTTAAAAGATCGTCCAACATTTTGTCGTTTTCGACCGTTGTCTTTGTGCCCAGTGAACTTTGATACTTTCCTCTGAGCGCTGAACCATCAAACTTAAATGACGTCCCAAGTTTAGCGCGCGGACTTAAAGTTTTCTTTGAGACTCCATTCACTTTGCCCGTTGTCTTTTTTGTGGCAGCGAAGGAAACACTCGATAATACACATAGCAAAAGGGAGGCCATCAAAATTTTCGTTTTCATAACTGTTCTCCTCGCTGTATGTGGCTTAAACGGGCTTCTAGATAAGTGGCCATAAGGGGATGGCCGCCTTTTGTCTCTAGAATTTTCAAATTTTCAATATCTTTGATGTTGTTCGGGTTTTGCGCCACGGATTGACGTGCCTTCAAAAGATCTTTGTTCGAGAACGAAGAGTCCTCTAAGGTCGCATTCAAAGTGTTTTTTAATTTACCGTCGCCCGAAGCGCGGCTCATCACACTCAAGTCAGCCACTAAGAGTTTACGAATTTCAGTGCGGGCCATGCGATAGTCTTGAATCGCTTGGGCCAAGGCCGGGGAGTTCGCCCAAATTTCCTGCAACTGCTTTTGTGCAGTTTTGGCTTTAACAAAGAAAGGCTTTGATTTGGCCTTCAAAATTCCTAGATACTGTTGTTGCTCCGCTGCAGTTAAGCCGCGTGGCAAAGGCAGACCGGCAAGGTTGCGCACGAAACGATCATTTTCCTGGTAAATGAGGTCCAAAGTCACAACTTGGGATCCGATGTCTTTTGATTTTAAAGCGCGACCTAAAAGGCCGTCGGCTTTCTCAATCAACTTCATACGTGCGGCAATAGAGTTGGACAGACGTCGGTCGTTTTTAGTGTCCAATTGATGTCTTTGCAACTGAATTTTAAACTTCGCCACTTCAGAGTAAAACTTTTGACGGTTCACCCAGTGGGCAGCCGGTCCGTTTTTGAGTTCTCTCGAAGCCAAGATGTTCTCTAAACCACGGCTTGAGTTGTTTTTGCTAATAACGAACAAAGTCGTCTCGTTTAAAAGCTCGCGATCCTTTTTGAGTTCCTTAAACTGACGATTGAGTTCTTTTGTAGGGTTTGAAGAAAGTAAAACTAAACGGGAACGCACCACCAAGGCACGTTGACCTTTCAGGCCTGCAGCCAAGGCTTTGCGATAGTGACCAGCAGCAGTGTTTAAGTTTCCAAGGTCCGCCAAAGTGCTTAATCGAAATTCTGACTCTTGAGTCGAAAGACGGCTTTTCATGGTTTTGGCTGCAACATAGGCACTTTTAAAGTCCAAATGCTTTTCATAGTACCCAATAAGTTGTTCGTTGAATTGGCTGCGCTTTTCTTGGGAAAGTTCTTTGGTGCCGATCAGAAGCTGTAAGGACTTTATATAGACCTGATCTTCGCCAAGCTGTTCCGCCAAGATACTTTGATTTGTATAGAAAAGAATCTTCTCTGAGGCCGAAGCTTTAGAGATATCTGTTTGAATCATTTTAACCAAAGACTTGCGCTGCTCTGCCGATGACGACTTTTTATCATTTGCGACAACGGCGGCTCTGTTCAAAATAGCTTTTCTGGAAATGGCTTGGAACTCAGTTCGAGAAGCAGGCAAGATCACTGCATAGTCCGCAGCCGTGGTCTCAATTTTTTCATCTGCTTTCAACATCGACAGACTGTCCAAAGCCAAGTCTGCTGACTTTTTACGAAGTCCTGCAGGACCTTTGGAGTCGCGCGCCAAGGAGTCAAAGTCAGAGGCCGCTTCGTTGAAGTTTTTGTTCTGGTATTTGAGATAGGCCATTTGATAGCGAATCTCAAAACTCTTGGCGCCATCTCTATTGATTTGCAAATAGTGAACATAGGCTGCTTGTTTAAGCTTGGCATCGCCCGAAGCTTCAGCAGCAGACACTTCATTCTGCAAGGCTTCCGTTCGTTGTGCGTCAGAGAAATGGCGGTTGCCACTGATCGTGCGGTAAAGCTCTGTGGACATTTTATGTTGTTTTAAGTCTTGGGCCAGTTGGGCCGCACGCAAAGTCATGTCACGGTCTTGAGGGAAGGTGTTGGCGTAAATCACATAAGCAGTCAGCAAGCTGCTGTCGGGCTTTAGTTTTTTACTGCGGTGAAGTTCGGTTACATAACGTTTCATCGTTTTTTGCAGTTCAGCGCACTTCTTTTCGTCGTCGCAATTGCTGTCACGGAAAGTCGCCGCAGCAACGGAAAAGTCTTTATTAGATTGTTCTGTTTGACCGCGATCATAATTGATTTGGGCCAAACGAACAAAGGCATCCAGGCGCTCGGCCTGCGTGATATCTGGGAACTGAAGATAGCGATCTAAGATTGTGCGCGCTGCATTTTTTTGCCCGATACGATCCGCTTCCGTTGCAAAGTGCAAAGTCAGTTCTTTTTTTGAGTTTTCTGGAGACAAAGCAACATACAGCGCAATTTCTTTATTCGAAATGCTCCGGCGAGAATAAAAAGTCGCCAAGTCGCGCATCACGTCGGCATGAAACGAGGCATCGTTTAAGAGTTCAGGCTGACGCAGAAGATTTTCGATAGTTTCAATGGCAGAATTCAATTTACCAGTGTTGAAGTCACACCAAGACATATTGTAAATAACTAAAGCACGGTTCTCGAGGTCTTTATCCCGCAAGGCCAATTTGAAATGGAAGTGAGCGTCTTTAAATTTATTCTTTTGGAACAGAAGATCACCCAAGGCCACATGCGATCGAGAAATGATCTCTTTTGTGATTTTCTTGGGCTTTGCATCCTTTAAGATGCGCTCGTAAAGCTCGATGGCTTTATTTTGATTGCCAGACATTTCATACAAATGTCCTAGTTGAAAAAGCACAGGTCCATGTTCGTTGATTTCAACGCGATCTAAAATTTGTTCGTAGGTGATAATCGCCTTTTTACGATCTTCTGCAGAGCCTTTGCAGCCAGCACAGTTGACTTCAATTTCGGCCATAAACCGAGTGCGAGCTCTTTCCGCTAAAAGATCCGCCCAGCGCTTTTGGCTGGGGATATAAGCGGCGTCATTTTTTTCAATAACCGAAAGCGCGCGCTCCATTTTGTCGATAACCAAATCCTGAGTCCCAGAACTCATTTTTTCGGCATACGAAGTGGCAGTGTTTAAAACAGCTGCCGCGAATACGAAGGGGATGAGGGGGAGGATTAGTTTTTTCATTTTGATGGTACAACCGCAAATTTAAGTTGTTCAATGCCAGCTTGGGAGCCAGCCTTCAATAAAGGATCTAGGTCTGCATATCTCATTTCTTGATCAGCTTGGATCATGAGCTCTTTGATTTCACTTTTGGCGTTCTTTTGAACTTCGCTCAGCTTCTCCGCCAGTTTGCTGCCTGCGATGCGCTCATCGTTTAAAAAGTAAGCGCCCTTTTCGATGCGAAGAATTGGCATGCCCTCATCAATGCTCTTGCTAAAGTTAGCCGTCGGCAAATTAAGGTATGAAGGTACCTTTGTTTCGGCGCCACCACCTTGGGTGCCAACTAACAGATAAATAACAATAATAGAAAAGGCATCAATCAAAGAAGTCAAAGGCAAGGCGATCGCCAAGTCCTTTCCAAAAAGTGATTTCTTAGAGCCATTGCCTTTAAGGCGCATCATCTCCTTAAGCGGAGAGCGTCTTTGATTGTGGTCAACGAATGATTTGATCATAATGTTACCCGAGTGGAGAAATCCCCACTCCTTCAAAGTTAAACTGTTTCAATTTGTCCATCACCCGAATCACATCACCATAAGAGCTTTGTGCTTCTGGCTGAACCACACTGGTTTTAAGGTCAGGAAATTTTGCTTTGAGTGATCCTAAGCGTTTTTCCAAAAGACTCCAATCAATGCTCGAGCCCACCCGGGCAATTTCACCTTCGAATCTTTTAGAATTTGGCAGATCTCGGAAGCTCATAGAAAGAACTCCGTTAGCTTTTACGACCAACCAAAGAGAAGGCGGATTCTTTGCCGCAGTTGCGGTGTTGTCCGCGATGGCTTGGCGAGTGTCGAGAGTTCCTACTTGAATCCATACGGCCGTTAAAAGT
>JBBKWD010000052.1:0-9909 GCA_037968775.1 Bdellovibrio sp.
CACGGCCTTTTTCTGTGCGCAGGGATTGATGTGGGGAAATAAGATGATCTATTTCTTGAGCCTTAAGAATTTTTAAAATCTCAGCATAGGAGTTCCCCTGCCCCTTTTCAATTTCAAAAATCTGGTCAACTAAGCCCGTCTTTAGAAAAAAACCACCGACGCCTTTTCGACAGACCAGAGCTAAACGATGTTCGGGCCAGAGCTCACGGCATTTCTTGAGTAAGGGAATTGAGAGCAGGAGATCGCCGAGAAAGGCTGTTTGCACAACTAGATTTAAGGGCATCGACTATCTCCTCTAGAGAGACCTGATCATAGCACATGACGGTTTTTTCACAAGATCTCTTCCAACAAGGACTGCACACACTTTGGGTGAGAACAGCCTTTCCTCTCTCATACAAATCGATTTCGTGAGCACAGGTCGGACCAAACCAGGCCACCGTTGGAACTTTCTGCGAAATAGCCATATGCATTCCAAGACTGTCTCCGGTAAGAATCACGTCACATGCAGCCACACTGATGAGACCATCTCGCAAACCGGCATCCATCGCAGAGGAAATCACCTTCAAGCCTTTGGCAATTTCGACATTGCGCTCTTGATCCTCGGGACCGCCCAACAAAACAATCTGGGCCTCAGGAATCTCTGATTGAATCTTTAAGATTACTTTTCGCTGAAATTCAACGCTGAGCTTTTTATAAGCAATGACGTCACTGCAACCAGTGTTCAAGCCGACAATCACTTGTCCACCATGGGCAAGCCACTGTGCTCTTCTGCTGACTTGAATTTCTTGCTCTTCAAAACTGAGTGGCAACCAATATTCGTCTCGTTGATAAGGGCCTAGTTCGAGCGCCTCGATCATCAACTGAGTTTCAGGTTTCTTATTTTGAAAAAACTTTTTATCGTTATCAAGTCCTAGCTCCCACAGCTCCTGGGCCGCTGGAGTTGCCGGCACGATCGCGCCATTTCTTGTGAGCGCCTGAAAGCCATAAACTTTATCAACGGTCGTGCGCTTGACGATTCCGGATGCCTTTAATGATTTGTCGACAACAAAGGCAATTTCGAATTCCAGAGAAGACAATGCTAAAAGATCTGCCTCGGAAGTCGTCAGCACGCGGTCAATGCCTGGATGATTTTTTAGCAGTTTATGTGCGGGCGCATCCGTGATCCAGGTGATCATCGAACGGGGAAACTTTCTTTTCATGGCCGCAAGCAAACTCGTACTACGAACCACGGCTCCTAATGCGCCTAAATGAACAATCAAGATGGACAAAGCAGGCACATCCATCAAGGCGCAATTCTCATCACAACTCGTTGAACGAAAGCAGGGTTTGTAGCCAGAAAAGTGACGACACGCGATTATTGCCATAGGTCTTAGTTTAGCGAATGTGACGGCACTTGCTCAGCCGTAGCTTCTGAATCTAGCCCTTGATCCCATGTGTTCCCGACACAAGTCCTGCAGTTTTCTGGTCGATTTTGGCCGATAAGTTTGAAGTGAAAATTGAAAAGGAATTGATTCAACTGCAAGGCCTCAGTCTTACCGCCAGTCCCCTGGGTGGTGAAATCCTTATTCATCACTCAAAAAAGAGATTTCAACTGAACACTCTGCAATTTAGTTACCTGGACATCTTGGCAAAAGGCTCCATGAGCATCGAGGGACTGGTTCAGTTTTTTCTAGGACAAGGCTGGCTGGTAAGCTTCCGTGAACTATTGACCTTATTGCATTTTTTAATCGACGAAAATATTCTGCAAAATAAAAGCTTCCAAGAATATCTTAAAGGAACGGCTCCGATGCCCCCCCCCTCTTCAAGCACGCACTTTTCGGGCGAAGAGCGAATCACGGCCTCGCAATTGCCTTTTTTTAGATCTCTTGAACCAAGCCTAGCCAAACATTTTTTAAGCCGCGCCAGCCAAAGTCAGATCCCGGCACAAATGCGAGTGATCGACCAAGGCGCCAGAGACCGTGATCTCTATATCGCGCTTAAAGGGAAATTTGCGGTCTACCGGAATGGCGGTCCTCTGCAACGCCAAATGGTTTCCATCTTGGGACCAGGATCTCTATTCGGAGAACGCGGTTTTCTTTTAGGCCAAGCACGTTCAGCCGACATTGTGGCCCTTGAAAACTCATGGGTGCTGCGAGTACCGCATTTGCCTGAATATGATGGCCTCATCAAAAGCGAAAAAGCCCAGAGCTTGCAACACCGTTTTTGGGTTCTTCAAGCCTTGGTGTCGTCGTCACTTTTCTCCGGGCTCCCCTCGGACAGTTTAGATGCGTTGATTTTTTCTGGAAAACTCTATCAAGCAGCCGCCCATCAAATTCTGTTTCGCGAAGGACAAATCGGAAATTCTTGTTTTATTTTAGTTCAAGGTTCTGTCGTCATCAGTCAAAAAGGCCAAACAATCAACGTGCTCAAACAAGGTGCCTGTTTTGGAGAAATTTCTCTTTTAATGAGTGGTGGCGTCAGAACCGCGAGTGTAACAACACAACTTGAATCCTTAGTCCTAGAGATTTCCCAGAATGATTTTTACCGAGTTCTGTCGCAGAATTTGATCTTAGCCAAAGAAATTGAAGAACTTGCAGCCCAGAGACTGCAGCGAGATTCTGAAAGATAAATTTCTTAAATGGTGATCTGCGGAGTGGAAATAAAAATAGTTCAGCAAGAGTTAAACTTGAATCAGGTCGTTGAAAACGTCGCAGAGTTCATTCGCACGCGAATTTAGATTTCCCCATTGGTTGCCTGCCTAAGCCTCACTCGAGCGATCTATTTAGACTGCTGCATTTGAATTTTCTTACGACGGGGAAAGTTTCAGTTTTCTGCGAGCAAGCTCTCGCAGCCCGCGTAAGAATTGTTTGAAGCCTTGAATCAATTTTTTAGTCAAATGCGGCGGCAGCTAATGATTTTTCGCGGCCTGGTTCAGAGCTTTTAAGTGAGACTGCGCTTCGTTATAACTCGACAGGATTTTCAACAAATCCACTTGGTAAATATTCCCTCTTAAATTTTGCTAGCGCTTGGGAAAAGTACTCGTTTAAAACTGTCGGCAACTCAGGACGGAATTTTTCTCGACTTAAAAGTGTTATGAATCTATTTGTCGCGTGAACCAAAAAAACATAACTTCCAAGCCGCCTGTTTGCAGTACTATGTGATCACGGCATTGAACTACTTCTGCCCGACTGACTTGCTTACGGGACTTATCACTTTCTCTCAAAGTATCTAGCACCAGTTTTCATTGGACTCGCGCTTTATCCTTTCAAAATTAAGCTTATATCTCTGCATTTTGTGGCGTTGCTGCTCGAGACTTCTGGCCGTCGTGTTTAAACTCAAAAATTCGTTCTTATACGTATCTTCCATAAGATCTACCGATGGCCCCGAATCTTGTCGACTCTCCTCTGGCTGAAAGAACCAGTGCTATTGTTTCACGCTCCACCGCTGCACCTTAAATCTAACTTGCCCAATTCTATGAAAATCTATGAAAACGACGCCTGTTTTTAATAGTTTATGATCAGTTTTTCGGCTGCCTGCCGCGGGGTATTCTTTTGTCTATGGTCTGTAACAAGTAGATTCATTTTGCTAAGTAAGGCGCGGCTGCTTTTGAGGAGCTGTCGTCATTTCTTACTTTGAACAACATGCCCCGAATGAAAGTGTCGTCCCTCACTCGAGGTATCAACCTAAACCAAAGAGTTTAGAATCCGTCCGTTGTCCCCACCTTACCCATACCCCAACTGTCGTTGTTCGTAGGAGGTTGTTTTGGTTTAAAGGCAACGACCTTTCGACTGGAAGCTTTGCCGGCAACAGATACTACTCTTTTTTCACCACGAGATCCGCGGATGGTCACATCAAGCATCGTCACGATCACCCCGAGTTGGGCTGCTTGAGACGACAGCTCAGTTGCCGCAGCGGAAGCCTCTTCAGATGTTGCGGCATTCACCTGAGTCACTTGGTCGAGTTGATTCATGGCCGTGCTAATTTGAATAATCCCATTCGACTGCTCTTCGCTGGCCGAGGCAATTTCAGCGTTGATCTCCGAGACTTTTTTCACTGAAAAGACAATTTCTTCAAGGACCCGTCCGCTTTGACTGGCCTGTTGACTTCCTCGCTCCACCTTTTCGACGCTTCTTTTGATCAGCTCTGTTATGTCCTTAGCCGCAGATGAACTTCTTTGCGCAAGATTTCGAACGGCTTCTGCTACGACGGCAAAGCCCTTTCCTTGCTCGCCAGCGCGAGCGGCCTCAACTGCCGCATTGAGAGCCAAAAGGTTGGTTTGAAATGCAATATCGTCAATGACTGTGATAATTTCCTCGATATTCTTAGAGTCTTTTGAAATTTCACTCATTGAGTTCATGAGCTCCCGTATTTCCGATTCACCCTTGCTAGCTACTGTGCGAGTGGCTTCAGAGAGTTTAGCAGCTTCCTTGGCGTGATTCGAATTGACCTTAACCATTGAAGTCAGTTCTTCCAAAGTCGCAACGGTTTCTTCTAGTGAGGATGCTTGTTCTGTAGAGGCCTCTGAAAGCTGTTCGGAGGACGTGGCAATCTGTTGTGAGGCGTCGGACACCTGTTCAGAGCTTCCCGTTAAGTCGGCAATAATTTTATTTGTCATTTTCCCAATTGAAGTCAGTGTGACGGAAGCTGTGATAATTCCTAATAAAATTGAGACAAAACTAAAAAGCAGAACTAAAAATCGAGACTCTACATAAGCATCGGTGGTGTTCTTTTCATCTTCTGCCATCAGCTTTTCTTGCTCTTCAATCATTTTGTTCAAACCCAGGATGATTTGTGAGCGGATCGGTCCCGCTTTTTCTTTCGCCATAGCAAAGGCTATTTGATTTTCATTTTTGAGACTGTAACCGGTGGCCACTTCAATTACTCCCCACCAGTTGAGATATAGGCTGTTAATTTCAGCGATCTCTTTTTTGCCGGCATCTGTTGATTTGACCTCAAGTTTTCTGAACTTTTCGATAATTTCGGCGTGTCGTTCCGTCATTGTTTTCTTAACCCTGATCATGCCTTCATGACTCTCTTCAAGCATGAAGTTTCTCGAATCCAAGGTTTGTAAGTGCGTCTCACCCCTGATGTCCTTTAGTAGCAGGGCGCGCGAGACACTCCCCTAGACCAGATCTGTAATGGCCATATTTAGCATATCCATTTTTGTGATGCCTACGTAAGAAGTGGCGAGCGCACCCACAATCAAAATGGCAACCACGAGACTCACTTTAAAATTTAGACTCTTGCTTCTCAACTTAGACTCCCTCGTCAGCTTTTTGCGTTGGCAACTGATCGGAAGGTCCGCAGGGAAGTAAAGTGAGTGTCTCGATTTTCATAGGATTGCGAAGTTACTCACATAAGTTTTTTGAATAATCGGTTGGACGGGGCCATTTGCCACATATGCATCGTGGTTTTTAGATGGCGATAGGCGAGAAAGTTCCTATTAAAGCTTCTTAAAAGTCAATCCTCCACAATGCGTAACGCCCCAGCACCGGACAGAGCTGAAATCACCGCGCTTCCCATTCGTTATTACATGATTTCAAACCCCCACCAGAAATAAGTCCAAAGGCGAAAAGCTCACATGCAAAGTGCCGGCTCGCCAAGGAGATTTAATTTTATATAACAGTTGATTCGAAAAAGATGCCGTCAGTCTCTCTGCCGCTATTGGCCCGCGGGCCATATACCTTATAAGACGCTCTAACTTTTTAAGATCATTCCCTGCAACCCACACCCTGCATGCGAGGCCAAAGATTGGCGACAAAAAATAAGCCGACGTCAGTTTCCAAAAACACGCCATCAGGTATGAGCGTATGAAAGTGGATATTTAAGTTCAGTGCAGATCCAAATCTTTGGATGACTGTGACGGCACCGGTCTGAACACTTCGAAGGCCGGATCTTTTAGCTTTCCTTTTTAGAACTTATGATTTTAAGATCCCTGTTCGTAAAAGCTTGGTTTCTCGCCATCAAAAACCGCAACTTATATGGAAACGACAACACCCACTGCCGATAGTTTATTTCCGGCAGCACCACATTCACTTAGTGCGCGGCCTCACTATTCATCTCCTTCGCACGACAACTTGGACAAAAATCTCTTTTTTTGCATGAAATCGAAACAATACCAGAGTTTCTTCCGCCATCCTTGAGCTGGCTGCAAGACCACCATCGTGGCGGTCTTAGCAAAGTACTTTCTCGTTTTCAAAACGTGCCCCCAGTACTTCGACCTGAGGGGCCCGATGCCCCTCACGAAGGCTGCACAGGATGGCCACGCCTTCTTAAGGTGCAATAACAGCTGTTTGTAAAAGTTCGCGCGTAGGCCTAACGGCCCGGTTTAATCTCGATAACTTCAGAAACCAAAGTACCGATCTTAATTTTAGATTCAATTCTTAAAATATAGCGACGGTCGTCGTCGGATAACCAGATGAAGTTATCACCGATAGATTTAAATTTACCTTTAAGGACTGCCTTCGGTTGTATAACGATGGCCTTCATCGGGCCTAGCTTGGTATCCAAAACCTCGCGACGGAGGGCTCTGCCAGAAAAAATAAGATTCTCATTGTCATTGGCTACTCGAAAAGAATATTCCTTGCCAATATCCCACTTGAAATTTCTCAAATAAAAAACGGCGCTGTAGACATTTTGAGAAAACGGCAGAATATCCCACTGCTGTTTCTTTTCTTCCTCTCCGTCTTCCTTGGTGACTTTCTTTTCCCAAAATGTTGCGACATTTTTTTCCGTGTCAAAAAGCATTTTGGCTTCACGCAATTGACCGGACTCTTTGACATGCAATTGAAAAACACGCGGGACGAAGTCTTCAAAATCGACAAAGGTTTCCACGCGATCATTCACGCTATAAAAGGCATTGAACAAACTGCTGGTGCGAATTTCGATAGCAAAGGCGTAGGATTTGCGCTTATTCACTGTCGCAAAGGGCTCCACCTTCATGCGCAGCTCGCCTGCTGACACTTTAAAGTATCGCACATCGTGCACAACTTCTTCGCCGACCCGGAAGGGATCTTGCGAGGGGCGGCGTCCGTTAAAGCCTTCTTTATCCTCAAGCTCTCGCTCCGGATCATCCTCTTGCGCGACTTCTTCTGTGACTTCGTTACTCGCTGTCTCTGCGGCTTTCTTGGTGTTTAACTTTGAACTTTTCTTTACGGGGGGAGCGGTAACTGCCTTCGGTCTCGGCGTCGGCTTCACAGTCGGTGCCGCTTGAGTTTTCTTTATAGAAGACTTGGTCTTAGCTGCGTTTGAAGAACTTGCTGAAGAAGTCGCTGGGGGATTCAACACTTCGGACTCCACAGGCTTTTCGATTTTCACCGCTTCTTCGAATTCCTGATTCACCTTAAGTTCTTCGACCTTTTCATATTTCAAGGTTGAAGTGGAGCAAGCACTCAAAATCAACACACTAAAAAGTCCACAAACTCCAAGAGTCTTCACCGAAAATCCTTCCAACGGCGATGCACCCACATCCATTGTTCCGGGTGCTGGCGAATGATCGCCTCAAGCTTGTCATTAAACGCCTGAGTCATTTGCACTATCGTTTCGTCTTTATCATCGGACACACAGGAACTTAAGTCCATCACCGGCTCTAAAACCACATGAAGTTTTTTATCTTTCCCCTCATAGGTATAGATGGGCATCACGGGCGCTTTGGTTTTCTGCACAAAGAGAGCTAGACCATAGGCCGTTCCCGTCTTTTTACCAAAGAAACGGGTTTCAATCCCAAAGGGGCGCCCCATGAACTGATCTAACACAAAGACAATGCCGGCCTTTTTTTTAAGAGCCTTTAAAATTTCAAAGGCGTTATTCGGTCCGTGGGCATCGATGTATTGAACACCCTGCCCGCCACGTACCGAAAACCACAAGTCATTGAACCACTTGGTTTTAAATTTTTTGGTGATGATATAGATGTCTTGCCCCGCGAGCGCCAAGGCATTGGCCCCGACATCGCCATTTCCAAGGTGCAAACTCAAAAAGAAAATCCCTTTATTGAAAGAGCGTGCGTGTTCGAGATTCTCTTGCCCTTCGAACACGACATTTTCCTGCAGCCATTTTTCATCCATATTCGGAATCGCAAAGAACTCTGGAAAGGCATATCCCATATTATAGACCGACTCTCGGCCAACTCGGTTGCGCTCCTGCTCGTTCCACTCTGGGAAGGCGATTTTTAAATTGTCTTGAATTATTTTTTTTCTAAATCCGATGACATCGATCCACAAAAAGCCCAGCCAGGATCCACTTTTACGCAAAACAGATCGCGGCATGAGACCACTGAAGAACACTAGAAACTTAACGAAGTATTTTGCTAATAATTTCATTGAGTCGCCCCTTTTTACCGAGCTCCTGAATTTCCAACACAGCTCCCCACACCTGTTCGGGATGAGGAAATATGCTACGCAACTTCACGGCATCCTTTTCAGTCGTCACCAAGAGATCCGCCTTAGAGCGTTTAAATTCTTCATACACAGACTCGGCATCTTGCTGGGAATAAGGATGATGGTCGCGATAGTGAATAGAAGTCTTTGAAACCTCACCCAAATCACGCATCATTCTCTCAAACACATCGGGTCGAGCAATCGCAGACACTAAAAATGATTTTTTGCCCTCGAAATCCACTCGAGAAAGTTCTCGCTCATCAAATAGATTACGAAATTTTGTGATGTCATAGGCAAAATAAAGAACTTCTTTGTTTTGGGGCAGGCGATCTTCCAAAAGCTTTAAATCATCTTGAGTCGATAGATTGCACTTGGTTACCAAAATCACATCGGCACGATCCAAACCCCGCCAAGCCTCTCGGGCTCGGCCCTCAGGTAATACTTCGTAATTAGAAAGCACCTCTGTTGCATCTAAAATAACGACATTCACATCCCGGTGCAATTTACGGTGCTGAAAACCATCGTCGACAATAATCAAATCAAATTTATCTTCCGAACAAGCATACTGAGTGGTGCGCCACTTACTAGGCCCCACGAAAACAGAAACCTCGGGATTTGATTTCGCGAGAAGCACTGGCTCATCACCATAGTAATGAGCCGCCGAAGGTCTGCGTGGATCAACAAGAGTGGGTTCATTCACTTGTGCCCGGTAAGAGCGACTGACGACAGCCACTTTTTTGCCGGCAGCGGTCAGAGTTTTTAAACAGTAGTCCGTCAAAGGAGTCTTGCCCGTCCCCCCTACTGTCAGATTACCGACAGAGACGACCGGACATGGCGCCTTGTAGACCCCTAGAATACCCCGATCATAAAGGGCATTCTTGACACCCACGAGCTGGTGATAGACAAATGAGAGGGGTCTTAAATAAATTTTCATTTGCTAAAGTACTCATCCAAAGCTGCGACAACTCGAGTGGTCGCACCTTTATCGCCTAAATAGGAGCGTAAACGAGTCATCTCGCCGATGACCTCGGACTTATAGGCTGGATCTTCAATATAGCGAGCTAATAAATTTGCGAGCTCTTCTGGATTGGCGCCGGACTGCCAACGTTCTGGCACCGCTTCTTTTTCTAAAATCAAATTAACCAATCCGAAATACTTGGTCCCACGCACAAAGAGCTTTGCCACAATACCGGTGAGCCACTTCATTTTGTACATGATGACCATCGGTTTTTTCATCATGCCGACTTGCAAAGTCGCCGTACCTGATGCGACCAACATCATGTCCACCAGATGAATCATGCGGAAAGGTTCATCCTTGATCAGAATATAAGGCAAGCGGAAGTCTTCCAGATACTCTTTCATTTTCTCTTTTGAAAAAGTAGGCGCCGTTAAAACAAGAATTTTTAAATTTGGAAACTTTTTTGCCAAGAGGCGAGCCGTATCCAACTGAATTTGAAAGTGCTGTTTTAACTCAAGACGACGACTGCCCGGCATCAAGCCTAAAACAATTTCGTCATCGCGAATTCCACACTGATTTCGATGATTCTTAAAATAC
>JBBKWD010000053.1:0-9035 GCA_037968775.1 Bdellovibrio sp.
CCTCAAGGCCAGCAAGGAAGCAGAGCTTGCAAAGCTGGAGTCAATGAAGGCCGAGCAAGCTTTGGCGAAAGCTCGTTTGCTGGCGCAAAAAGCAGAGGCCGAGACGAAGTCTCGTGAAGCAAAAGCGAAGCAAGATATCAGTCGTGCAAATGCTGAAAAAAGTAAAGCCGAAGCAGAAATGCAGCGTTTGAAAGCGCAGGATGAGCAGTCAAAGGCCATGTTGCAGAAGGTTCAAGAAGAGTTGAAGGCTTCAAATGAAGCTATTAAAGAGGCTCAGTCCCAAATGGAGAAAGAACGCAAACGAATTGGCGAAGTAAAGTCTGAAGAAGAAAAAGCGAAGAAGGCGGCAGCCAAAGCTCGTCAAGAGTTGGACTCTAAAAAAGGCAGTCTGCAAAAAGAAACAGCTACAGCAAATCTTGAAATCACAAAATTGAAAAAATCAATTGCGGAGCACGAATCTGAAACCGCGAAAGCAGAAGCGGACTTTAAGCGTTATTCAGAAGAAGCTGAAAAGGCAAAAGCGGAGCGTGAAAAGCTTGAAGGCATGATCGATGGTGTTAAAAACCATGCCGAAGACAGTGCTATTCGTCGTGACACTCGCAAAGCGGAAGCTGAGACAGAGAAAATCAAACTAGAGGCGGCGCAAATTCGTGATGAGGCGGGTCTCACGACTCCAAAGGCTTCGGTACCTAAGAAGAAGAAGAAATAGTTTTCTTAAGGTATTTCAAAATCAAAAAAAGAAAGGCCCCTTGGGGCCTTTCTTTTTTGATCTAACCTCAGAGGTGCGGAGCTGACCTATTTTCCTTAGACGAGGCTCGCTGCGACAGGAGCTTCAGGCTGCTCTGTCAGCGCACGATGGTAGATAGTGCGGGTTGGGTAAGCAAAGCTGACGCCGATTTCAGCTCCCAGCTCCAGGATCTCGGTAAAGACAGCCTGTTGGATCTTTAACTCTTCAGATATGTCGGCCGCGCGGATGTGAAAATTGACCAACACATTCAGGCTGGAGTCCGCAAAGCCATTGAAAAAGACGAGAATGGTTTCCTGTGCGACTTCCGGATGCTGGCAGATCAAATAACGCACGCGAGAGCAAAATTCTTGAATTTTTTCCGGCGTAGTTTCGTAGGTAATCCCAACAGTGTGACGAATGCGTCTTAATGGGCGGACTCCCAAATTGTCGATATTTTCTTTGGCCATTGTTGCATTGGGTATGGTGATCAAAGAGTTATAAAAAGTTCGTACGCGAGTCGAGCGAAAACCAATTTCTTCAACCGACCCCTCAATGTCTTTTACTTTGATAACATCACCAATTTTAAAGGGCTGATCCAAGAGAATCGTGATGGAGCCAAATAGATTCGCGGCCGTGTCTTGAGCAGCTAATGCCAAAGCCAAGCCCCCCAGGCCTAAACCTGCAAGCAAAGACATGACATTTAAGCCAAAGCTTTGCAAAATGATCAAGAAGCCCAAAATAATTGTTACGATCTTAAGACTTTTTGTTGCAAAAGGGGCCAGTTGATCGTCGATGGTGCTCTCGGTTTTTGCCGCATACTCCGCCATCATCACGCCCATGGTGTCGACAAGATAATAGATCAAGCGAATCATATGAAACGCAAGAAGGGCGGTCACAAAGTGGTTGAAAAGATCATGGCCTTCTTTGGGAAGAAGGGCGGACTTGCCTCCTAAGTACCAAATGCCACAAACTAAAATCCAAGACAGAGGTCTTTCGATCTCAAATGCAAAAAGATGCGCCGTAAAACCATTCGGGAACTTCTTGGCGAAGATATTGTGTTTTTTAAAAAACTTAAGAACAATCCGAATGAGGGGGTGTAAAGCAAAACCAACCAAAAGGGTGGCCGCCAATAAAAGCCACTTCCAATTGGGCATAAGAATGGTTTCGTATTTTAGAAAGCTCGTTATTTCCTGAGAAAAGAAATTGGATTGTTCAAAGAGAAACTTTTCCATCACCACTCGCTTTCTTGAGTCTACTACATCAGCTGAAGATCGTGGCCACTATACAGCATTATCAATATAATGGCACCCACCAAAATCCGGTAGTAACCAAAACCACGGAAACCATAGCGACCAACAACGCCAATGAAAAATTTAATGGCGACAATCGCAACTAAAAAAGCCACAACACTTCCCACGAAAAGAAGACTCCATTGTCCGGGCTCAATCGTTTTATAAATTTTCAGGAGTTTATATAAAGTAGCTGCCGCCATCGTTGGAACAGCGAGAAAAAATGAGAATTCAGCTGCCTCTTTTTTATTCATGCCAAGCGTCAATGCTCCAATAATAGTCGCTCCAGATCTCGAAACACCGGGGATCATCGCGATAGCTTGATAAAGGCCTAATTTGACAGAATCAAGATAGGTGAGGTCTTGAGTTTTACGTCCAGTCGAGGTGAGTGGCGCAAAAATTCGATCAGACCAAACCAGAATAATTCCGCCGATAATTAAGGACCAAGCAACAACTTGAACGCTGCCCATAAGTTGATCGACGACATCTTTCATGATGAAACCGATGATGGCTGTTGGCAAAAAAGCGACGAATAGTTTTTTATAAAAACCCCATTCTGGGAGGAAGCGGCGCCAGTAAAGTACCAGAACTGATAAGATTGCGCCAAACTGAATGATCACTTCAAAGGCTTTGGTAAAACTGCTTTCATGCACACCCATCAGCGAAGAGGCCACGATCATATGACCAGTTGAAGAGATAGGAAGGAACTCTGTGATGCCTTCAAGAATACCTAAGATGATCGCGTGTAGAAAAGTCATGTGCAGATTCTCCTGTTGAATATAGTGAAAGATTAAAACCGGAAATTTGCTGAAAACATAGCTTTTGGGCTCAAGTTTCGATCACGTGTGTCATGAAATTTAAGATTTGATTAAGATTTTAGTATTCATTGCTGGTCAAATCTGGTCTGATTTTTTTACCACGGAGGGGGTTTATTATGAAACGTGCATTATTGATGGGTGCGATTACTGGCGCAATGATGTTTGGTTCACAGGCGTTCGCAGGCGAATACCTAGTGAAGTACACAAACACAAGCGCTTTGAACATGCTCAACACGATGACAATGAATAAGTTGGCTGCGATCCAAATGACGGATCACAATCCAAATGCAAATCTGGTCAAGGTCGACATCGTTAAGAACCAAGAAGCAAGAATCTTGGCTAATCTTTTGTCACAACCTGGAGTTGAGTACGTTGTACCTAACTTTAAGTTGAAAGCTTTTTCTACGCCATTAGATACGGCGGCTTTGAAAGACCAATGGGCCATTGCAAAGGTTCAAGCTGAAAAAGCATGGAAACGCGCTGGCAACAAAGGTAACAAAAATGTTATCGTTGCAGTTATCGATACAGGTGTAGACTACAATCACCAGTCTTTGGCTCCGAACATGATCGCGGGTTATGACTTTAAAGAGAACGACAACGATCCAATGGACAAAACGGGCTTCCAGAACCCTGGTCACGGTACACATTGCGCTGGTGCAGTGGGTGCAACGGGCTTGGTTGATGGTGGTATTGTTGGTTTGGCTCCTGAAGTTTCTCTTATGCCACTTCGCTTTTTGGGTGAAGATGGTTCTGGCGACTTAAACAACGCTATTAAAGCGATCGACTTTGCAGTTGAAAAAGGTGCTCAGATTATCTCTGCATCTTGGGGTGCTGCGGTTCCTCGTTCAACAGCGGCTCCATTGCTTGAAGCAATCAAGCGTGCTGATGACAAAGGTGTGATCTTCATCGCTGCTGCGGCTAATGACGGTAAGAACAATGACAATGTCGAGATGTATCCTGCAAACAACGGATTCCCGAACTCTATCACTGTTGCAGCTTCGGGCTCATCTGATGCGAAACCATCTTGGTCGAACTATGGAACAGCGACTGTTCACGTAGCTTCTCCTGGTGAAAACATCATGAGCACATTGCCTGGTAACAAGTACGGAAATCTTTCTGGTACTTCAATGGCGACTCCGCTTGTGTCAGGTCTAGTTGCTTTGATGAAAGCTCAAGATCCTTCTTTAACAGGTGCTCAAGTTCGCGCGATCTTGCAAACAACAGGCGCTAAGGTTTCCATTGAGACCGCATGTAACTGTCGTGTGGATGCATTTGAGGCCGTCGACACAGTTATGGCTAAGAAAATGACATTGGTTCCAGCGGCAGCGACTATTGAGCCAAGTTCTTCTTTGAATCTTTCTGTATGGCACGGTTCTGCACCATTTAAGTTCACAAGCAGCAATGCTTCAGTTGCAACAGTAACTGACAGCGGAACAGTATCTGCGGTGGCAAATGGTTCAACTGTGATCTCTGTTACGGACGCAAATGGAAAAACGGCAACTTCATTGAATATCAATGTTGGTAAAAAACAAGGTGGCGGCACACCTCCTCCGGGCGGTGATCCAGGACAACCTGGTCAGCCGGGCGACTGTCCACTTGGTGACCCAGCGATCTGTGATTTGATCTGTCAGTTCCAGCCGGAACTTCCGTTCTGTAAAAAGTAATCATAAATATAGTTATGATTTCGAAAAGGCTCCCTAAGGGAGTCTTTTTTTTTGTTGTGCGCGTTGTAAACTTAGCCTTATCATGAACTTCAATATGAAGAGAAAACCTTGGGCTATCGTCATCCTCGCTGCGCTTCACTTCCTCGCACCCTTTGGTAATTTGGTTTTGAATGCCTATAGGGGAGGGCGCGATTTGAGCTCGCAATGGTATTTTTGGACTCATGGAGTACCGAAGCCATTATTTTTAACCTATATTTTAATCCCTCCTATTGCTGGAATCTTGATTTATATTTGCAAGCGCTGGAGCTATTGGGGTTATTTGCTCTGTTTGGCTTTGATTTTCATCTCAAATGTTTATGCCTATTGGACGAATATGACTCCGGCAACCCTGCTGTTTCTGGTCGGTGTGATTGTGGCGGATCTTTTGGTTGTCGCTTACTTTGTCGTGCCATCAGTAAAAAAAGTTTACTTCGACCCCCGTCTTCGTTGGTGGGAAGCGGCTCCTCGCTATGTATTCGATGAGCCTGTGTTGGTAAATAAAGGACTCGAAGGTTTTATTCAGAACATTTCCCATGGTGGTTTGTTCATGACCTTCCCAGAGCCCTTAATGGAGATGCAGACACTCGAGCTGACTTGGTATTATGATCACGAAAGTTATGTGATTTCCGGTACCGTGGTTTATAAAACTCCTAAGGGAATTGGTGTGAAGTTCACCCACACCCAAGAGAGCTCGGATGCGGCTCGCAAATTGATGAACATCTTGAATAAAAAAGGCCTGATCGTGAAAGAGCGTTTACCGGGGCCTGAAGATAGCTTCGGTACCTGGCTTGTTAAGTTGATTCGGACTCGCGAGGGTCTTTTTCCAAAGGTATAGACATGTCTTTTTATTCTCAAGTTTTTGCCCATCTTGAAGTGACCAGAAACATGCATCAGCTGTGGGTCACGCTTAAAAATCCTGAACAGAGCAATGCTATTAGCTTGGAGATGGTGAACTCGCTGACCCAAGTTTTAAAATTTGCCGACTTTGATGCGGATGTTCGAGTGATCGTGCTAACAGGAGAGGGGCGTTCGTTCTGTGCCGGTGGTGATGTGAAAGCCATGGAAAATAGAACAGGAATGTTTCACGGTGAAAGCAATGAGCTTCGGCAGCGCTATATGCAGGGGATTCAGCAGATTCCATTGGTGATGGAGAGTCTATCTAAACCTGTGATTGCCATGGTTCAAGGACCGGCAATTGGGGCGGGTTGTGATTTGGCGATGATGTGTGATTTACGAATTGGCTCTGAAAAAGCAAAATTCGGTGAAACTTTTGTGAAGTTAGGACTTGTGCCAGGGGATGGCGGGACATTCTTTCTGCAAAGAGTGATTGGGTACAGCAAAGCGATGCAAATGAGTTTGACGGGTGATTTAGTTGCCGGAGAAGAAGCCCTTTCATGGGGATTGTTGAATTTCTTGGTCAGCGAAGACAAGTTGAAAGTAGAAACGGAAAAGTTAGCGGCAAAAATTGCGGCAAACCCTCCGGTGGCTGTGCAAATGACGAAAAAAACGATGAAGGTCGCTTATCAAAGTGATTTGAATACGGTGTTGGAATTGTCGGCGGCTTATCAAGGGATCACGCAACGAACGGAAGATCATTTTATTGCGTTGGCGGCGATTCGAGAGAAGGGGACGCCGGAGTTTAAGGGGAAGTAGGGGCGGTCTTTCTCGCTCAAGCACTCATGGTTGGTACTTAATTCAGCTGTGACAGTTGTGCGAATTTCCGCCATCCTTGAGCTGGCTGTAAGACCGCCATCGTGGCGGTCTTAGCAAAGTACTTTGGGTTTTCGGTGAATAAAAAAATACTCGGCTCTGATGGGCACGATGCCCATCAGAAAGGCCGCTCACGGACGGCCACAGTTTCTTAAGTTATTCTGACAGCTGCATTCACCCCGAACACAACCGAACACCAAAAATCCCTACTGCCCTCGCTGAATACGCCAGCGCATCCAAAGAGCTTCCAATACCAAATACAAAACCAAACTTATTGTTAATCCCAGTCCTTTAAGCAAAGCCCAAGCCGTCGTGCTCCAGTAAAGTGCCGCCCACACCGCAAGTACAGTGTGAATCAGAAAAAACAATCCGACACGAAAAGTGATTCCCTTCATGCGAGACATGATAATTTCTGGAAGCTTTTGACCTTGCTGTTGCGCGAGGAGCACCAAAAGAGGTTTGCGAATGACTAAAGATCCCCACATCACGACAACTAAAATGGCCTCCATGATGGCTGGTTGCATTTTAAACCACAAACCTTCTGATGAAAACAGGGATACGGCCCCCAATGTCAACAGCAGCCCATTTCCAATCCAGGTGATTTTTTGGACCTTCTTATATTTGATCAGTTCATAAATAATTTCGCCGCCCCCGAAAAACATTCCCGCGATCAAGCCCGCCAGAGTTCCATAATATTCTTCAATCAAAGTAAAGGCGATTACCGGCAAGAGCCCCGCAAAAAAAAGACTCATCATTTGTTTTTTCGGATTTTTTTCAGCGAGGTTCAATTTTAAGTCGTTCCTTCAAAATTTACGGGCTGTCCTTGCGAGGGCATAATCACAGTATCGTCTTGCATGACCACGTGACCGCCTACGACCGTGTGACGAACCCAGCCCGTGACTTTCATTCCATGAAAGGGCGTCCAGCCGCACTTACTGGCAATCCAAGAGTTATCAATGGTGCGTTCGGCTTTGAGGTCCACAATGGTGACATCGGCATCATACCCAACCTCAAGACGGCCCTTGTTTTTAAGTCCGAACACTCGAACGGGGCCGTTTGTCACAAGATCGACAAATTTATTCAGACTTAAGCGGCCTTCATTCACATGATTGAGCATGATCGGCACCAGTGTTTGCACGCCGGGAACGCCAGAAGGACTTTGGGGGTAAGGGCGATCTTTTTCTTCGCGCGTGTGCGGGGCATGATCGGAGCCGATTACATCCACAGTTCCATCTAAAAGAGCTTTCCAGATACGCTCCATATGACGTTTCTCTCGAATCGGTGGATTTTGCTGCGCATAGGTTCCCAAGGTGTCGTAACACTCAGGGGCATATAAAGTTAAATGCTGGGGCAGGACCTCGACAGTCGCAATGTCTTTGGCGTCTTTTAGAATGTCCATTTCTTCGCCCGTTGAAATATGCAGAACGTGAACCTTGCGGCCGGTTTTGCGGGCCAATCTTAAGAGCCTTTGGGTCGACGAAGTGGCCGTTTCGACGTCTCTCCAAATAGGGTGAGCATGAGGGGTCGCCATTTCTTCAGCAATATGTTTTCGTTCGCGCAGACGCAGTTCGTCTTCGCTGTGAATGATCACACGGCGTTGACCATTTTTAAAAATATTTTCTAGGGTCGCATCGTCTTCTACCAACAATGTACCCGTTGAGCTGCCCATGAAAATCTTAATACCAGAGCAGTGGGGGAGGAGTTCCAGCTTGCCAAGCTCTGCGACATTGTCGTGTCCCGCGCCTACAAAAAAAGCATAGTTGCAATGGGCGCGATTTTTGGCGCGAGTCAGTTTATCTTCAAAGGCTGCTTGGGTCGAGGTCGGCGGATTGGTATTGGGCATTTCAAAGACGGTGGTGATGCCTCCTAAAACAGCAGCACGTGTGCCGGATTCGAGGTCTTCTTTGTGGGTTGCGCCGGGTTCCCGGAAATGAACTTGGCTATCGATGATTCCGGGCAGGACATGCAGGCCCTGGGCTTGGATAGTTTTAAAGGTGGGGTCCAGAATGCGATCACTAATTTTTTCGATGCGGCCAGCGCGAATGCCGATATCGACCTGATGCTCTGAAAAACCACTGCCCGAAGGATGCGGCAGCAGGCAGGTTCCCCCTTGAATCACGAGATCATAGGCTTCTTGTACGGACATAGGCACCTCACTTATAAAAAACTTATCATTAGACACCTTCAAAGGTCCAGCGTTGACGAGCCTCTTTGGATAGGTGACAATTTATCTGTGACAATAGATAAATTTCTCTCCTTTTGGAGTTCGCATAATACTGCCATCATCGAAGGCCTTGTGGCTTTCATCATCGTTCTTGCGCTTTACATTGCCTATCGAGGATTCTTTGGCAAGTCAGATGAAGCGTCCCATGACAGTGAGGGAAGGCTCGATGCGGCTCAGCTAGAAAAGACTTTGCAAAAGATTCTTGAAAATCAAGGGCCCGGCCGCTTAAAAGCACAATTTGATTCGGAGTCTGCTCTTGAGGGTGTTGAAGGCTTGGAGTCCTCCGAAGCAGGCTCGTCTCCGGAGATGGCCGCTGAAGTTGTGCAATTGAAACAAGCTCTGGCAGAGAGTCGCAAAAAGGCTGAAACTCTGGCTGTTAAAGCCAAAGAGGCCGAAGAAAAAGCAGCTGCTGCTATCGCAGCCGGTGGCAGCGCCGGGCCGATTACCGATGATGGCATGAGCGCAAAAGAAAAAGAAGATTTCGCAGCGAAAATTCGCGATCTTGAGGCGCGTTTAGCAGAATACGAAATTATCAGTGAAGATATTGCGGATTTGTCTCGGTAC
>JBBKWD010000054.1:0-6370 GCA_037968775.1 Bdellovibrio sp.
GCCATGGGTGGCTTCTCCTAGTTTTCTGTAACTTCAATTTGCGTAGTAACTTATTGAAATCACAGAATGGTTGAGCCACTCAACCTTTAATTTTCAACTAGATCTGGGGCATGCCCAACGTTGAACCCGAGGGGCTGAGACAACACAGACTTCGGGCTTTTTTATGAGGTGGGGACGATAAGTGAAAATTGTATCCAAAGATCAATTTAATCACACGCAACTCGCCAGTCAAAAAACCGGAGAGATCTATTCTCTTTCGGCAGTCGTCTCCCAGCTTTTGGAATCAAAGCAATTATTCATTCATCACGACATCATTGCACCCGGCAATAAATCGTCTGGACCACATCGCCACACCATCATTGAAGAGGCTGTCTATATTGTTAAAGGGACTGCAACCGTTGTTGAAGGCAAAAATGAGGTGGTTGTAGAGGAAGGAACTCTCGTTCACTTTGATCCCAAGGGTAAAGAGACACACTTTTTGGTCAACCGAACGGAGCAAAATGTCGAGACAATGACATTTTCAATGAACTCTGAATTTGATTCAGTTATTTTTAATCAGCCCACAGAAGATGGGCAGAGACCTAGCAGCCATTTCGATCAAGACTTGAGAGATGTGCCTGACAGCATCGGAGAGTGGAAGGTATTTGTAGATGGGCTGAAGGCTCAGCTCAAAGATGAAAACCATTCTGCCAAAAAACTGATGTTGCTTGAGCACATCGGGATGGCCGCAAGAACTCTGCTAAAATTTGATGAGGCAGAATTTTATTTGAAGAAAGCGCTGACACTTTCTTACAGCTGTCCTTCACAAAGCCGTCTGATTCAGAACTTAATTCGGTTGGCGCATGTATATCAGTGGAAGAAAGAGTTCGACAAATCACAGATACTGTTTGACCAGGCCAAGTCACTCATTGATGAAAACCCAGTCTCTGAAGTTCTACAGGCTGCATATCATCAGCATGTCGGTAAGTTATATTTTGATCAGCAATACTTCGGTAAAGCTCAGGCAGAATTTTCTACTGCTCTAAGTATCAGAGAAAAAATGGCTGCGCCGAAAGATCAAATTGAAAGTAGCCAGGGATCACTAAAAGAAGCTCTCAGACGATGGGGTCGTAATTTTTCTGGTATCTATGTCCGTAAGGCCATCCCCCAAGATGCCGAGGCTATTCATCGAGCCCACATGAAGTCGGTTCAAGAGATTTGCTCAAAAGATCATTCGCCTCAGGAGATCCAAGCGTGGGGACATCGACCCTATCGTGAGGATCAGCGGATTGGTTCGATTAAAAATGATTTGGTATGGGTCGTAGAGGACCAAGCCTCTATTGAGGGATACGGTCATCTCAGGATTTTTGAAAAGGATGGGTTGAAACGCGGACATATCTTTGGGCTTTATTTAACTCCCAAAGTAGTTGGCAAATCCCTTGGTAAAGCGATTGTTGATTTGATGATGGAAGAAATTAAATCTGCAAAAGTAAAGCAAGTGTCACTAGAAGCGACGATCACGGCGCAGAATTTTTACCGTAAGGTTGGTTTTGTTGATGCTGGTCCTGAAACAACTGTTGAAATTAGCGGAACGGCCATAAGATGTTACCCGATGAAGATGGAGCTATGAGCGATGGCTGAGTATAAACCTCAAAAATTAAAATCAAAATCTGGTGCAGAGGTCGTAATTCGTTCTGCCGTCAAGCAGGATGCTGCTGCTATTCTTGATCTCTCAAAAGGTGTGATTGGAGAAGAGGTATATCAGCTTACTTCTGGACCAGAATTTAAGATGACGATCGAAGCCGAAGAAAAATGGATTGAATCTCATCTTGCGAACCTGAACCACATCATTCTTGTCGCCGAGATGAACTCAAGGATTGTTGGTCTATTGGATTTTTCAAATGGTCATCGTCAGCGAATTGCTCACACCGGTGAGTTCGGTATGTCTGTTGAAAAGGCAGTCCGCGATCAGGGCGTAGGCTCATTGTTGTTAAAGGTACTGATTGAATGGGCTGCCATGAACGGCACTGTCGAAAAACTGGGTCTTAATGTTCACAGCAACAATGATCGAGCGATTGCATTGTATAAGAAGATGGGCTTTGAAGTTGAAGGCATTAGAAAACGTGACCTTAAATACGGTGAGGATCAATACATTGATACCGTAGTCATGGGACGGTTTGTCTAATGTACAACCCTCAACGATTCAAATCTGCCGATACAAATGAAGCCTTCGACTTAATGGATCAGAATCCTTTTGCGACTGTGATTTTTCACGGCCCACATACATACATCACCCCCAAGTGGTACGCTGAGGATAATGTACCAACATGGAATTACTCTACTGTTCATGCAGCAGGGAAGATCGAGTTGATTGAAAGTCATGATGGAATAGTCGATTGTCTTAAAGAGCTGACTGCCCATGTAGAGCGGCATTGGCCCAGTGGGTGGGATTTTTTTATCCCTGATGATCTGACGGGTGACGTCTTACCTAAAAGCATTGTGGGTTTTAAGGTCAAAGTAGATGAGATCAATTTCAAAAGGAAGTTGAGTCAAAACCGAACACCTGCTGATCGTGCCGGGGTTCTCAAGGGGCACGAAACCAGAGACGATGACAATAGTCGGTTGGTCTTGAGTGAAATGAGGAAGCTCTTTTCTTCAAATGAAGAATCAAAGTGAGCGTGAGAAATCTTTTTTGATCAAAGCAAAAAAAGCCTTAGACGCAGCCACACTTGAGCAGATCCCCAACATTGGCAAAGCCATTGCCGATGATTTGCGAGGTATCGGCATTACTAGGCCGGATCAGGTTGGCAGATTGATCACTGATGCTCTGGATTCTGGGAAAATTAAATTAGCTAATCCCACCGCCTCACGGAGAGACTTTCATTATTTGCCTTACTGGGCTTAAGTCTATCTACACACACATAATGTGAGGGTGGAAGATAGCGTGTAATTTCAATAACTTACGATCTACACGCTCGCTACACAAATGAAATTTACTTGTGCAGGAGCACTTCTACAACACTCAAATCCCAGTCCTCCGGGAACGATCAAATTTAGCTAATATCCGTTTAAAGTTTAACAACTACATTTCCTCTCTTGTGACGTTGGCCGACGTACTCGTAGGCATCGGCTATATTTTCGAGTGGGAATTGCCTATCAATCACAGCTTTGAATTTTTCGTCTCTGACTAAATCACAAAGCTCTTGCATCAACTGAGGTGATGCGCTCACTACACCAGTCACGATTTTTGCAGAGGTAAAAAGATTTAAAAAAGGGGCCGTCAGCTGTTCGAAAAGTCCCGGAGAGATTAGCAGCAGACGGCCATTTTTAGTCAGTGAGTGTCTACACTTCTTCATTGTGAGCACACCAACCGTATCTACAATCAAGTCGTACTTTTCTCCATTTTTTGTGAAATCTTCTGCCTGATAATCAATTGCATTTACGGCGCCGTAAGATCTCACAAAATCCAGATTTGAAGAACTGCAGACTCCCGTGACTCTGGCGCAAAAGTGTGTGCCCAATTGAACCGCGGCTATACCCACTGACCCGGATGCCCCATGTACCAACATTTTATCGCCGGGTCGAACGGTCGCTTTATATTTAAGAAAACCTAAAGCGGTAACTCCGCCGAAGCTCAATACAGAAGCCTCCTCGAAAGAAAGACTTTTGGGCTTTTGAACAATCGGGGCGCTTTCTGCCAGACATTTATATTGGGCATGCCCACCTAGTCCCAGAGCACTTTCTGCAATGACGTCGTCTCCGGCTTTGAACATTTTGACATTTTTCCCAGTAGCTTCAATCGTTCCCGCGAGTTGAGTCCCAAGAATTGGCCGCCTGGGCCTCGCGAACCCATAAATCACCTGCACCAGAAACTTAAGTCCCTTCGGAACAGTTAGGCTTTGAATTCGCCAATCACCTGTCGTGACAGGAGTCGCGTAAACTCTGATAAGAACTTCATTGTCTTTTGGAACAGGTTTCGGAACTTCAACCACTTTTAAATGTGCTAAAGAATTATATTTGGTGCAAACAACTGCCTTCACTGGACGAGCCTCTCTTTCATAATGAGCGATCCGGGGAACATGGTGGACAAACACTCCGCTGACTTTCAAAACACAGCCTCAATGCATCTTAGAATAGAATCAACCGTTTCGACAACGCCTCTTTTTCGAAACAAAGCATTCCTGAATCAAAAGTAGGTCGTAGAAAAGCGCGCTCAAAAATTTATACTTGATCCAAAAGCCTCAGTATTTTTTCTGAACGTGATCCGTTTTGGCGAAGTACGAGATAGAACTTTTGATACATAGATCTGAACTGATGTAACACCACAATTGTTTTATTTTGCAGTTCTCTAGCGGCTCCAATTTGCGGGATGGCTACAACACTATCGGTTTCAATTGCTAACAAGCGAAGTAAAGCAATATCATCAATATAGCCCTTGATCATGATTCGCTCTTTTTGACTTTTTAGAAATGATTCTATTTCGGACGTAATTGGATTGCTGCGCGCAGGAAGATATATTCCATACTTGGTAAGTCGTACTTGAAGTGGAGTACTCAGTTTAAGTTTTCGACCGATAAGACAAATTGGCTCCCGCGCGATTTCTCGTTGAATTAAAGGCTCAACTTCAGAATGTGGATATGGGACATCACAAAGAATGGCGTCTAAGTTGAATGTTTGAAGACGACTCAACAAAGTTTGTGCGTCTCCGACATCGACTGTAATTTCAAAATCAGCCCGTTCTATGGCTGGTCTTAGTAGTCTAATTTGAAGATTTTTTGATAAACTTCCTATTGCTCCGACTCTTAGTGTGGATTGAATTCCGCCTTCTTTTAGACCATCGACAAGCTCTTTGCCTTGCCGAAAAATCTCTTCCGCCTGATTGAAAACAATCTGGCCTTCTTCTGTGAGGGTTAATTTTTTTGAGGTCGAGCGCTGGATCAGTTTCTTTCCAAAAAAATCTTCAAGCTGCGCTACTTGAAAGCTTACGGCCGATTGTGCAATCCGCAGTTTCAAAGCTGCCTTCGTGAAACTTTGTTCTTTAGCTACGGTCCAAAAATAGAAGAGATGATGATAGTTGAGCCATTCCATAACTGCCACATTATCTGTTTAATAGATCAAACTCAAATATTTTATATGTTTTACTGCATAGACGAATTTGGCGATATTAAAGATATGACATTGACCGTGGCACACCCATTTTATGGCAAGACAGTTTACTTTGCAAAAAAGCAGGGCAAAGAGGCGCTTCTTAAACCATTGTAGGCCGAACTTGGTATAGAGTGTGTTGCGATCCCCGTTGATACGCGGCCAAGGCCCGATGGCCAGCGTGAACTCGACTCGTTTGACTGTGAATTTTGTAACCCTTGAAAATAAAGGACTGAACTTTGACAGCATTTGAAATCTTAAGAACAAACTTATTATCACCTATAGTGCTAGCGTTTCTGCTTGGAATTGTAACGAAATTAGTTAAGAGCGAACTGAGCCTGCCAAAAGATCTTTACTCTTCATTATCCATCTATCTTCTATTGGCGATTGGATTAAAAGGCGGAGTTGAACTATCTGAAAGTACTTTTCAAGTCATTGCTTGGCCGGCATTTGCAACTCTCGTTTTGGGATGTGTTACTCCAATCTCGGCCTACTTGATCATGCGAAAACTGGGACGATTTGGACAGATCGACGCAGCTGCATTGGCCGCACATTATGGTTCAGTTTCTGCGGTCACATTCATTGCGGCAAATCAATTTATCGAACAAATGGGGAAAACGGCAGAGGGGTTTATGCCGACGCTTTTAACTCTGCTAGAAAGTCCCGGCATTCATATCGCATTAGCCATAGGCGCGCTGAAACGGGCGAAAAATAATTCATCATTATCAAGTAGTGATAAGAAATCCAAGTCTACTATCTTTCATGAAATTCTAACTGGGCGCTCAATGATCTTATTGGTTGGGGGTTTGGTCATAGGTCTTCTTATGGGAGCAAAAGCCTACGAGCCCATAAAACCATTTTTTGAAACAGGGTTCAAGGGCGCACTTGTGTTGTTTCTTTTAGAAATGGGAATTGTCGCAGGCTCCAGACTTTCTGATCTAAAAAAAGTAGGATTACCCTTAATATCGCTGGGGATATTAATACCTATACTTCACGGTACATTAGGTGTTTTTCTTGGGCACTGGTCTGGTCTTTCTATCGGAGGTGCCACGGTGCTTGGTACGATGGCCGCGAGTGCGTCTTACATCGCAGCACCACCAGCAGTTCGCATGACCTTGCCTGAGGCCAATCCGACATATTATTTAACAGCGAGCTTGGCCGTTACTTTTCCATTTAATCTCGTCGTAGGAATTCCATTGTTCTATAAATTCGCCGAATGGCTTGCAGGGTAAGGAGAGTATATGAA
>JBBKWD010000055.1:0-25930 GCA_037968775.1 Bdellovibrio sp.
GGTTCTTTCTAAAATTAGTGGGTCGGCTGTGGATAACCCCTTTTAAACGGGACACGCCATCCAGGCTCAAACCGGCTTCTTGCCCCCGATGGGGGCGCACGCATCCATGCGTGCCGGAGGTCCCTTTTTAAAAGGGATTACCCACAGCCTACTCATTAAATTAAAAAACCTCTGCATTTTCTGCAGAAGTCCTGGTTTGATTTTGTTACTACGCAACATCAAAAAGGACTCACAGCATGGATGCAAAGGTTCAGTTATACATTCCCCATTGTTTTAAATCCTTTCAAGGATTTTCTGTTCGCGACATTAAAGAATTTCGTTCCACCGAACAGATGCAGATTATTCTGGAGTCTGACAAAGACCGCACGCGACTTTGTAGCCGGTGCGGCACAGCTTTAGGTATCATGAAGGATCGATATTGGGTCAATGCCCGACATCTTCGAATATTTGGCTGGACGGTTACAGTAGGCTTCTGGCGAGAAAAAAGACATTGTGCAAACTGCAAGAAAACCCGCAGTGAGTGGATTGATTTTATATGCCCAACAAGTCCTCATATGACCTTAGAGCTTGCCTGGTGGATCAATAGGCTCAGTGAAATCTCAACAGTCCTGCAAGTATCGAAGCTAGAAAGTATCGACAAAATGTCCTGCTATACTGTTGATAAGTATATCCTCACACGATTGCTTCAAGGGTATCAGATTCCCGATGTTACCCACATATCTGTAGATGAAGTTTACGCCCGAAGCCCCGTTCAGCAAAAAAAAAACGAAACTCGGGACGACCTATTTCTGACAGTAGTGGTCGATCAAAGAACTCACAAAGTCATCTGGGTGAGTCAAAGTAGACGTAAAGAAGCTTTAGATACGTTCTTTGAAATGATCGGCAAGGAGGCTTGTGAACGAATAAAAGTCGTTACCTGTGATCAGCACAGAGGCTACGCAGACAGCGTTCGTGAGTATTGCCCGAAGGCATCTTTAGTTTGGGATCGTTTTCACTTGGTTCAAGCCTTCAACGAAGCTCTGAACGAGGAGCGTAAAAAAGAGTGGGATAAATACGGAGATCCAGCCCTTAAAGAGGATGACCTTTTAGCTGGGAAGTATCGCTATATTTATTTAACCAAGGCCGCAAATCGAAATAAAACAGATCGTCGTCACATCGAGGAAGTAATGAAAAAGAATGAGCGTATTGCCAAACTTGAATTGATAAAAGAGCACTTCCATAAAATGTTCCACTGTCAGGATAAACTCGAGGCCCAAATAATGCTGTCGGAATGCTATGAATGGTCTTGGCAGGCAAAAGCATTTCATCTTCAAAAATGGATAACTTCGATCCGAGAGCGCGAAGAATTCTGGAATTACTTTGACCATCGTCTTACAAGTGGTGTTTCCGAGGGAATAAATCGGGCCATCAAAACACTCAAATGGATCGCCTATGGCTACAAAGATATGGCCTACTTTGCTCTTAAGATCATGCAAAGGTATGGATATTTGAACCACAAATACGCCCTCCAATGGCTGTATCAAAAGGAGACTGACGCATAGGGGTCCCACTTTTTCTAGAAAGACCGTCAATGGTGCCGGGAAGGCGTGCAATGTCTAAAGTTTAGTCATTCATTGTGAGACTGGCCCCAGACCCCTGTAATTTGAAGTCTAAATCGAAATTAGAGGGACTTTGGCTCGAAGGAGTGGAACGCTAATTGTATAAGAGGTGTAGTATGAGAAGTTGGGCTTCGATTCTACTTTTACTTCTAAGTTTTTTTCACTTGCCTTGTTTAGCAAGTAAGCTTGATTTGCATTCAACGAAGCCCTTGGTTATTCCGCGGGACAATGTCACGCCTCGCCTGACCTCTAAAGATGTGGCTGAAATTATACCGACCAATATTCCAAAAGATGAATCGACCGCCTCTATGATGAATAGAATTGCAGATAGAACTTTTATGAGATGGTTTAACTCCCCTTCAGTGCGGGATTCTGCTTTTGGAAGATTCGCAACTCAAACAGAAGAAAATTTAAAAACAGATGTTGTGGTCGAGGGGGAGGCTCCCGAAGATATTTCCCACAAATTTTCTGTGCGGATCGAAGCCTTTCAAGCCTGCGCTAAATTGATGTACAGTGGCTGGTTGAATGCGGCCGTAAACTATGACGCAAAAGCGTCGCAAGCAGACGTCCAAATTACAGAAAAAGTTTTGCACGACAAAGACCTCACTCTCAGCCATAAAAATAATTCTGACCAAGGATTGTCAATGATTGGTCTTGCCTGGAGTTGGTAAGCAGCCTAGGCTCTTACTCATGGAAAAAATCGTATTTATCTCTGGAAAAAGAACTCCCTTTGGTGCCTTTGGCGGCTCTCTAAAGGATATTTCAGCAACTGATCTAGGTGTGGCTGCTGCCAAAGCAACCCTAGAACAAGCCGGTGTTTCTGCCGAAAAAATTGACCATGTTATTTTTGGCAATGTGGTTCAGTCGGGTGCAGATGCTGCCTATTTACCGCGTCACATTGGGTTAAAAACGGGGGTTCCCGTTGGAGTGGGTGCTCTCGCTGTGAATCGTCTTTGCGGCAGTGGATTTCAATCCTGGGTGAACGCGGTTCAAATGATTCAGTGTGGGGAGGCCACAGCGATCCTTGCTGGTGGAGTTGAGCAAATGTCTTTGATTCCCTATGTCGCTCGTAAAGTACGTTTTGATGGAATGCGCATGGGAAATTTTGAGTTAGAAGATTTGATGACCTCTGCCCTCACGGATGCTTTTGCAAAGATGCCTATGGCGATTACAGCTGAAAACTTGGGTGAGAAATATGGCATCACACGTGAAATGTCAGATAAATACTCTATTCAATCTCAACAACGATATAAGGCTGCGTTAGAGAAAGGCGTTTTCGCTGAAGAAATAACGCCCGTAACTGTTGAAACTCGCAAGGGGCCGGTGGTCGTTGATAAAGACGAACATCCCAAACCCGAATCCACAATTGAAAAGCTGTCGACTCTAAAAAGTCTCTTTAAAAAAGACGGTTTGGTAACGGCGGCCTCGGCATCCGGAATTGTCGATGGCGCTGCTTGTTCACTTTTAATGAGTGAATCCAAAGCCAAAGAGTTGGGTCTTAAACCGCTAGCAAGAATTGTGAGTTATGCCTCTGTTGGTTGTGATCCGACGATCATGGGGATTGGTCCTGCAGGAGCGGCTCGCATGGCTTTGCAAAAAGCCAATCTAACTTTGGACCAAATGGATCTTGTGGAAGTGAACGAAGCTTTCTCTGCCCAATATTTGGCCGTAGAAAAAGAATTGAAATTGAACCCAGAAAAAACCAACGTGAATGGCGGCGCTATAGCTGTCGGTCATCCATTGGGGGCATCGGGGACTCGTATAATGAACAGCTTGGTTTATGAATTGCACCGTCGGAAGGCCAAGTACGCGTTGGGTTCTGCTTGTATCGGTGGCGGACAGGGAATAGCTGTAATTATTGAAGCGCTTTAGTTCGCAGTGAGTTTTGAGATACGGGGGGACATTTGGAAAATAGTTTGAATTTGCATCAAAGGGTGGTTCTGATTGCGGGACCCATGTCGACAACAGTATCGAGTATAGTGATGTCTTTAACTCGTTTAGGTGCAGACTGTGTCCTCTTAGATCCCGATAAAACCGTGCCCTCAGCCTTTGTGAATCAAATAAATGATACCCGAGAGATCAACGATAAATACGGACGTGCGACAGTGATTCAGGCCTCGATGGAAACTGAAGACGAAGTTCGAGATGTAGTGGGTCGGGCTGCGCAAACTTTTGGTGGTGTCGATGTGTATATCGATGCCTTCATGATTCAAAAACCAACGCCTATCTCATTTGAAAAAATGTATGACGGCTTAGACGGCTTGATCAATCGTCATTTGCGGCTGCCACTGATGTTCACCCAAAATGTTTTGGCGTATATGAAGAATCGCAAGAAGGGTCGTGTGATTTTTTTGCTGAATGAATCACCTTCATTGAAAGTTAAAGAGGACATTCTGGGGCAAGCTGTGCGCTCAGGTCTGGTGCAGTTTGCTGCCGCTCTTTCAAAGCAGATGAGTGAGTTCAATGTCACGGTCAATGCTCTGTCTGTGGCTTTAACCGAAGAATATATTTTGTCGCATGACTTGGAATCTAAGTCGATCAAAGAGGCGATGGAGAAAATGAAGCTCATAGATCCTTCATTGAAAATCACAGAGCCGGATAAGATTTCTCAAACTATTGTGTTTTTAGTGAGCTCGATGGGGGCTAGTATGAATGGGCAGAATTTAAGGCTTTCTTAGAGAGTTGCCGAATACAGCTGTCAGAATTGATGAGTTGGTTCGGGCCATCCTGTGCGGCCTTCCTGATGGCCGTCGTGGCCATCAGGGCAAGGTACTTTCTATTTCACGGTGAACAAAAAACTACCAGAATAAGACTGCCACGATGGCAGTCTTATAGCTTGCTCAAGGACGGCGGAAACTCTCGCTATTGTCTCAGCTGTACTAGCAAAACCCAACTCTACTAGCCCTACCAATCGGAAACCCTACAACTTCTTATCCCGCAAAATAGTTTCCGCCCTCGCGTAGTTCTCTGGCGCAACATAGATCCGATCAATAATCCGCGCTCCCTCATAACGTTTAAAAATTTCGGTCGACTGATTAATCGGGGCAGGCTCATTCCAACGATCGTATTGATCCACCACAAAAATTTGTGCAGCTCGCTCATCTGGAGAAGCTGTGTGATATTTCGACAAACGAGTTTTGGAGCTGGCCCAGATAGCTTCGATGCCTTCGTTTTCAAATATCTGACGAATTTGCTCCGGCCGCGTGGACTCTGTCGTATTGTGTTGCTCAAGGAGAACGCGGAAAGGGCGGCGTTGCGCGATTCGTGTCGCCCAACTGTTATTGACGCTGGCAAGATGCTCATGCAAGCGATAGTCATTATAGCGAGTGTATTCGGAAATATCCCCCGGTAAAACGAAAGTGCAATCCTCTGAGGTCAAATAGCGATTGAGCATTTCTTCATAAATAATGCTTTTGTGATGGCAATAAACCATTAAATGCATGTGATGGCGGGAAATCAGAAAATCATCGAAAGAGTACAGAGCTCTCCGGTTCAGGGCCAGGAAAAGCTGATTTTCGACTCGATAGAAAGTCAAATTTTGAACCAACCAATGAACGTCGATTTTACCGTAATTGGTGCCGCAGAAATAAGAATCACGCTCCAGATAGTCCATGCGATCCGCATCGATTTCGCTGCTGACAAGCTGTGAAAGAATCGGACGGAAGTCCACGCCACTGTCGATAAAGAAATCATCGGGGCAATACAAAGATTTATCAATCAAACAGGCTACATGTACAGGGCTGATATCAGGAAACTGTTTTTTAATCGTGTCTGAAATTGGCGAATCTGAAACATACTTGATCGTATAGTCCTCATGATTGGCTTTGCGATTTTTGTAAAGGCAGGCACTGGAAGAGTTGACGGCAGACTGCTCATCATAAAGTTTAATTTTAAGATCATCAACCGGTGGCATGACTTGTTCAGTGGTGTGGCTTAAGGGACCGTGTCCCACATCGTGAAGCAAAGCTCCTAACCTGAGAACTTGGCGGAAGCGGGTTTTTGTCGATGGTTTCGAGAAAGGATAAACTTTAAAGATAGAATCAAAAACTTGGCCTGCCAAATGTGCAACCCCGATGGAGTGCAAATAACGGTTGTGGGTGGCGCCTGGAAAACTGAACTCTGCAAAGCCGAGTTGTTTGATGGCGCGGAGACGCTGATATTCAGCAGTGTCTAAGATGGCGACTTCAGGATCAGAATAGTAAATCGAGCCATGAACGGGGTCCCTGATTTCCATATGAATATCTCCTCAATCATCAGGGAATTATCCCTATGGGGGCCTCGCTGTCAAGAAACAGCGAGCTGGGGTCTGTTTTTGATTCTTGTCGAGTTGGCTTGTACCTAGCCTGGCGCCTTTTTAAGGTCATGGGAGGGGGTGCTGTGAAATTATTCCTATTTATCCTATCCGGCATAGCGGTCAGCCTTCTGCTCAGTCTTTTGGTCTTTACGGGCGCCGTGTACGCAGCAAAAGAACCCGCGAAGGCGGCAGGGCTCAATATAACTCTCTCTATTGATTGATATTTCGAAAGAGCTTTCTTGAGACGAGGCCTGTCTATATCAGAAGACAAGGCTCGAATATTACAAGATTGTGTCAACAATGCAGACAGATTTTTTCTGTATCTATTTCTGTGTATCAGGTTGAGAAGTAATGCCGAAAACGAGTCAAGACTCTAATAGGAACTCCGATAAGTACTTATGTTCGGAATTTTTACGGAGGACGTCGGATGACTCTCAAAAACCAGATTGTGATGAGCCTAACTTTAATGAGTTTTATTGGCCTGACAAGTTGCCAGGAAACGGATGCGGATCGTATTGGCGATGCTCAGCTGTGCTTGGATAAAGCGAATGCCTCCACGGCGCAAGCCTGTCTTTCAAAGATCGAGGGCATCGAATCTGCGCAGGCAAATATCTTGCGATGTTCAGCTGGATTCTTGAGTGAAGGCTTTGATGATATTGCTAGATTGGTCGACTCTTTTTCTCAGTTAGAATCCGGCGGTGATGGAACTATTGGGTTACTGACGGTCATGGCATTTAAAAGCAAAGCCGACGGAGCGACTAACAAATCTTTTGCCAGCACGACAAATTCTTATTGCCAAAAGTCTAAGCAAAAAGGGCTCTCCATGTTGGGAACTATGGCGATGTCAGCTACAACCTTGGCGGCGATTGCCATTCCCGGTCTGACACTCGGATCAAATCTAAGTGCGGCACAAATTGAACAAGCTATTACCGATTTATTAGGCGGAGCGCTTGGTGGTTCAGCAGAGTTATTGGCGGAAATCGGAAATGCAGTCACCGCGACTTATCAAACAGCTTGTGCTGCTGGTTCGCAAGCGAACTCAGATCTTTGTGGTGAAATGTCGCAGGTTATTAATGATAGCAATGTTGACATCAATATCCCTCAAGCAGTTGCGGAAGCGCTCTTGACTCTTTGGAAACAGCCCTAGGGCTTAATTGAAATTGAGAATTAAAAAAAGCCTACTTGTAAGTGGGCTTTTTTGTTTCCAAATAAAATGTCAAACCGTGAACTAAAAATCTAAATTCAGTTTGAGTGCATAGATTCGATTTTCAACTGGAGTGCTAAAGGTACCGACATCATCGGCATAGCTCACGAAATCCAAATTGAAGATGCCAAGCTCTGCAGAGACACCACCTGTCCAGAAGCCTTCGCTAAGCCCCGCTCGGTAATGGCCCTTCCACCAGGAACTCACATACCAATCAAATTCGAAACCTAAATGAGTTCCTTTTGACCAATTCCAATTGGGATGTCCAATATCTCTAATATCCAAAACCCCTCGCCCCTTAAAGATCCAAAGGGAGGGATACTCCCAGCGACTTCCTAGATCAAGAACACGATAAAGTTTTTCAGGTGCTTCAGTTTTTTGGTCATTTAAAAGATGCAGGGATTGTCCGAATCCTGTTTCTGCGACATTTCGGATCACGGCTCCGAAGGTCGGGCGTGTAAGAGTGAGCCAAGAAAAAATTCCTTCGCTTGGCAACTCCGGCGTCCAGAGCAAGCCGACGTCGGCATCAATTGTATAACCTTCTTTAAGGTCTTCTTTAGTGATGACTTGGCTGTCGGCAGCTAATTCGGTGGCACTTATTGCCATACTCGCCCAGCCGCGATTCACAAATTTTCCAGTCACACCCCAAGAAAGTTGGCCATGAGGCACGCCTTTAAAGTCCTCTCCATACCCCAGTGCCAAATAGCTATCGGCATAGACTGTCGTATTGATAGCTGGACCGACTTGTTGATGCATAGTCATCTCTAAAGAGATATCTGCTGGAACGAAACCAATTCCCCAGTTAGGTCGGACCCAGATACCTTCAAGAGGTGCCAACCGTACGCCGTAAGTTTCCCCGTATTTTGATTCAATTAAGTTAAACATTGCCGTTTGTTGGTCGGACTCTGACATCGATGAGTTTTGGATTTCATTGATTTGATTCGAAAAGTCCGCGATCCCAACTGAACCTGCCACGTTGACCGAGAGATTCACTTGTCCGTCGTCTCGGCGGGCCAATCCTGCCGGATTATAGAAAAGAGCACTGTAGTCGTTGGCCACAGCAACGAAGGCGTCTCCCATTCCCAAGGGGCGAGGAGCTTGATAGAGATGATGAATTGTGAAACTCACGCCATCACCGGCAAGGACAGAGATTGAAAAGGTCAAAGCTGCAGCGAAGAGAATCAGAGTCCTCAAATATGTCATAGTTCGCCCTCCAAGGACTGTATTCTAACAATTGTATTCAATAACTCCTTTATGGCGTATGCGAGATTTTCTTTACGAGGATTTATTTGACTTTTGTCCGGGGCCTAGTGGTTAAACACAAGTTGGCGAATGCGCTGCTTTTCGGCCCAATGTCTGGAGGAGGACTCGATATGCACACCTTTTTGCTTCTGTTCTTGCTATTCACTCTTTCGTGTTCGAGTTCTGGAAAAAAGGAAAAGGCCTCCATGCAAGCCTCGGCAATAGATATTCAAGCGCGCCTTAGCTGGAAACTGCCTGGAATACATAAGGCAACGACCGGCCAAATCTTTCGCAGGGAAATTTAGATAGTTCATTTTAAGGTTCCTAAAACGGTTCTGATTTTTGAGGAGGCAGCATGGACGCGCGACATATTTTAACGCTTTTGATTTCGACTTCTCTTTTCGCTTGTCAAAGCTCGTCGAAAGACGCAGTCACAGCGGAACAAGGACGGAGAAGCTACACAGCTCCTGGAAAAGTGACTGTCACCGCTGAAGAAGCGAGACGAATTGCGGAAGAAGCATATATATTTGGTTATCCTTTGGTCCTTATGGATGTCACAAAAGATGTGATGACCAATGTTCCCGGGGTGAGTGAAAGGGCTGCGCCCTTGGGTCAGTTCGTGCACAAAGAGAGCTTTCCCGATGCCAATTTCTCTGAGGTTGTTAGTCCTAATGCTGACACACTCTATAGTTCGGCGTGGCTGGATCTAAAAAAAGAGCCCATCATCTTAAGTTTGCCGGCGACAAACGAACGCTATTTCCTTATGCCTATGATGAGTGCCTGGACGGAGGTCTTTGCTTCGCCGGGCTCACGCACAACAGGAACTGAAAAAGGGGACTTTGCTGTGGTAGGACCAGATTGGAAAGGGACCTTGCCACAAGGAATTAAAGAAGTCCGATCGCCGACCAATGATGTGTGGATCATCGGACGAACTCAAACCAATGGCACAACGGACTATGCAGCGGTTCGTAATTTACAAAAGCAATATCATCTAACACCTCTGAGTTCCTGGGGTACGAACTATGTGCCACCGACGAATGTTTCCGTTCGCTCGAATATAGATATGCGAACTCCACCAGTCGAACAAGTCGAGCGAATGTCGGCCGCTGAATTTTTTAAAAGAATGGCGAGTTCAATGAAAAGAAATTCGCCCACCGCGGCCGATGGAGCCACCATTTCAGAACTGGTGAAAATAGGTCTAGTTCCGGGCTATGATTTCGACGCGGGTAAGCTGCCATCCAATATTTCAAAGGCCATCGAAGAGGGCGCGAAGAGTGGACTCAGTTTGATTCAAAAGTCTGCACAAAAACCAGAAGACAAACGAGTCAATGGTTGGGTTATTGAAAATGGTCTAGGAAAATACAATCGCAACTATGTTAAGCGATCTACGACGGCCATCAATGCCCTAGGGGCGAATTTGCCAGACGATGCGGTCTATGCGCGCACGAATGTCGATAGTGATGGACGTCCGTTGCGTGGAGACAGCAAATACACAATCACATTTGCGAAAAATCAGATTCCTCCTGTGAACGCTTTTTGGTCCCTGACGATGTACAACTCAAGGTATTTTTTTGCTAAGAATCCTCTCAATCGCTATGCAATTGGGGACCGAGATGACCTCGCCTATAATAAGGACGGTTCTTTAACTCTTTTTATACAAAGACAGAGTCCTGGAAAATCTCGTGTTTCGAATTGGTTGCCGGCACCTGCTGGAGTCTTCAATTTGAATATGCGACTGTATTGGCCTAAGCAAGCGGTTCTTTCAGGTCAGTGGGAACCACCGGCGGTGTTAAAACAACCGGAGTTCAAACAGCTTTCAGAGAATAGGAATCTTAAATGATAGCACTTTGGAAGTTTCAATTGAACTTTGTTCTGCCTCAATAAAACGTGAATTTCCCAAGATCTTCGTCCTGAAAAGGCCCTATTTTACAGGGCCTAAATCCAGAAATGTAAAATAATGAGACGTATCACTTTAGGAATTCCTGAGGACTCCGATCAGTAGTTTGTAACAAGAACTACCCATGGTGCCAGTGGGGTACCCGGTTTCAAAGGATTGAAACTGTAAATCTTCAAGGAGGAGGACGTATGGGTCTCAGAATTAATACGAACACAGCTTCGTTAAACGCACAGAGAGTACTCTGGGGAACGAAGATCGGTCTTGATAAGAGCATGGAAAAGCTCGCTTCAGGATTCCGCATCAACCGCGCCGGTGACGATGCTGCAGGCTTAGCGATCTCTGAGAATTTAAAAGCTCAGGTACGCGGTCTAAAGCAAGCTTCCCGAAATGCACAAGACGGTATCTCTCTAGTCCAAGTGGCTGAGGGCTCGATGAATGAGATCTCTTCGATCTTAATTCGACTTCGAGAATTGTCTGTACAGGCCGCTTCTGACACTGTTGGACCGACTGAACGTCAGTTCCTCAATGTGGAGTACGACCAGCTGGTCTCAGAGGTTGACCGTATCTCCGAAGGTACAGAGTTCAATGGAACTCAACTTCTGGCAGGTGTGGGATCGATCTTGGATTTCCAAGTTGGAACAAGAAATAATCCAGAAATCGATAGGATCTCTTTCGATGCTTCGAAAGCAGATGCCAACTCGGCAGCCCTCGGTGTGAACCTAACATCCGTGGCCGATAAAGCGTCAGCGCAGAATGCGCTCTCAGCGATCGACCAAGCGATTGTCAGTGTCTCTGCCATGCGAGCCGACTTCGGTGCCATCCAGAATCGTTTGCAATCAACTGTTTCCAACATTCAAGTGTCTGTTGAAAATATGTCTGCAGCAAACTCTCGAATCAGAGATGTGGATGTAGCTGAAGAAACTTCAGAGATGACAAGAAATAATATTTTGTTGCAAGCGGGTACTAGCGTACTAGCACAAGCGAACCAACAAGCTAACGTAGCACTAGGACTCTTGAATAAGTCGTTCTCTTAATCTGTCTAATGCTCCAGTTCCGCTGGAGTAGGATAGAAGAATGACCCAGGTTCCCGATCTTTAAATATAAGATCACCCTCAAGTGTACCCGAGGCTCTCGTTAGAGCTGACATACCGATCTGTTTCCTGCGAAAGGCCCGACGATTTTCGGCGGGCCTTATTTAAGGACCTCAGCAGGTAGAGTCTGTGAATATTCGACTGAGTCGTAAGTAAGAGTTTAGTAAGTACGAAAATGATAAATGAACGAGAGTAACGAAGAATCATATTTGATTCAGTGTTCTTTCTAAGTTGAGATTTATCGAAAATTAATTTTTGAGCTTAATCGGATTTAAATTCCGAAGATCAATGAATTAAAAGTTTGAAATATACGAACGAAACGTTCGGAAAATACTCGAACTAAAAGTTCGGAAGATATTCGAACCAAAGGTTCGGAAGGTATTCGAACCAAAGGTTCGAAAGATATTCAGACCTGAAAGTTTGAATGACAGAAGCAGAATTCTAAACTTCGTATTTTATGGGGCCTTGCCCTAGTATCAAAATTTTGTGTTTTAAACACGAATTCAAAAAATAAAATCTTCAAATACAAAATAAAAACAAAAGACAAAATCTGGACTCGAGACCATCACATTATTTCCGATAAGTAAGCAGGAACTTGTATCGCAAGTTCAATTTATTAATTTAACGGGTGCATGGATTCGCGCCTTATGCCAATGGATGGCAAGCTTCACGGAGGATAAGAGTATGCAGGGAGGATAGAATGGGATTAAGAATTGGTACAAATGTGGCGGCGTTGAATGCACAAAAGAATTTGTATATGACAGGGATCAATGCAAATCGTTCAATGGCGAGGTTGGCTTCGGGACAACGAATCAACCAAGCAGCCGATGATGCCGCGGGACTTGCGATCAGTGAAAACCTCAAGGGACAAATCCGAGGTATGAGACAGGCCAATCGAAATGCCAATGATGGTATTTCTCTTGTGCAAGTCGCTGAGGGCAGCTTGAACGAAGTTTCAAATATGCTCATTCGCTTAAGAGAACTTGGAGTGCAGGCATCTTCAGACACTGTAGGAGACGTAGAAAGAAAGTTCATTGACGTAGAATACCAACAGTTGAAATCAGAGATGCAGCGTATCACTGAATCAACGGTCTACAACGGATATGAACTCTTGAATGGAACTGGTGGAAGCATTGATATTCAGGTCGGCGTAAACAACGACCCCTTCCGCGATCGAATCAGCTTTAACTCAGGTGCCGCGAACTCTTCGCTAGAGGCGCTGGGTATGACGGCTGAATCGGTGGCGACTAAGGAAGGTGCTCAATTGAGTTTGAACGTCGTGGATGAAGCGATGACTTCGGTCAATGCCATTCGGGCGAACTTCGGTGCGCTACAAAATCGACTCGTATCAACATCGAATAACTTGTTGATCGCAGACGAGAACTTGTCGGCAGCGAACTCTCGAATCAGAGACACTGACGTCGCAGCAGAGACTTCTGAAATGACAAGAAATAATATCTTGTTACAAGCAGGTGTTTCGGTTCTAGGTCAGGCAAATCAGTCGCAGCAGCTAGCATTGAAGTTGTTAGGCTAGATTTAAAGAGACAAAAAAAGAAAAGGGCACTCTTGTTAAGAGTGCCCTTTTTATTTTTCATCAGATTCCGACGCAGACTCTGATGAGTCTTTAAAGCAAAGTCGGACTATTGAACGTAAGAGTCTGTAACGTTTTTTTCAACTAAGCCACCGGGATAAGTTACGCTACGGATTTTCAATACCAAAGTCATCTCCGAAGACTCATTTGAACAAGCATAATAGAGTTTATAGGTGCAAAGCGAATTGAAACAAAATTGGTTTTTTGAAGATTCAGTGTAGTGGCAAGTCACGCCGTTGGCTTCTTCAAAGGCTTTCACAACAGTTTGTGAACTAGCTGCAAATGCAGATGAAGAAATAGATAAAGTGGCCGCTAAAAAAAGTGCTTTCATAAGAGATACTCCTTAGTAATTGGAAGGGATCCTACACCCTTACGCGTCAAGTCACAATGGTCCGGGTAAGAATTTCTCAATGAGGAGTCCTCTTTTGGACTCCTAATTTTCAACAAGTTTTCAGTTGTGGCCAAGTTCAGAGTGAAATTTGAATCCGGTTGATTGGTCTGTATCGAAAAGGCATCTATACTGGATGAAAATTGTAATCCTTACTCTGTTAGCGCTGCTTTCTTCGGTGCGATCCTTTGCGAAATGGGACTTGAATGATGTTTCATACTTATTGCCTTTGCCCACGGCTATCGGCGCAGATCAACTTTTAGGACTTGAAGCTCCTGCACGGGGAGGAGCGCTTTTAGATCCACGGCTTTTAGCCAAAATACCGGTATTGACCGTCAACCACTCACGGGCAGAAATTTTGGAATCTTTGAGGGTGATTGCCGTTCGTATTGACCCCTGCTTTCCATTGCCAACACCTCAAGCTTGCCAGCCGCAAATTCGTCTAGTGTGGCAACCTATAGAGATGAGCCGCAAAAATTATGTGGAGACCATCGATGCGGCCTTGCATAGCTTTTATATCTTAACAGGCAACGAGTTTTCGCGGCTGTTAAATGAATTGTCGAGATGGAAAAAATCTTTTCCGGCGCCAACTCAATTCCAAGCGTTGCAAATTCATCCGGCTTGGGCGGAAGAGGGTGATAGCAGTCCTGCACTTGCGGCTTTTCAGGCTATTGTTAAAAAATATGCGGGTATGGAAAACTTGAACCGAGTAACAGCGATGGTATTGCGAGGAAATGCCGACATGTGGGCTTTTGTCGGCATTGAGAAGAATAGCGAAAATGAATTTGTAAATATGCAGGTGCCGCGTATTCAACGTTTCAATCAAACCTTTATTAATATGGCAGTTCCACAAGATCATTTTAGTGGCGGTGGAATTTCACCTGCGCCCCGAGGGCCCGACACTTTGAATAATTTGGCCTTCGATTCAGATGTTTTAGAAGAGGGTTTTGAAGACTTGATTCGACAGGAGGTCGGAGCGGCTTTTCGCGTGCAAAATCCTCACACGTTTAATCCGGAAAATATGGATTGTGTAAGCTGTCACGTAGCTCAGTCCGCGCAGCAGTGGGTTCTAAATAAAAGACCCGATTTACAAGGAGATCAAATTTGGAACTCGGAGATCTACAAAAATGCAAAGTATGACCTTCGAAATCTTAGTCCTGAAGTTTGGAATACACACTCTGTTCGTGCCTTTGGATACTTTGGCCGAAATATGGCTGTCAGCCAAAGAGTGATCAATGAGTCGGCGGTGGTCGCAGACTATATCAATCAACTGACTCGTTAAGTTTTATTCTGGAAGTGCAGCGTAAATATTATCCCACAACAGCGGGCTGAGTATTTCTGAGCCTATCATCAAGACGGGTTCGGCGTCTTTAGAGCGTCCCCGCTTTGCCTCAGTCGGCAAATGACCTGTGCCGCCGATCTGGTCAAACCAGGATTTACGAATCGCCAGAGAATTTGAAACCAGAATATGCTGAATATTTTCAAGTTCCTTTTTATTGTGACGACCATATTCAAAAGTACTAAGAACTGAAAACTTTTTGTTAGAGTCTATTCTTTCTAGCTTTTGGAAGCCAATTTCAATCAGATGTTTGAACTTTTGTCTTCCGGGAATTTTTGAAGTTAAAATGATGTCTAGATTTCCAGATAAAAAATTTGCTTCTAACTCATTGAGATCATAAATATCAAGAGTGATTTTTTTGACGCCGACTTCTTCAAAACACACTTTACAGGTATTCAAGGCAAAACTTGCCAGTCCCTCGAGGGTGCCAATATGGAGTTCGCCCACCATTTGATTATTGCTGATACTTTGCAATTCAGTTTCGAGTCGTCGAATCGACTTCTCAAAAATTTCTGAAAGGGAAAAAGCGGCACTCGTCCAGCCTGATTTTCTTTTCGCCGCCCGATCTAAAAGAACCACCTTAAGTTCATCTTCGATCTTGGCAACGATTCGAGAAAGTTGGGGCTGACTGAGACCCACATGCAAGGCCGCTGCGGAAAGATTTTTGAAGTGCACGGCCTTAGTAAGGACACTGAGTTCATAGTAAATTTGTTGCATTCTAAATCCTCGCTCTTAAAAACCTAGGGCTTTCTGATGTAATTGATGACGGCAAAAAGTCCCAGGACGAGAGCCAATATATAGCCTATAAAACTAAGCGTCGGGATGCCTGCAATGTGACTGATGGTATCGTGAACAAAAATAAAGGAAGAGCTTAGAATAAGAGCTCCAATGATTAAGCCTAAGAAAAGTAAATTCGATGAGCTTTCAATGGAACGTTTGAGCTCTGTAATTTCGGCCACCTTCAGACGGAAAGCATGCTCGGGGCTATTTATCTTTCGTAAAAAGAAATTTAATTGGCGAGGCAAAGCGTTGATGAAAGTCTTCGACTCTCGCGCCATTTGTGACATGTCATTCAGAACTCGCTGGGGACCGAAATGCGTTTTAGCAAGTTCGCCCGCAAATTCCAAAGAGTATGCAAGGAAATCAAAGTCTTTATGAATTTTGCGACCCATGCCTTCGATGGATACAATCGACTTAAAGAACATCATCAGTTCTGTAGGTACTTGTAAGTGATGTCTTGCTGCAATTCCTGCTGAACGTAAAAGAATTTTTCCCAAATTGACGTCTCGAAGAGTAAGGCCATAAAAAGGAGCGATGAGTTCGCGTAGGTCTTTTGCAAAAATATCTATATTCACACGATCCGTAAAGGGAGCTAGATCCACATATTCATAGGCCAAACGTTCATAGTCTTCCTTCGAGAGAGCCAGAAGCATATTGGCAATAGCTCCCTGAGTTCGTGAGTTGAGTCGGCCCACGACACCAAAATCGATCAACCCGATATGGTTGTCGGGCAGGACAAAGAAATTTCCCGCATGCATGTCGCCGTGAAAAAGACCGTCTTCAAAAACCATCTTAAGATAAGCGGACAAGGCGCGCTTCATGATTTCATCGGGATTGATAGAGGCGTGGCTCATCGAACCCTCTTGCGATAGTGGCACGCCGGGGATAGCTTCCATGACGATCACTCGCTCCGTCGTCAGATCTGTGTGGACTTTAGGAATTTTGATATACTCTGACTTGGCGAAGTTCTCTTGAAAGCGACGAATATTGTTGGCCTCCACAATGAAATTCGTTTCAAGCTCTAAGGTCTTAAAGTATTCGTCGACGATGGCAACTGGATTGTAAGGCCGTGCTTCGGGTATATAGGTGACCAATAGATCCGCTAGCAAATAGAGCACGTTCAGATCATCGCTGATGGTTTGAATAATGCCAGGCCGTTGAACCTTGATGACGACACTTTCGCCTGTTTTTAAAAGAGCCTTATGAACTTGAGCAATACTGGCTGATCCCAAGGGAGCAGGATCAATGCTTTGAAAATGTTGATACAACAGATTGCCGTATTCATCTTTAAGAACGGCCTCGATGGTTTCGAAGGGAAGTGTTTGAACGCGGTCATGAAGTTTTTCAAATTCTAAGACATAATCTTCGGGGACGAGGTCAGGCCGGGCGGCAAGTAATTGGCCGAGCTTAACGAAAGAGGGACCCAGTTCTTCAAAGCTAGCTCTCAAGCGTTCGGGCATAGAGAGCCGTTGAACGTCTGAACTGGCGTTCAGACGTTCAATGATAAATTTACCGAGCTTTACCTTTTCCGCGACCTGGTGGAACCCGTGTTTTGCGAACACTCCCACGATCGTCCTGAGGCGTCCCGCGTTTCTTAGGGTCTTTCCGATCTGGGTACTCGTCTTTAAGACTGTCACTGTTGTTCTCCGAATACTTGTCATTATCCTGGAGTTTAGAGTTTTCGGCAAACATCAATTTTTTACTGAGCTTTGGCTTGTCTTTAGAAGAGGTTTCGCCCGTCGCACGACGATATTCCTCTGGACCAAGGATCATATCGAGCAAATTTTGCGAGATACTCTTCTTAACCTGAGGCGAATCAGAGCCGGAAGGCTTAAGCACCTTCTGCATCTTATCCGCTTTTCCTTTGTCGTCTTCGCGGGAATCTCTAAAGAACCGAGACTTTTGATTTTTACCTCCTGCTGGAGAAGGCCTCTGGGCAGATTTTGGTGCTGGGCCACGCGAATCTTTACGGGCAGGTCCTTTGTTGTCTCCCTTCTTTGCAGAGACAGCATCTCGATCTTTATGTCGTTCGTCGCGATCTTTCCGGTGAGGCTTCTTATCGTGACGCCCGCGCCCGCGTTCTCTATCGCGATCTTTGCTCTGTTCAGGGCGTCTTTCTTGAAGTTTTTGGATAGGCTTGTCGTTCGAGCGCGCAGCTTTTTCGATACTCTGGCGTCCCTCTTGAGTCACGACAAAATTAATCTGTCCTAACTCAGGATCAGCCGCAGCCACTTGAATTCGAATGGCGTCACCGATGCTGTAGGCAAATCCAGACTTGCGCGCCACCAAGCGGAGATTCTCTTCGTCGTATTCAAAGCGATCTCCCCCGAGGTCATCTAAGCGAATTAAGCCATCGATGTCATATTGTCTTAAAAGTACGAATACACCAAATTTTGCGACAGAGCTGATCATGCCATCAAATTCTTGGCCCACAAACTTTTCCATAAAGCGGGCTTTTTTGATCGACTGAACTTGGCGTTCTGCTTTCGTAGAACGCTGTTCGGCTGCCGACAAGATCGTGCCTGCTGTTGCCAGATCTTCTTCGTTCATTAGGCGATATTTAGAGTTGGGCATCACTTGATTTTTCAGCAAACGATGAACAATTAAATCCGGATAACGACGAATAGGTGAGGTGAAGTGAGTATAGAAGTCAAAACCCAGACCGAAGTGTCCTAAGTTGTTTTGACTGTACTTGGCCTGACTCATCGAACGCAAAGTGAGAATATGCAGGATTTGCGCTTCGGGACGTCCATTGAATTCTTCAAGAGCTTTGGTCAGACGTTTTTGCAGCTTGCCGGTGTTTAATTGAGTCTTGCCACCAAAATTCGTCATATAACGTTCAAGCAGACTGATCGCCTGTTCATTGGGCGGCTCATGAATGCGATAGAGAGCCGGAATCTCACGGCTGGTAAAAAACTTAGCGACGGAAACGTTCGCTGCTAGCATCATTTCTTCGATCAAACGATGGGCAAAAAGACGTTCTGATTTTTGAATATCAACAGGAACCCCGGCGCCATCGATGACGAGTTCTGTTTCCGGAATCTCTAAATCAACAGAGCCTTCTTTAAATCGTTTGGCCATGAGGATCTTGGCTAGGTCTGCCAAGCGCAGGATATTTTCTTTAACATGGGAAAACTTTTCGATCGTGTCGCCATCGATAAGTTCTTGTGCCTCACCGTAAGTCACGCGGGCTTTGCTTTCCATTACGCCTTCATAAAATTCGGACTTTATCAGTTCGCCCGTAAAATCAAAAAGCATTTCAGAAACCAAACACAAGCGCGGTACATGGGGATTTAAAGAACACAGGCCATTCGATAAAACCTCAGGCAACATCGGAACCACAAAATTGGGGAAGTAAACTGAAGTTCCGCGATCATAGGCGTCTTTGTCGATAGCAGTTCCTACTTGGACATAGTGGCTGACGTCGGCAATGGCGACATAAAGTCGGAAGCCTTCATTTTCGACTTCTACATAGACGGCATCGTCAAAATCTTTGGCAGTCGCGCCGTCGATAGTGATGAGATTTTTATCGCGTAAGTCTACGCGACCTTTGAAGTCTTTTTCAGACGGTTCATGGCTAAACTTTTCAGCCTCAGAAAGTGTCGCCTTGGAAAAAGCTTCAGGGATATTGTTTGTCAGAATCACGCGGCGGATATCGGTCATCGGATCCAAAGCATCGCCAATTATTTCTGTTACTTTGCCGGTGAATTTCTGTCCGTTTTCGGGATAGATAGTGATTTCAGCGGCAACGAGCTCTTTGTCTTTTGCATCCATCGAATTTTCCAGCAAGATGCGGAGGTCTTGACCCCAGCCCTTGCCTTCATCGCGAATCACGCCGGTTTTATCGTTAATTTTAAAAAAGCGACCAACAATGGTTTTTGTTCCGCGCGAATTAACGCGAATAATTTCGCCGCGAAAGCGATCTGTGCCTTTTTCGGGAGTGACCGTGACGCCGACCTTGTCGTTCGTCATGATGCCTTCCATCGAGTGGCGGGGAATATAGACATCGGGATGATCTTTATCGTCGGGGATGAAAAAGCCGAAGCCGTCTGGATGTCGTTTGATAGTACCGTTTAGGATATTGTTTTTACTCATGTGTGAACTCAGAGATGTTTTCCTTGTTAATAAGAGGTTAGCACAACTTAGGGGGAGAGATAGAAAATTATTCCCCTGCAAAGGGCTAGGTTGTTGAATGTATGTCGATGACGTAACTTGAGGCTGCAGAGAAGATTGGAAACACTATAGTTCAATTGGTGGAAATCAAAAGGAGGAGCTATGAGAGTTTTACTCTTGTCCAGGCTGGCGGTGGCACTTATGCTTTTTGTCTCGAATGTATCGAGCAGAAGCTTAGCGGCCGTTCAAGGCGATATCACCCTGAAGATAAACCCTTCCAGGGCGCAAGTCAACCTCGGAGATTACCAGGTCAAACGTGGGCAACGTATGGGTGTTTTTAAGAAGTCGTGTCGAGGTCCTAAGCTACCAGTTTGCCAAATGGACCGAGTAGGCGGGGCTCGGGTGTCTCGAATATTAAACGACAAATATGCAGAAATCATTCTCGATCCCGGCGTTCATTTTAGTGAAGGCTATGTCGTAGAAAGAGAATAGTATTAAAGAACTTCTTTTTTTCTAAGGGCCCATTCGAGTTGCGCCCGCGTGATCTGCAGTCGTTTTTCCCGCTGATCGTCTGGATCGGGAGTGTTGATATTCTGTACGTATTGAATCAGCCTCGGGATGTCGACATAAAATCCACCGGGAATGGGAAGGATGGGCGGGACATAACGCGTGAAAAGCGTGTCCATTTTTTGTGCGAGCAAAGGTGCACATAGCGAAATTTCGAAAGTGAAAGTTCATTGTTGCGAAACGAGGACTCATCTCTAAAACGGGTCTCTGTCATTGAATAGGTGGAAAAATGCACATGAATAGAGATGGCCACTTTATCCTGATCAGCCCAAACATTTTTAGGTAAGGGATCTTTGAGTGCGACAAGCAAGCTCGACATAACGTAGAGATTCAAGAGTGTCTCAGAGCCACGAACGCTATGAAATTCGCCTACGATTTTACCTTCGCGATTTACATAAAAATCAGCCCGGACATCGCCTTGAATTCTTTGGCGAACCATATCTTCGGGATAGTCGATTCCGTTGCTAATTTTTTCGTTTAAGCGTAGCCAGAAGGCCGTGAGTTCGAGTCCTTTTTCAAAAGGAACTTGTTCAACCCAGGCGCCAGAACCTGTGATTTTACCGGGTGTGGCGCTTTCACCAAACATCGTGATTCCGGTAGTGTCTGTGCCGGCACTATCCATTTGGATATCGAAACTTTTTTTAATGAGTTGAGACTGTTGAGTATTTTTAGCTTTACCGGAAGGTGGTCCCTTCAGGATTTGTTCCGTACCGCCAGCTTTTTCCGCCAGACTTTTTTTCTGGCTGGCGAAAGGGGGCTTTTCGATAAAATCTATTTGAACGGGCTCGAGTGGCTTCGATGGCACTCTCATTAAAAGAGGTCCGCCAATCATCAGAATATGAATTGCCAGGGAAAGGACAAAATATATGAGAATTTGCTTTTTGCGCAAGATAGCTCCGTTTCAATGGAGCAGATTTTGGCATAGGCAAAGAGGAATGACAAAATGATCTCAAGGGGCGGGATGTTAAGGGAAGGAATAAAAAAAAGCCTCTATATATAATAGAGGCTTTTTTGAGAACGATACTGCTACTTCTTATTAGAAGTGAGCCAAAGCACTCAGTGTGATCATGCTGGCATCTTTCGTTGCAACGCCGTCTTTGTCGACAAAGGTATTTTGATCTGCTTGATCCATGCGATATTCCACATAGGCATTCAGATTTTCTGAAAGAACGATTTTATCAGAAAGCGTTAAAGAATTAACAGTGTCAGCAGTGTAAGAGATGCGCGAGGCACCGCGAACCATTTCGTAACGAGCCGTCAGATTGTTCATGCCCAGTCCGTAGGTCGCTAAGACCGACGTAGAGTCTGACCATTTTGTTCCTGCGCTGTCTGTATTTGAAGTAGAAGAGTCAAAAGAAATGGCGAAATTTAAGTTGTCCATTGCCTTATAAGACGCCCAAATGTTGGAAGAAGTTTTTTCGGTCGCTGTTGTTGCTGTTGCAGCATCTGAACCGAAAAGGTAACCAGCAAACCAAGTAAAGTCTCCCAAAAGACCTGTAGCAGAAACTTCAGTGGCTTTCGAAGAAGGTTGATCCTCGCCCCATGAGCTGTAAGTCATGCGGTTGTACGAGGAAACCGTCGCCGTCAATAATCCACTTGCAACGTATTTTGCACGAAGACCTTCGCCGTAACCGGGTACGATAGCTTGGTTAGCGATCGTGTTATTATAAGTCGCGTTCTCGTACTTCATTAGAGACTCATAACCCATAGTGGTTAAGAAGCGACCAAATCCGATTTGCAAGCCCGGCATAGCCTTATAATAAACTTCAACTTGATCAAGTCCTCCAAGGTTTGAATAGGAGTTTCCTGATGGGGTCGTGTATTCCGTTGGTGTATAGGAAAGACGGCCTAGGAAAGAAACTTGATCCGTTTCTTTAGCCAATAAAACTTGAGCCGTGTTCAGGCGAAACGTATTATTTTTCGCGCCCCCCGTGTTGGGAATGCCCGTAGTCTGATTTCCAGACGACATCATGTTATAGTCAAATCCGACCTCACCATTCGCGGTGATCCCACCGAGATCAGCTGCTTGTGCAGACGCAGATGCAAAACTTAAAAGCGCAATCAAGAGTCTAAATGACTTCACGTTCTCTCCTTTTATATAGCCTGTAGCTAATGTGTTAGGTTTGATTTAAGATCAAGGTGGAGCTTGTGTAACGTAAAAAGATTAAAACCTAGACTAAAGTTGGCTAAATGATCTAGTGCGACAACTCTATTTTTTATGGCGCGTCAATGCGTCCGTTTGTGGGCATTTTTGTATTTCAGGAAGTCAGAGAGCCGCAAAAAACATGGGTAAAGTGGTTGCTATTTGTGTTTTTCAAATCGCTTGCAAATCCGCATCAGGAGCGGGATGTGCGAGTTATTTCGAAGCGATAATCGCACGCGAAAAAAAATCGTTAGAAGTTTTGGAACACCTATTTCGAGGACTTCGCAAGCTCTATATTATTCAGGCCAAATAGGGTCGCCAAAGTTCTTTGGTAATTTTTTGTTGTTGATCTTAGGCTAGGTCCTAATTAGCATTTTTGTATAAACGATTGAGACTCTTAAAAGATTTAGAAGAAAAATAAATTGCAACGAAACGAAAGGATGCAACTATGAAAAAACTATTAGTATTGGCAGCTTTGACTATGGCAGCAGCACCTGCGGCTATGGCTTCTAAGGCGCGTGTAACAGCATTGGCGAATTCTCGTCAGATCGTGGATATCCAAACTGCGTTCGACAGACCATACCAATTTGTCGCTCTTGGTGACTTGGCTACTATGGAGTGGGGCGAAACAAATGGTGTGACTGGAACAACGACTCCTCATGCTGAGGGTGGTTTCCTAAGAAAGTCTGGCGAATACAGCTACGGTATGTACCTTGGTCGTCGTGCAGATGCTTTCAATCAAGGTGTTGGCGCGGCAGTTCAAGCAGGTCGTATCAATGCGGCAGCAATGCGTGAGCAAAATCCACTTAATTTGTTTGTAGCTTCCAAATCAGGTGACTGGACTTGGGGTACGACTCTTAAGTACAGCAATGGAAAAGACGATGCAAATACTGCTAAATCTACATCTGCTGGAATTGCTCTAGGTGCTGCAATGGGCGCTTGGGAATTTGACTTGGCTCAAGGTCTTGTTGGTAAGTCTGAGTACGGCACACAAAGTGTTGAATCAAAAGGTTCGACTTCAATTGGTGTTGATTACAAATTTGACGAAGCCATGCTAGCTTACTTCAAGTATGGCATGACTAAGGCTGACAGTAACAACGGAACAAACACTGTATCTGCGTTAGATGCAGTTTCTATGGAAGCTGGTTTTGTTAATACTGTTGCTAAGACTGAAGAATCAAACTTCTTCTACGGTGTTGCACTTAACACAACTAAGATCGACAAAGTTTCTGATACTATGACTCTTCCAGTTTGGATGGGTATTGAAACGAATGCAGCTTCTTGGATGGTTCTACGTGCTTCTGTTAAGCAAAACGTACTTATCAATGAAGAAAAAGACATCACTGGCACAGCTACTGATGGTAACAAGAAAGACGTAGATTCAGTTGTTGTTAATGCAGGTCTTGGACTTGTGTTCGGTAAGAACTTGATCGACGCTACTTTCGGAACAGCGAACAAAGGTCACTTGAGCTTCTCTGATGGTTCTACTGACAAGTTCATGGCTAACGTAGCTTACACTTACAATTTCTAATTTTCGATTTTTCGAAAAAATGAAAAGAAAAAGCCCAGGTTTTACCTGGGCTTTTTTTATTTTAAAAACGAAGTTTTAAGAATTACTTGCCGTGAGATTTCAATAGCTGATCTTTAAGTTTTCCTAAAGTGGCTTTGTCGTGCCGAATAGACTGCAAAAGTTTTTCAAAATCCTTTGAGCTAGAATTCATAGAATCATTCAAGCGATCTCTTTCAGCAGTGGCAGTGTCGATCACAACTCCAAAAGCTTTTAGTAAGCCGCCCGTATTAGAGATATCACTCAATTCATCTTGCATGGCGCTCAATTTTTCAATTTCTGATGTGATATCGAAAATCATATTTTGGATCATCACAGCTTGAATTTTGCCTTCTGTGATATCGTGTTGAATATCACCTTCTAGCTGGTCCATTGCCACGGCATCCATCTTGCCTGACGTTAAATCACTAGCATTTGCAGCGATAGAACCCGCAATCATCAATCCAACCAAAGCCATTAACATAAGTCTTTTCATATAGATCTCCTTCTAAAAAATCGATCAATCTCTAGAGATGCGAGTCCCGTGCCGCCTAGACAGGAATATAGGGGACTCCTGAGATGAGTGACCCTAGTGAGGGACAATTTTCGGGAGGTGGGTGTCTAAGAATTGATGTGGATTTCCGCTCTGTTTTTCTGACCATCTGTGGGGGACTTGCTGGTGGCCGTCGTGACCAATGCCGTTCGGTTAAGGCAGGTGAAAACTAGAGCCGACTGTCTAAGTGAGTTTAAGAATTGATTTTTTTATATGAAATAGAGAGAATAAAAAGGAGCGTGTAGTGAGATACACGCGTAACATTTTGCGATTGGATCTTAAATGACACGCACGCGTTACAACGCCCCACATTATTATTCCAAACTTTTCTGATAAGTTCAACACTTGTTATGCTTTGTCAGCAAAATTTCTTTCACGCTCTAGAAAACTGAATCCCAAAAATTTATTTCTCGCAGTACTTCATCTTGCCACCTCAACGAACGAAGATGGTTTTAATCAGGCTTTACAAAAAACGTGGCAGATACAAGATCTCAAAATCGACAACACCCCTGTCAAAAGTTCTTTATCAGAAGCTCGCTCGAAAGTGTCGTATGAGTTTTTCAAAGATATTTATCAAGAAAATCTACAAGATTTTTCGAAATCCAGAAAGATGTTTAGAGGTTTTTATATTTATGCTGTTGATGGTGACGACCTCAATCTCCCATGTTCAAAGGACATACTTGATGAAGGATATCGAGGCGCACTTTATGCGAAGGATTTTGAAACACACTATCCGAAAATGTATACGGTCTATGCTTATGATGTTTTAAATGGATTGGTTACTGACTTTCGGTTCTCAAAAAAATGCCAAGAGTTTAACTTGGCTCTAGATATCGCTCGGATGACTGAGGAAAATAGCATCACAATTTATGATAGATTGTATTGCGGGTACCCCCTGCTTGCGACTCATCTTCAGCAGAAGAATCACTGTTTAATTCGGGTAAATATAAATGGGTCAAAGATCCATAAGCCTATAAAGAGATTTTTGGAGTCGGGAAGGAACGATCATTTTGTCGATTGGTATCCGTATCAAAAAGAAGGTAAAGATGGCATCAAGATACGTCTTGTTAAAATCAGAAACCCACGAACTAAGCAAGATATGGTTTTTGCTACAACGCTGTCTCGGGAGCAATTCACTCGTAAGGAAATACAAGCTCTGTATAAAAAGAGATGGGAAATAGAGACGTCCTTGAGAGATCTAACCCATACACTTAAGATGAGCCAATGGCATTCAAAAAAAGAAAATGGAGTTCTGCAGGAAATCTATGCTCTTCTTTGGTACGTAAATAACGTAAAATTGCAAATGAGTTCCCTGCATTCTGAAGAGAACTTCCTTAGTCACGGTAAATACAGGAAAAGCAATTTCAAGCTCTGCGCCAAGCTCGTAATAGAGAACATCGGACTTGTCCTCAAGGGCAAATTCTCGGAACTCAGGAGGATCTTAATTTTTTGGATAAATCGAACTCTAGAGCGACGGACTCGGTATACCCGCAGCTACAACAGGGTCGTGAAAAGAAAACTCAGCAAATTTCCTGTTCACAGCAAGGTAACAAGAAGAAGGACCCCTTAACCGAACGGCATTGG
>JBBKWD010000056.1:0-16109 GCA_037968775.1 Bdellovibrio sp.
GGAACTCTTTCTGATTGTCGGGCTCGGTGGTTTTGCCGCCGCCTTCGCGGGCTGGCTTGTGGGCCTGCCTTCTTTAAGACTCAAAGGGGACTATCTGGCAATCGTGACCTTGGGCTTTAGTGAAATCATACGTGTTGCCTTGTTGAATATGGACTTCCTTGGAGGTCCGCGTGGATTTTCTGGAATCCCAAGACTCGGACCGTTTATGGTTTCATATGTATTTGCCTGCGTATGGATTCTAATTTGTTTCTATACTATTTGGCGCATCATGCACTCCAGTCATGGCCGAGCTTTTTTAAGCGTGCGCGAAGACGAGGTCGCAGCAGAAGCCATGGGCATTAACACCACTCTTATGAAAATCCGCGCCTTTGTTCTGTCGAGCTTTTTTGCTGGCGTGGCCGGAGGGCTTTTCGCGTTCTTTACAAACTATATCAATCCGTCGTCGTTCACCTTCTTGCAAAGCGTGAATGCCGTGATCATGGTTGTTCTGGGCGGAATGGGATCTATGACGGGCTCCATTGTCGCCGCAGTCATTATCACGATTTTACCGGAAGCCTTACGCCCCCTTCAAGACCTGACCGGTGTGGATCTGCGCATGGTGATCTATTCGGCCTCTTTGGTATTAGTGATGATCCTGCGCCCTCAAGGATTATTCGGTGATTTAGAGATCACGGATTTATGGAGAAAATATGTCCGACGTTCTGCTTGAGGCTCGCAATATCACGATGCAATTTGGCGGCCTAAAAGCCGTCGACTCCTTAGAGTTTAAGGTCAAGTCAGGCGAATTGATGGGCCTCATCGGTCCCAATGGTGCTGGTAAAACGACCGTTTTTAATATGCTCACAGGCGTTTATCAACCTACCCACGGCGAAGTCTTGCTTTGCGGAAAGTCCTTAGCCGGGCAAAAGCCCTATGAAATTTCGCAAAAAGGGATGACTCGGACATTTCAAAATATCCGCCTTTTCAAAGGACTCAGCGTTCTTGAAAACGTACTCATAGCAGCCCACCAGCATGTGGCCTTTGGCTTGATGGACTCTCTTCTGCAAACTAAAAGGTTTTTAAATTCTGAAAAGTCACTGCATGAAAAAGCTCTGGGGCTTCTTGAGATTTTTGGTCTCAGTCAAAAGGCAAACGAGCTTTCGACTTCTCTCCCCTATGGGGAGCAACGCAAGCTTGAAATTGTGCGTGCCTTGGCCACGGATCCAAAAATTATTCTGCTCGATGAGCCCGCCGCCGGCATGAATCACTCTGAAACCCATCAGCTGATGGATACCATCGCTAAGATTCGTGAAACTTTCAAACTCACGGTCGTGCTGATCGAACATGATATGAAGCTGGTGATGGGAATTTGTGAAAACATTGTGGTACTCGATCACGGAATAAAAATCGAAGAAGGTGCCCCTGAAAAAATTCAAAGCTCCTCTAAAGTTATCGAAGCCTACCTTGGCGTGGAGGAAGCACCATGAGTTCCCTGCTGTTATCCGTTGAAAATCTAGAAGTTTATTACGGCGCCATTCATGCTCTTAAAGGAATTAGCTTTAAAGTTAACAAAGGCGAAGTCGTCTCTTTAATCGGCTCAAATGGAGCTGGCAAAACGACCACCTTGCACGCTCTCTCGGGTCTGGTCACCTGCAAAGGCAGCGTGCAAATCAAGGGTAAGAGCTTGGCCGATGTGCCCGCTCACGAGCGAGTGAAACTCGGCATTGCCCAATCCCCAGAAGGTCGTGGTGTCTTCCCACAGATGAGCGTGCGGGAAAATTTGGAAATGGGCGCGTATTCAAGAAATGACAAAGCCCAAATTCTTAAAGATTTTGAAATGTGCCTGGAACTTTTTCCCCGCCTCAAGGAACGACTTTGGCAAATGGCTGGAACTCTATCTGGTGGCGAACAACAAATGCTCGCTATTAGCCGAGCTTTGATGTGTAAACCTGACCTGTTGTTGCTCGATGAGCCCTCCCTTGGCTTGGCGCCCTTGATAGTCGCGCAAATATTTGAAATTGTAAAAAAACTGAATGGCGAAGGCATGACCATATTGCTGGTAGAGCAAAATGCGCGCATGGCTCTCAAGATTTCTCACCGCGCTTATGTTCTAGAGACTGGACGCATTGTGATGGAGGATTCGGCAGCGAATCTTTTGAACAATGACGAAGTTCGCAAGTCCTATCTCGGCATCTAACAGCCTTCTGCAGGGAAACATTTTGCGGCGAGAGAGGGTCTCATCCAGAATGTCTACTCAGGAGGTTTCCATGATCAAACTTATTCCTATCGGCTTCATTTTATTGATGAGCCTTGGCGCCCAGGCAAACTATGACGTCAGCGCAGAGGCCCAGTTCGACGACAATGTGATTGTCCTTAATGACGATCTCAGGACTCAAGATCGAGAGTACTTTTATAATTTCGGCAGAGTTCGCGTAAATCGAACTGCGTCGACCGTGTTCTATCTGCGCAACCAAGGACGGACGCCGATATACATAAACGACATCGATGCCAATGGATCGGGTTTCAAACGCAATGACAACTGCTCAAACTTTCTTTTCTCAGGGCAAAGTTGTCGCATACGCGTATCCTTCAGACCGACACATCCAGGTCGCTATGAGGGAGAACTCGAAGTTGAACTTACCGGGGCCGAAGACATCCGCGTGGAGCTTCGAGGGCGTGGCGTAAATCGGAATGGCGGCTGGAACTAGGACATTTTTTGAAGAAAAACTTCAAATTCTGTTCCTATGCCATCTTTTGCAGGACTGCGAACCGAAACTTTTCCATCATGGGCTTCGACAACGGCCTTCACAAAGGTTAAACCGAGGCCCATACCGTATTCCGTGCGGCTCTTGTCGCTGCGATATAGCTTTTGCCAAATCAAATGCTGCTCGCCGAAAGAAATTCCGGGACCGCTATCCCGAACTCGTAGTATCACATTTTCAGTTTGATTAATCGTTTCAATAGTTACTTCGCCACCTGGAGGCGTGTATTTATGGGCGTTGTCTAAAAGATTTGCGATCACTCGACTGATTAACCTCGCATCAACCAGGGCCCAGTCATGGCTATCTAAATTTAAATGCACCTTAATATTCTGTTCTTCAAAAGCCATCTCATAGAGATTCATCATTTCTTTTACTAGGTCACTGATGAAATGTTTTTCTCTTTTCAATTTTCGACTTCGATTTTCAGCCTCAGTAATATCCGTTAGGAGCTGAAGAAAATTTAAAATTTTGTCTGAATTTTCGAAGCAACTTTGCAGAGCTTCGCGGTAAGTTTCGAGATCACCTTCACTTGTCAGGGCAATCTCAGCTCGCCCCCGCAAACGAGTCACCGGAGTTCGAATATCGTGCGCCAAGTGATCAAAGGCCTCCTTGAGTCCATTCACCAGGTTCTCGACCTTTTCTAACATCTTATTAAACAGAACTTTGAGTTCTTCTAATTCATCGTCACTGCCGCCAACGGGAACACGAGTCGAAAATGATCCACTATCCAAAGTTTTGAACGAAGTGATCAGCTCTCGAACGGGACTGAGCGTACGGTTCGAAAGAAAGAGGCCACCCAGAAATCCAATAAGAGTCACCGGCAAAAGGCACCACCAAAATAGCTTCTGCACATCGCGCATCTGATTGCGCAAATATTCGGTACTTTTAGCGACAATCAAACGGTTGCCATTTTTTAGAGTTTTTACCAATACCAAGACCGTGTCGCGACCGTTGAGCTCGGGCAGTTGTAAATCGAAGGTCGAAGCTCTGCGGCTCTGAATTTCGAATTGAATGCTTTCTAAATCAACGCGAAAAACTGGAATGGGTTCATGTTGAAACAACAGCTCTCCCGTTGGTCCGAGGACTCGAACCATCAGCCCCGCATCGCGGTCATGGTTCGGAATATACATAAAATATTCGTTAAAATCGGAAAGGCCGCGGAGTTCGATGCGGTTGCGATACTCTTCGAGTTTGGCATCGAGAACTTTGCGCTCTTGGCCATCAAGAGCACGCGTAATTTGAAAATAAAGAAAACTGAATATGAGGGTCGAACTTAGGATCAATACCAAAGAGTACGCAAGCGTCAGCTTGGTACTGATCCTAAAAAGGGTCGGCTTAAGACGACTTAAGGACATATCCTACGCCTCTGACTGTGTAAATCAGTCGGGTAGGAAAATCTTTTTCTAACTTGTTTCGCAAACGGCATACTAATACGTCTACCACATTCGTTTGAGGATCGAAATCATAATTCCAAACCTCTTTCAAAATTGTCTGCTTGCCAATGATTTTATTTGGATTGCTCATAAAAAGATCCAAAAGTACAAATTCGCGCTCTTGCAAATCCAACTTTCGACTCGAACGAATCACTTCGCGATTCAAACGGTTCAGCTTTAGGTCTTGGAAGACCAATTGAGTAATTTCAGAAGCTTTTTGAGATCGCTTTAAAAGGTTCTTTACTCGGATTTGCAATTCAGCCATTGCAAAGGGCTTCGTCAGGTAATCATCACCACCCATTGAAAGACCCTTCAGGCGGTCGTCCAGTTCTCGCAAAGCACTCAAAATAAGGACAGGGGTATTGATTTCTTTTTCCCTCATTGAGCGTACGAAAGTGTAACCGTCCATTTCAGGTAACATTAGGTCTAATACAATAATGTCATAATGGTTAGTCACAGCTCTTTCGAAAGCTCTGCGGCCATTGGACTCAACATCCACATCGCCTTCAAGTTCTCCGAGCCCCTGTTTCACTATCGTCGCGATTTCGTGATCGTCTTCAACTACTAAGCATCTCATGTGCACGCCTTTGTTACTTGCTGGTTAAACTGAGCCCCGAATATAACAGAAATGTTTCTAAACAAAAGATACATTTTTAATATTAGTGCTTAATTCACCCATTATTACAGACATTTAATCGACCTCGAAGACAGTATTACTCACTTAAAATTTTAGCCCCCAGAATTCAATCTTGCCAATAAATAAAAAGAGGGCACCTAGTCAAGGTGCCCGCTTTTCGACATGGAACTTTAACTTAATCTATTATCTTTTCAGCTGAATCACTTCGTTTAAAAGCTCATCCGTTGTTGTGATCGTCTTTGCATTGGCTTGGAAACCACGCTGATTCTGAATCATATTAACGAATTCAGTCGCCAAATCCACCGTAGAGCGCTCTAGAGATTTCGCGAACAATTTACCGCGACCCGCCGCACCTGGACCACCCATGGATGCTTGGCCTGAATCTCTGGACTCTTTCAATCGATTGTTACCAACTTTGAAAAGAGCTTCTGGATTTTCAAATTTCGCCAGAGCAATCTGCGCTAAGTCCGCAGCTTGTCCGTTCGAGTAAACTGAAGTCAAAACACCATCATCATTGAATGAAAGACCTGTGATTGTACCGGCGGCCGCACCATCTTGATTCCAAGAGATAAGGTCTGAATTCTTACCGTACTGCTTAGTACCGTCTAAACCTTTTCCACCATCTGCAATCGCGTCACCAAAGTTAACTTTGATTTTTTGGTCTTGCAATGCACCACCTTTAAAGTTGAATGATGAGTCAGTTAACTCCTGACTCTGTAGCTTACCATCAACTGTAAACTCAAGCTTACCTTTACACACCTGAGACATTGCACCTTCATCGCCCCCAGATACTTCTTTGCCATCGACCAAACCACGGAATTCCCATTGACGGTCGGCTGACTTATTGAAGAAGAAACTGACCAAATGCTTATTACCTTGAGAGTCAAACACCTCAAGACCAGTTGAGTAATGAGACGTGGAGTACGGATCTTTCGGATCAAAAGTCTTTGTTGCTTCTTTGCGAGAATCCAAGTTCAAATCCATTTTGAGTTCTTTAGTAGCTTTCGCAGGAATCAATGCGCGTGGAAACTTGATGTCTTCCATCTTATTAACGACATTGCCTTTTTCATCGACAGAGAAACCTTGAACTCTTTGATTGTCGTTTGTTACCAAGTAACCTTCGCGGTCAAAGTGGAAAGATCCGTCACGTGTGAAGGACTCACCATCGTTACCTTTTACTTTAAAATAACCGTCACCGGAGATCGCAAGGTCTGTTACTTTTTCCGTCGCATCCACATTACCCTGACTTAGGATAGGATTAACGGCACCGATCTTCACACCACGACCAATTTGATTACCACCCAGAATACCTTTTAAGTTTTTAGAGATGATATCTTGGAACTCTGCTCGGCTGGCTTTAAAACCGATAGTGTTGGCATTGGCGATATTGTCACCGATAACACCCAAGGCCTCGCCTTGCGCTGTCATACCGGACACACCCGTGTAAAGAGATGATAAGATTCCCATTTGACCTCCATGTCGTTGACAGTTCTATTCGAGAACCGTCGTTTGGAGGGCCTCCTCTACGAGGACCGGCCCAAAATATTAAATTTTTCTAACTCTAAACTAAATTACAACTGTCGAGTCGATATTGGTGAACACATTTTCCTTCAACGCATTCTTATCCATCACCGTTACAACTGTCTTGTTCTTTACGCTGACAATCAGTGCGGAGTCATTCATCAGTATCAATGAGTCCTTCGAACCTTTTGCCGCCGCTCTCTGAACTGCATCGCTGAGTTTCGTGATGTCCTCAGGGCTGTAACTGATGCCCCGAGTTCTCATTCGCTCAATCGCGTGATTCGAGAACTTGACCCCTTCCATCGGAAGCTTTCCAGCTCCGCCCATCTGTCCCAGTTGATTCGGCATCGTGCCGCCAACCTGATCCAGAGTGTCCTTGAAAGAAGGCCCCGTACCCAGATCCGGTTTTCTTATCTTTACCGGGCTCTGAGGAGTTAAGCTTTCAAGAGTTTGTATCTTCTTCAAATCAACCATTACTGCGCAGTCTCCTTAGCGATCTTATCCATCATCTCTCGGGACAAACCTACGTTTTCCATGATGTTAGATTTCGCCATAGCAACTGCGGGAGTAGGAGTCGTTTGCTCTTTGCTTCCCTCTTTATTAGTTTGTGCTATGACATCATCTTTCTTCAAGTCTAGGTTTGTAACGTCCTTAACATTCTGGTCGTTCTTCATAAGACGTGGGTCTGTAATCTGCTTAACATCGCGGAATCGGATCGCCTGTTTTCCGACGTTAAGGACCGGTCCATCCGGTGAATAACTCACTCCTGTGATCACTCCATCAAAATCAGTTTTGATTGCTATCTTATTTCCGTCAGTGCCTTTTGCTTCTGCCATGAATGAATATTCACCCGGCAAAGTTTTTTGCCCTTTATCGTCTTCGCCATTCCAATTCAAATTATTGTCACCCATCTTCAAACCCTTTAGGTTGTATGTACGAATGATATTTCCTTCTGAATTTCGAACCTTCACTGTTACTTCGGAAGCTTCCATCGGTAGACTAAAACGGAAATCATGATCTTTATCATTCACGCCACGAACGACCTTTGAAGAATCTCCCGCCACAGCTTTACCGATCAAGTTCAAGGCTTGGAAATTTTCTGCAGGCTTTTGCCCGTTCTTCATTTCATCAAGTGTCTTGTTCATGTTCTGCATTTGCTCGAGCGACGAGAAGTTCGCAAGCTGTGCGGCCATCTCGTGGGACTTCATAGGATTCGTTGGGTCTTGATTTTTCATTTGCGCAATCATGAGCTTAAAGAAAGCATCTTTATCTAAGTTCGAATTACCCGTGGCGCGCACTTTTTTAGAAGGGTCAGTCCAATTTGAATCCGCAATTTTATTTAGGACAGCACCGACGTTTTCTTCGCCAAGTTTTGCCATCTCTGTTGCGCTCATATTTGAGCTACCAGTATTCTCGGGCTTCGTCTGTGTCGCCCCGAAAGCGTTAACCCCTAATTTTGCGTTCACCATTGTCATGCGAACTCCTTCTTCAATTAAGCTACTAAATTCAAACCACTGCCTTTACCTTCGATTGCACGAGAACTAGCTTTGCTCGCGGTATCGACTGGCGTCAGTGGATCTGCCTTGCGCCCGTACCCTTTTAAGTTTGGCATATCTGCGAGAGATTCTCTACGGCCCTGTGAACCAAAATTATCATTAAATTGGTTCCAGAATTGGCGCGCTTGATCTCTTTGCCCATTCCCATTCGTTTGGTTCTGGGTCGCGGTGTCTGCCGATACGTTGCTCACGACATCGATCTTTACATTCTCCACCGAGAGTTTCTGAGCAGCAAGACTGGTTTTAAGTTCAGCTAGACTAGACTCAATCGTCTTCTTTGCTTCTGCTGAGTCCGCATTCATATGCAAATTCACTTTACCATCTTGCATCATCACCTTGAGGTGAATGGTACCCATACCTTCCGGAGTCATTTCAACTTTAACCTCGCCGCCACCTTTTTTAATAAGGTATTGCGCTTGGCTCATCAGTTGCTTGACTGCGGCGTCACTCTCTCCCGGAGTTGCTGGCGTTCCTGCGGCGGCGGCGAGGGGGATCGCACCCTCTAAGCCTAAGGCTTCTGCCTTGATCGCATGTCCGTGTAAGCCCTCGAGTCCCATAACACTCTTAAACTCGCCCGCTTTCACGGTGAGCTTGTCTTTGGTGACTTCCTTGCTGTTGCCACCTTCGCCGAAAGAATCTTGCTGAGCATCGGAGAATTGACCTTGAGAATTTTGCTGTTGCATAAACTCTTGGCCATTTTTAAGCATGGCGTTCACAGATTGACCGGGCTGATTCAGTTGCGGAGCTTTTCCCTCGACACCTGGAGCCTTTATAGCCTTTGAGAACTCTTGCATCAAATCGTCGGCGGAAGCTTCAGCTGCCACTTCGGGTTTAGTAGCGCCTGCAGCTGCCTGCGCGGCTTGCGCATTTCGTGCTGCTAAGGCGGCCAACAATCCCGGAGCCAAGGATTCCTTCATCTGCCCTTTGAGATGCGGCGGAAGGTCTTCCATTTTTGGCATGGCGGCTTGCGGCACCTGTGGCTCGTGAGGAAAACTATTTTCGAAGTCCCCCTCTAGGCCCGCGTCCACAAATAAATTCTCGTCAACCATCATGCCTTCCAACGAAGATCCCATCCCTTGGGCGTCCATTGGCATTGCATTTTGATCCGGCTTCATCCAAAACTTGTCGTTAATTTTGTCCACTGAAGCACGCAATGCGCCCTGCTTGTCGAAGGCAGTGGTCATACGTGCTTGCATATTTTGCTGAGAAAATCCGCTTACAGAGGCTTCAGCAATCTGAGGCATCTTAGCTTGTTGAGTTAACGATAGCTGCACAAGAAGGCCCGCGTACATAGCGCGTGCTTTGTCTTCTTGATCACTATCTAAACCCAATTGATCAACAACAGCATCAACTGTGGCTTCAGGGGACTTAGTTAGTTCGGAATCATCCAGGGTGGCCATCGCCTCCACGAGTCGCGTGGGGGGAATTTTGAATTCACTCTCGAAAGAGTCCATGAATTCTTGTATGGCTTGCTGTCTGTCTCCGGTCCTTTTACTTTCTCTATCCTCTGGCTTAGCGGCTTTCACCTTCTCACTCGCTTCTATCGGAGGCCTTTCAATGACCTTCGGTTCGCTGCGAGACTCTCTTCGAGTCGATTCATCCATTGCTTTATCAGGTTTCGGACTTAGTTTTTCTCCGAGTGCCTGCTTGAATGTTGAATCGGAGTCGGTTCCTTTGAGGTTCCTCGCTTGAGCTCTGAGCTCGAGTGAAGACTTCAAATCGGCCACACCCACCATTGGGGGCCCGACTGCGATATTTGTTAACAAACTCTTCCTCCCTTCCTTGGAATGAAGTTTCTATCATCACTGCGTACTTGCTGGTGCACGTCGCTTATAGCCGGCAAACATCTCAGATAAGAGCTGAGCTTTTTCCGGTTTAAGTAAATTCATGATATCAGCAGCATTCTTCTTTTTCATACGGCCAAGTATCTCAACCGCCAAATCCTCGTCCATCGTCTCAAAGACTTTAGCCGCTTGCGGGGCTTTCATATTGGAATACATCTGTACCAAAGTATCGACCTTCTGGTCGTCGACCTTGACCCGGTCTTCCAGAATTCCAGAAATCTTAGTTCGCATCTCTTCTAAATCCCTAAAGCGCTTTTCAAGCTCTATCTTTTGGGTTTGCAATTCGGTCTCCATGCGATTGAGTTCGTCTTCTCTCGCATCGAGTTGTTTCTTTCGCTCATTCAATTTCTGCAAATGATTTACTTCATCGTTTGTTAAGGCCGCGGTCGACTTTACTTCTTCAGCAGGTGCTTCCGTTGGAGCCGCTTTCGCCGTCGCCGGTTTTGCTGCAGGAGTTTCTGCATAAGCTTCGCCATTCATTGTGATCTCGATGTTTTTCACAAACCGATCCACGGACTCGTGATTTTGAAATCCCCAAATGGCCAACACCAATCCTACAAATGAAAAGCCCACGAATTTCCAAGGAATAGAGGACTTCTTTTTTTTCCTTGGCGGTTGAACTTTCATACGACGTCGCAGTTGCTGTTCGATATCTTCAGAGGCTAAATCTAAATTCAAACGAGGCGATGAAGTTTTCTTTTGAAACTTTACGCCACTAGATTGGCTTGCCGCCTGGCGGGCATTTTTGAAAAATTGATCATAGCCGCTTTTCATTAAGATTCCTTTACCGCTTTGAAGCGCAGAATACTCTGCTCATCATTTTCTTTTTGCTCTTCTGCAAGGCGTTCCCGGCGGTATTCTTGGAACTTATTTTCTCGCATCTTCTCTATAATTTTATATTCTTGGGCCGCTTGTCGCAAAATTTCTCTCTTGTCCTCGACCAATTTCTCGATTTCCTGTACTTTTTTCTCTTGAAACTGAATGCGAACCTTCTGTCCCCGGAGAAATTCGTGAATTTGCACCAAGGCTGGACCTTGGGCCCCACCTGCCTGTGACAGCTGTCCCGCGCGGTTATGCGAGTCGTGAACATCTTGATTCATCTTATCCAGCTGAGCTTGAGCATGATCCAAAACTGCCTGCGCTTCTTGAAAATCTTTTTTAACGATATTTTCGTGAATCTTGCGATGCTCGAGAACTTTTTGCAGAGGAAACTTAAATTTCATAAGTTCACTCCTTAAGCATTAATAAGAATCTGTTGAAGCATGCGAACGGTTTGGCTAAAGCTCGTCGGGTCTTCGACCTTTTGTTTTAAAAAGTCGTTCACTGCATCGATAACCTTGATGGCTTTATCAATTCGGGGATTCGAGCCAGGCTTGTAGGCTCCGATATTAATTAAATCCTCGGCGTCCTTATAGACGGCTAAGGTTTCTCTTAGTTTCTGCGCATATTTTGAATGATCCGCAGAAACCACTGCGCGCATTACACGACTGGAGCTTTGCATGATATCAATAGCAGGAAAGTGGCCTTTTTGTGCCAAAGCCCGACTGAGAACTATATGACCATCTACGATCGAGCGAACAGAGTCACCGATAGGATCATTCATATCATCACCCTCTACCAGAGTGGTATAGAACCCGGTGATACTGCCTTGTCCCTCAAAACTTCCGGCGCGCTCTAATAGCTTTGGTAACGCGGCAAATACACTGGGAGTATAACCTTTTTGCGATGGAGGCTCTCCGGTGCTAAGACCGATTTCACGTTGAGCCATCGCAAAGCGGGTCACTGAATCCATCATTAACAAAACATTTTTTCCTTGAGCACAAAAGTATTCTGCTATTGCGGTTGCCACATAGGCTCCACGCATTCGCAGCAAAGGACTTTGATCGCCGGTCACACAGACGACAACGGACCGAGCCATACCCTCGGGACCCAAGTCATGCTCGATAAATTCACGAACTTCTCGTCCGCGCTCTCCGATCATGGCAATAACATTCACATCCGCATTGGTATTTCTGGCCATCATTCCTAAAAGAACGGACTTTCCTACGCCAGAGCCTGCCATAATAGCGACTCTCTGACCGAGACCCGCTGTTAATGCACCATTAATGGCTCTGATTCCTAAATCAATAGGCTCCCGAATCGGGCGACGATCCAGAGGGTTCCGAACTTCGCTATACAGAGGCACTTCTCTGAAGTTTTCAATTTCACTTTTATCATCTAAAGGACGACCCAAACCATCAACCACACGCCCCAAGAGTTCATCACCTGCTCGGACTGTCGCTATCTGACGAGAGAGTGTGATCTTAGAACCCAAGGCCACGCCCCGCATTTCATGCAGTCCCATCATCAAAACATGTTTGTCTTTAAAACCGACGACTTCGGCCAGAAATGATTTATCGACTCCGTTCGGACTGATTTGCACAATACTGCCCACACTGGCACCCGGCAGATAACCTTTGATCAGCATCCCGTTCACTTCAGTGACTTTACCACTGTCTCGAGTTAGATGCGTAAGCTCCACAAGATCTGTGTATTTATCAAAGTTTAACTGCAAATCACTCATTAACCAGCAATCCGATCTTTAACTTTGGGACTGTTTTCGCTGACCGCAGTCCACAACTGCTCCAAACGCTGTTCAATGCGCGCGTCAACTTCACCATAATTGGTTTCGACGATACAGCCGCCATCAGTGATTTCTTCGTTAGGCTCAAAACGGATTTTCTTTATGAATTCGAACTCTCGACCTGTCTCTTTTTTTAATTCTTCCAGGAAATCGAATTGAGATTTTGAAACTCGGACTCTGACATTTTCCTCATCCTGGGCCAAACCAACCGCATCCCTCAGAACTTGTACAATGGCTTCGTTATTGTCTTTCAACTCAGTTTTTGCCAAACGAGATGCCATTTGGAACACCAGGTTCATGAGGTGACTCTCGTTGAAATTCCCGAGATCCTTTTTTAAGGTCTTAATTGTTATTAAAAGATTATCTAGAGATTCCATTTTTTCGGTGATCTCTGCGGAAACTTTTTGAAAGGCTTCTTTGCGACCTTCTTCAAGTCCTAATTGATAGGCCTCTTTATACGCGCCTTCTTGAATTTCTTTAAGTTTTTCAATCGCCGCGAGCTCAATGCGCTCTTCTTCGCTAGTTTGCTCAACTAGATCGACACCCGTTTGCACACGGATGGCATCGTTCATACGAAAATCCGAGCCTCGCGTTTTTTCAGCCAAATAATTCATGGCCTGCTCAGGTGTTCCAAGATCAAAACGCATAGGTACAAATTCGAGCACAGAATTCGCTGCGCTCTCTTTGCTTAATACAGATTTAGCCGCACGATTAGACCATTGCATCTTCTGAGCCACCTCTAGTTATGAGGATCTTACCTTCAGCCTCTAAGCGACGAGCCACGTTGACGATCTCTTGTTGAGCTTGCTCAACATCTGACAATCTCGACGGTCCCATGTTCGACAAGTCTTCACGCAACATTTCTGCCGCACGAGCAGAAATATTCTTGAAGATCTTGGCACGAATTTCTTCGGTAGCTGTTTTGAGAGCCAGAAGCAATTTGTCGTTGGCCACGTCTTTGAGAAGGGCTTGAATTCCACGATCGTCGATTTTGACGATATCGTCGAATACGAACATAAGCTTGCGAATCTCTTCCGCCAAAAGAGGATCTTTCTCTTCCAAACGTGACATGATCGCTGTCTCTGTGTTTTTGTCCATAACGTTGAGCATCTCTGCCACCGGTTGAACACCACCCAAAGCGGCTTGTTCGACAGTTGCCGTGTTTGCTAACTGATGTTTCAACACGCGATCGATTTCTGCAATCAACTCGGGATCCACATGCTCTAGATTTGCCATACGCAAGACGACTTCGGCTTGCAGAGCCTCTGGCAAACGTTTCAAAACCTCGCCTTTTTTCTCTGGCTCTAAATGAGCCAAGATCACAGCAACTGTTTGCGGATGTTCATTCACAAGGAAGGTCGCAAGTGATTTAGCATCGACCATTTCTAATGACTCAAGTGAACGAGATCCACCGGCATTGATATTCAAACCACCCAGGATTCCTCGAGCACGCTCTTCACCTAAGGCATCCACGATTGTGTCCTTAGCAGAAATTTGTTCAGAGAAGATATAATCCTCTGTCTCTGAAACCATTTCATAGAACTCTTCTAACACACGCTTTGTCACGTGAACGGGAACAACGCGAAGTTTGCTCATTTGATTAATTAATTTTCGAATGTCGGCATCATCCATGCGGCGCAAAAGCACTTTCACAGCATCACGGCCTAAATAATTGATCAGGATTGCGGCCTTATCAAAACCTTTAAGATGTTCGTACTCAATATTTTCGGCTCTTTGAAGTTTCATTAAGTATCCTTCCTCACTAACCACATACCAAAGGCATTGGCAGCTTTCTCTTCATCACGCTGCATAGCTGACATAATGCGATCTTTAAGAAGCTCACTCTCTGCTTTTTCTGGATCGATAGACTCCTGAAGCACTGGCAAGGCGGTCGACATTCCTGGCAAAGTGTTATCCACAGATTGTAATTCTTCGAGTTCCTCAATAGTTCTTGGCAACATTTCCTCCACTGAATCTTGGAAGCTGTCTGTAATCCACTGCATGAATGGACGAACCACGATAAAGAAGAAAAGAGCTAAGCTGAATCCCAAAAGAGCCCACTTAAATAAGGCGTGAATCAGTTTTTTTCTTTCCAACGTAGTCAAGATCTTATCAGCTTCCGAGAAGTCTTCTGGCTCAAACTGAATGGTTTCAATTTTGACACTGTCACCGCGTGCGGCATTGAAGCCCACGGCACTCTTGATCAAGTCTTCAAATTTTCTAAGCTCTTCTGGCGATCGAGGAGTCCATTTGGACTCTTTCGTGCCATCGGCATTTGTAGTCACGGCCATATTCCCATCAACAACCACGGCCACACTGACTCGCTCAAGATTTCCCGCAGCTTCACGAATGTTACGAACTGTCTTAGGAACATCGTAGTTGATCGTCTTTAATTCTTTTTTGACATCTTGCTTGAATCCGACTGTCCCTTGATCCTCAGCTCCTGGAAGGTTCGAACGTGACCCAGGAACACCAGATGGATTTGACCGAGACCCATCCAAGGACTCCTCTTCTGATTGTTGAGAGCGAATCGCTGTTTTATCTGGATCCACAGATTCTTCCACAGAAGAAATCACGCGGTGATTCAGAGTCGCATCCACTTTAGCAACCACTTTGGCGTGGCCGACAACCTTTGTTAGGATATCTTCGATTCGATTTTCAAGATCCCCTTCGATTTTGGCTTTTAGCTCTAAAAGATCATTGCTGCCACCAGTCGCGCCATCATTTGCACGGGAAAGCACTTTTCCACGTTCATCGAGCACGGCTACTTTGTCGGCGTCCATTCCTTCTACTGCATTTGCTACCAAATACCGAATACCTCTGACTTGGTCTGCACTGAGCTCTTTGCCCTGCTGTAGCTCCACAACAACTGAAGCTGTTGCCTGACTGCCTTCTTCAAGGAAGGTCTTTTTATTTGGCATCGCCAAAATTACTTTAGACTGCTTAACCGCCGTCAGAGTGTTGATGGCTCTCATCAACTCGCCCTGCAAGGCTCTTTGATAATTAATTTTCTGTGCATATGAGTTCACACCGAAATCTTGCTTATCAAATAACTCTAGACCGATGCTGCCCATTTTAGGCGAACCGATTTCTGCCATCAACGCCATTTGAGTTGAGTGCAACAATTCCTTGGGAATTGCGACAGTTTTACCCTCGTCACGGAGCTGAAAAGGAATATTCTTTTCATTGAGCTTCGCCACCATTGTCGAAACTTGATCCGTCGGAATGTTAGTGAAGAGGGGAACATAGTCTTTCCCCGAAGCCATCAATAACATTGTTGCAATAGCGACGCCCGCAATAACAGTCACCGCGATGACTGAAAGTCGTTTTGTAGGCCCTAGGTTTTTAAAGAACTCACGAAACTGGATAACCAGTCCACCAAAAATCTTATTCAAGGCAATCCCTCCAGCCTAAACTAAACTTGCATCTTCATGACTTCTTGGTACGCATCGATGATCTTATTACGGACTTGGACCATCACTCGTAACGCGATATCCGCTTTCTCTGCTGCGATCATCACTTCTGCGACATTATCTGTTTTTCCAGTGGCTAATGCCTGCATCGCTTTGTCCGAAGTTTTTTGGGCTTCGTTCACGCCAGCGACGGCATCTTTTAAAGTGTCGGCAAAGCTCTTGCCTGTACCGGATGTAGAACCTATTGATGAAGGTCCCTCTATTGACAAAGACTTGGAGTCGCGCACGAGTCCAGTGTCAAGAAACCTATTTGCATTTGATACAGTAAAACCTTCCATGGC
>JBBKWD010000057.1:0-20427 GCA_037968775.1 Bdellovibrio sp.
AAACCCTTTTTATCGCACTTAGACGTCGACCATTATAACAGGAGCCTTAATCGGCATAGACCCAAGGTTGAGAGTCCTTCGCGAGAGAACTTATGGACACACCAAAGTTGCCGCTGAAAATTCAATGTTTTATGTGTACTGATGCAAGAAGTGGGATTTTTACCTGCCTCTGTCTCAAAACATGTTCGCCGTCATAATAATTCATGGAGATCTGGGGCAGAATGGATATTGATAGGAGAGCCATATGAGCAAAAACACAGTGTTAGTCGCAGACGAGCTTGACAAAACGGATGAGTCCTCTAAGAAGCGATCCGAATTAATTCGGAAGTTCGGCTCAGATCTTTCGGTCAGATTAAATTGCATGACAGATGTTTTATTTGTGAACCGTCTTAGTGATCTTTTAGGAAAAAAGGTTTTTTCGCCGGAACAAAGGCATAAGATGGAAGCTCATGATCTCCAAAAGTATTCTGGAGTTTTACAGGACTTCAAAAATCCAGGGCGTCTGTTTATAAAGATTGGGTGGCCTATTGATGAGATCGTCAAGTTGGTTAATAAGGAAAGATACGAGGGGCTTGTATTAGGCACGCGCTCTGTAGATGGAATAGAGCGATTCTTTTTAGGAAGTGTGGCAGAAGAGGTCGTGAGAGGAATTCACCGACCTGCCTTTGTGTTTGGTCCTGGGGCCCAGCGTGAGCAGTATTCTCTGGCGAATCACGAGAACCTGAATATAGTAGTTTTAACAGATTTGACCAAAAGATGCCGTGCCGCCGAAACATACGCCATTAGCTTAGCCAAGAGAACCGGGGGCAAGGTCGTCTTTTACTATTCACTCGCTGAAACGCTAAAAGTGGCTCAGACTTTTGCCTATGCTTCCGGGGAAGCCTTATCAGTTTTCTCAACAGATTTCGACGATATTAAAAAAGAGGCAGTGACCTTTATTGAGAAAAAGGTGACGCGGCTGAAATCACGGGGGTTTGACTGCAGCTATCACATCGAAAGCGAAAATGTAGATGTGGCGGAGGGTGCTCTGAGTTATGCCGGAAATCAGTTTCAACTTTTTGTTATGGGGGCGCAGAGCCATGGCTTCATTGGTAGCACAGTGCTCGGGAGCTCCGTTCGGGAAATGATCAGGCAAGCAAAGGTACCTGTCGTTGTAGTGCGGTGATACCCACAGGCCTAGCGAGAGACTGCAGTGAGGAAAATTAATTTCAATTGAATCGTGTTTTAGTTGATACGGTTGATTTAGCTGTTCGGATTTGCATCCCTTCTCTGCTAGTTGTCACTTTTGGGTGGAGTCAAAAACTCGTTTCTGATAGTCGTTTCGTTGCGTGAAGCTAGAAAGATCTTGTTGTGATTACATTCTCATTCGCGCAAGAAGATGGGAGGAAATCGGAAGAGCAGTTAGCATAAAATCGAAGCTGCTTTCCAATAAAATGGTGGCATCCATGAAAAGAAAAGTATTTCTATTTTGTTTTGGCACCTACACCTCTCGAAGTAGCATAAAAAATGTTTTGATGAAACCGGAGAGATTAAAGAGTTTTTGCATGAAGACATGCTTGGGAGTTCCAAAATGCAGCTTTGTGCCTGGCCACGCTGTTATTTTTCGGAAGGGGCCTTGGGTGTTAAATCCTCAGGGGTATTTTGGCATGGTGGACTTCATTCAAGAGGGTGCTAGCGTTGAGTTAGATTGAGCACTCTACCCGGTCGGTGCTGGGGTGGGCAACGAATCTTTTGGAGGCCAAGGTGGAGGCCAACGAGCAATTTCTTTAAGCCTTGCTCTTACCAAAGAGAGTGGCCGCTGTTAGATCACCTGTGACATTTACAACCGTGCACCCCATATCAACCAATCGATCCACAGCCATTATCAAGCTGACACCTTCAAGTGGAATTCCCACTTTTGTAAGAACGGCAGCTAGAACCCCGATTCCCACGCCGGGAACTCCAGGAGAACCGATGGCGCTCCCAATAGAAGTTGCGACAATAAAAGCAATTTGCCCGGCCCCCAGGTCGATGTTGTATGCCTGGCTCAAAAAAACAACCGCACTCGTATGCCATATCGCAGAGCCAGCCATATTCACAGTGGTCCCCAATGGAATAAGAAAACGAGCAACCGAGGGTTCGATCCCCAGCTCCTCTTCTGCCACCTTCATGGTTAGGGGCATCGTGGCCGCGCTAGAGGATGTCGAGAATGCTAGAAGCATCGCTGTTGCAATTTTCTTTAAATACCTAAAGGGTGTGACCCTCTTTAAAGCGTAGACGAGCAATGTGTAGCCGACAATAAAGACTATAAATCCCAAAAAGACGGTCAGAACATAAAATCCTAAACTTTGCAAAGCCACGAGTCCGGTTGTTGCTGTCACTTTCATGATTAAGCCGAAAACAGCATAGGGAGCCAGTTTCATAGCCCAGGAAATTATTGTCATACATATATTCTGTATGACTTCTAGAAAATCCATCACAAGGATGGATTGCTTCTGTTCAATAGAAATAAGAGCAATTCCGCCGATAATAGCTATGACAACCACTTCGAGCATTTGACCCTCAACTATCGAAGACAAGGGGTTGACGGGCAATAGATTCACCAAGGTCTCAGGGGTAATATCTTTCAGTGAGAAACCACCAGGTTGCGATGAAAGGGGGGGGCAATTTTTGACCAAGATTTAGGCCTCTTCCGGGGCCCACCAGTTGTGCGAGGGACAAACCCACAACAGCAGCGATGGTTGAAGAGAGAAGAACGTATATCGAAAAACGAGCGCCTAAAGACTTCATTTGTCCAGCGTCTCTGGTGGAAGCCAGTCCACATATTATGCTGGCCAAGATAAGGGGAATGACGACCATTTGAATAGATTTTAGAAAGAACTTGGCTGGAAGTGCCAGCCAGCTAATTGTCGTTTCTATCGTGATCGCATAGGGATGCAAAAAATCTTTAAACAATCCATTGGGAGCAATGATCAGGCCAAAAACCAAACCTAAGATCATAGCAAAAGACACCTGGGCCCAAAGTCTTTTTTCTATAAGAGATGTCAGTTTTTCAGAAAACTGTTTGAGTGAACTGGGATTTAAGTAGGTGAGAGATTGCAGTGGACGAAATTTCATAGACATGGAATTTACTCTAGAAGAGAGCCTGCGAATTCGCAAGATGTTTAGAGAAAGGCGATTTTCAATCGTACAAATATCCAATTGAGTTTTATCTAAACTCTTAATAGGAATCGGACCTCCATCAGCAGTCGCTATGAGGTCCCGCAAAAATCTAGAAAGCCCGCAGCATGGCTAGGTGAGGTCTATATTACTCAGCGTAGAACTCTTTACCCAGCTTCTTTTTTTGGATGTCACTTCGTTTCTGACAGAGCTCAAAAAGCTTTTCCACAGATCTTCGCGGTGAGTGGCCACCTTTTTTAAGATCGACAGCTGCTTTCACCAGAGTCTTTGTTTCTGGCCCAGGGCTGTTTCCGATCGATTCAGCCAGCTCTTGTTCAGAACTTTCCCATTGTTGAAAAATAGAGTCAGCTATATCACCACAAACCGTCAAATGCGGCGGAGTGTTGCCTCCTTCTATGAAAAAAGAGGACTCCATTTGTAGATCCGATTTTTTAAAGGACTTACACAATAAAATCATTTCTTTTGTGATTTTTGAGTCAGGCGCCTTTTTTTCTAAAAGTTGAAAGGCCAATAACAGCAGTTTGTGATCAGCTCTTCCCTCAATCAATCCCAATTTCGAAGCCGCCAAGTTTCCTGGGCGATCCATTTCATGATAAATCTTTGCGGAATGTAATAGTCCATCGGACTTGAGCGCACAATCTTGATTCAAAGCTAGCGCAAAGGCTGGACCAAACGTAAAGGAAAAAATCAGGGCTCTTAAAGTTCTCATTTGTTACTCCGTATTAGTTGTGATTTGTTTATTCTAACAAGAAGACGAGGGGAAACTCAATCGCGCGACTCGTTAAAAAACTGCGAGCCCAGGGGCGGGGACCACCGTTGTCTCCCAGCCATGGTCAGGCGGCTCCAAAGCACCCTTTTTGAGTTGTCGTAACAAGAAGTGCGCTCAATTGGCAGAGAACTTACAAAATAAAGAAGGATCCATACTTTGAATCTGAGGGATATTGTTGGCGTATTCCGAAGCTTCCATGATAAGAAATAAAGGCATGGTAGAAAACTTAGTAAGAAAGCCTCTCAGTCATTTGCAACTGACACAAGAAGCCCGGTCTTTTCTGGGGGAAATGATTCGAAATCTCCCCCAAGATTTTGCTCCGGATCGCCCTGGTTACTATTCACACGAAAGCCGGGAGTTACTCTACGCAGAGGCAGCTAGAAGGCTGGCGCATCGATTGTCGGCAACCTCTGGTTCGATTGATTTTGCAGAGCTGCGATCCGCCTGGACCGAAGTCGTCGTGGACTATCATCGTAATAACAACTGGAACTATCCTGTCTCTGAAAAAAAGCCAGAAAAAATTTTGACGCAAGATCAGGAGACGGCTCGCGAACTTTGGCCCTATATTTGGGTGCTCATTCAGTCTGGCATCTTGTTAAAAACTGCTGTTTATTATTTTGGGATCAATTCGGCTTCCGAACCCAGCAGGGTCAACACTGTGATGCTGGTCTTGGCACTTTTAATTTCTTTCGGAAGCCTCTTTTTTTTCGCTTGGAGAAAGTCACGCAAATGAAACTCATGGGCTTCATCACCATGGGGCTCGTCCTTGGCCCTGCATTTCTAAACCTGCATCGTCCCGACTTTGTTGGATTGATGGGAACTTTCGCTGCCTATGGATTTCTTTTTGCTGCAGGTTTGGAGCTAAATCGTTTACAAACATTGCGCCATGCCAGGGAAGCCTTTTTTATAAGTGTGGGAGCGTTCTTTTTTCCCTTACTCATTGGCTGGTGCGGGGCCGTGTACCTTCTTCCAGAAAGTACCTATAGCGATCCTCTTTTTGTTGCGGTGGCGATGGCTGTTTCAGCTTTGCCCGTGGTCATTCAGTTACTTAAAGAATCCAACCTCTACCTAACTGATCTCGGACGACTTATTATAAGTGTCGCTACTTTATGCGATATTCTTGCGTGGCTACTTTTTTTAGTTATTCTTCCTGAGCACAGTCGAAGTTTGTGGCTGCTTTCACACATGCCCGTATTCATTTTTTTGATGGGATTTTTTTTATCAGATCGAAGCTTTATAGCGCCAACCTTCATTCAGACCTTAGAAGTACTGACCCGATGGATTTTTGCGCCCCTGTTCTTTATCACTATCGGCTGGAGTCTTGATGTCGGGCAACACTTTGACTCCTCACAAGTGGCGACAGTTACACTGATTGCTTTCACGGGGAAAATTATTGGATCATATTTTGCTGCCCGCTGGCGCTCCTTATCCCGCCGAGATAGCTTGACCATCGGATTGTCACTGAACGCTCGCGGTGCCATGGAAATTCTCATGGCCACATTTGGCCTAAAAGCAGGCCTCATTACCATGACCCTTTTTACCAGCCTTGTTGTGATGGCGCTCATCACGTCCCTAGTTCCGGCTTTAATTTTCCGCATATCAAAGTTACGTGTAATGCCACAATAGCACTGACGATCTATAATAAGTATTTGAGACATCTGGTACGATCAGTTTATGTCATGAACTGAAGTCAGGTGGAAACATGTTCAAATCTTTTCTCATCACAGCGACTGCTTTTATTATTCTGGATCTCATTTGGCTTGGACTCATCATTAAAAATTTTAATTTGCGCCAACTTGCTGAAATTGGTCGTATCGTCGATGGCGACTTTAAGATTCTCTATGTGCCCGCTGCAATTACATATTTGTTAATGTCGGCGGCCATTGTTATTTTTGTCCTTCCAGTCGCTCAGGCAGGATCGGACTTGAGATCCTTCTTCCTTGGCGCGGTTATGGGGTTAATCGTCTACGGAGTTTTCGATATGACCAATCTTGCAATTTTAAAAAATTATCCGTTGGCATTTGCTGGGGTTGATATGGCATGGGGTTCGTTCGTTTTTGGTGCCGCTAGCCTAGTCGCAAAAAAATTTTCCTAGTGGACTGGCAACTTGGCCCACTAGCACTTTTATATTTTGAAGTGTGTTGTGATAAAATTCAATTTTTCGGTAAAATCAACAAACTGCTTGGTGATAAGATATTTACTCATTGTGAATTCCAAAGATTAGGTGGAACGAATCACATGTGTGTCAGACCTTAGAAATGGGGACTGTCCAGCGAATAGGGTCAATTCACATTTCGGAGGAAATTCCGTCCACATCGGAAGACTATGTTTTTCATCATGTGCCGTCACTTGCGAAGCGCTCAATACCAGTATTTTTTAGGCGGGACAAGGTTCTTAGGTTTTGGAATTTTAGGGAGCCTCTCGCGAATCTGCCGGTCACTTTTTAATTCTGATTTCAGCGGCATGGCTAACATTTTATTTGATTATGCGGATTTTGAAAAAACTCGAATTACGTTGATCGAAAACATCAACAGAAGCTTAAGTGTCGACGATAAGAAGTTCTTATTATCATTTTTCGCGGGAACGCCGGACTGGACTATTTTCAGAGTGCCACACGCTCAAGAACTACCAGCTATCAAATGGAAACTGATAAATTTGAACAAGCTTGATTCAATAAAAAGAGATGCGCAGATTGAATTTCTGAAAGCCATTTTTTAAAACTGAGGCAAGTGCCAAGACTCAGCGAGTTGCTAGCGAGAGGGCTGGAGACTCTCTAAAACAAAAAAATGTGATATATGGTGAGGTATCCATGCGCGTCAGCAAAAACACTGCACCCACTCGAAAACGGAGTCGCAAAGAAACTCACGATCTTCTTAGCTCGCCCAAAGATGTATATTAATTTTTTTACTGAACTCTTGGAATAATCATCTGTGCTGCCGTGACCACAGCATTTTGCAGAATCAGTCCGGCAAATTGGCCCGTACCCGAGGAGCTAGAGGGCAAGGCTGGGGAAATGTCACCAACGCGTTCTGTGTCAATGTCGGCCGTTGTAGCGCTGTAGATCATGTTGTCTCGGCGCCAGACAAAGACTCTGACCTTGGCAGCTTCGTTGTGAACTTCCACAACTAAGTCTAAAGACGCCGGGAAATAGGTCGTCACTCTGGAGGAGTTGACGGTAGAGGTCGTGCCATTAACGGAAATTTCAACATTCACGTTGATACCACTGCGAATGAATTTGACGAAGACGCCATTGTTGGTCGCAAGACTTAAACTTGATGAATAAAAAGCTGCCGTGACAGAGCTCAGGGCAATTGTCTGATCCAGCTGAGCCTTAATCTTAAGTGCCCGGCCAGTGAGAATTCCGGGCAGAACTTCAGTAAAGCGCACCACGCCTGTGCCATCCAGAGTGGTGTCGTTCGCTGTGTTAAAGCCGCCGCTGACATAGGTGTATTGATCAAGTCCTGTAATATCTGGAGTCGTGACAGCACCGCAGGCAGCAAGCCCGAGTGTCATCGAAATAACAAGGAGGGATTTTAGAATGAGTTTTTCCACATCATGGACTCTACCGGCATTGGTTTTTTGTCGTTATACTTAGCAGAACCTTTAACGTTATAAGGCGTTAAAACATCCCCTTTGACTTCAAAGTATATCAGTTGACCAACGGGCATTCCAGCGTAAACGCGCACAGGCTGTTTGACTGAAATTTCAAGTGTCCAATAATTGCAGAATCCGACGTCTCCCTTGCCTGCAGTGGCATGGATGTCGATTCCGAGGCGTCCAACACTGGATTTACCTTCTAAAAATGGGACATGCTTCAAAGTCTCTGTGTACTCAGAAGTAACGCCCAAATAGAGAGTATCCGGCATGAGAACAAAACCTTCTTCTGGGATTTCGAAGGTTTTAATTTTGTTATGCTTTTTAGCGTCCAGCACTTTATCTTCATAGAGCGCAAGAGTTTTGCCTAAGTGAACATCGTAAGAGTTCGTTCCTAGGCACTCACGACGAAAAGGCTCCACTTTAATGGAGCCTTCACTCATGCACGCGAGAATCTGCTGATCCGTAAGAATCATTACTTAGTTTCTCTGTGAACCGTGTGGCGCTTCAAATTTGGGTTGTATTTCTTTTTCTCAAGACGGCTTGGCGTCTTAGTTTTGTTCTTCGTTGTTGTGTAACGAGAAACAGGCTTACCTTCAGCGCGAGCTTCAGTGCACTCAAGTGTAATGATGATTCTTCCGGATTTCTTTGCCATTTCAGCACCCCTATAAAAACTGTATATACTGCCATGCGCTAGAGAGCAAAAATGACAATACCTTTTCAAAGGGGCTCAAGGTATCAAAGGAGTTAGGAAACTTCAATAGGCAAAATGCAGTCTGCAGGAGGATTTCATGAGATTCCGAGTCATTTTTGGAGCCGCACTTCTTTTTTCGCTTAATACCTACGCAACTCCTACGGGACTCTTTAACGGAACTACCCTGCAAGGCACTCAGTTGGAGCAAGCGCTTCGTGATATCAAGCCCGGTTCTATTCTTGTAATAGGAGAGAATCATGGTTTTTCAGTGCACCAACGCCAACAAGTAGAAGTGATGCAGGCGCTGCGGAACCTGGGGCACCGAGTATCCGTCGGACTAGAATTTTTTACATATACAGATCAAGAGTCTGTCGATTTCTATCGCGCAGGGCGTCTATCGGAGTCTGATTTCCTTTCCAGAATCGGCTGGGGCAGCCTCTCTTTCGATTTTTACCGCGATCAGGCCCTGTTTCCTCATCTGTCAGAAGGTTCATCGACTCTGGCTTTGAATGCGCCTCGAGGTTTAACGAGCAAAGTGGCAAAGGGTGGATTGGCCTCATTGACGCCCGCAGAATCTCAATTGCTGCCGCCACAGTTCGCGGTGGGGCGGGATTCATATAAAGAGCGGTTCTTACGCTTGATGCCGCATATTCCCTCGCCAGAGGCGGGCCTGCGCTATTTTACAGCGCAGTCTATTTGGGATGATACGATGGCGTGGAAAGCGGCGGAGTTTATAACTCAACATCCGGATCAAATATTGGTGATCGTGGTGGGGGAGTTTCATGTGCAGTTTGGAGGAGGCCTGCCGGATCGCTTGAAGGTTCGAGTTCCGCAGGCTCCCATACTTACTTTTTCACAGATCAACACGGCGGGCCTTTCCGATGAGGATGTGGTTGAGGAGATGGAACCTTCCGCTTCTGAGGGAGCAAGAGCCGATTATCTCTGGCTGGCACCCGCAGAAGGTCCAGGACTCTAAAGATCCATTGTGATTTTATGAGGAAGTTTTCTAAAATAGGGGAATAGCAGGAGTCACACACTATGTTCCCAGCAGATACGCGTATTTTGGTAATCGATGACATGCCCTCTATTCGTGAGTTGGTGAAGAATACCTTGAAAACGATGGGCTTTAAAAATCTGCAAGAGGCTGGTGACGGCGAAGATGGTCTCAAAGTTTTGCTTCAGGCAAACTCCAGTGGTTATCCGATTCAGCTGGTTATTTCGGATTGGAATATGCCGAAGATGAAAGGCTTGGATTTGTTAAAGCATCTCCGTGCAACGACGGATTTTGTAAACCTACCTTTTGTGCTTTTGACTTCAGAGTCGGAACGAGATCAGGTCACGGAAGCCGTTCTTGCTGGAGTTTCACAGTATATAGTAAAGCCTTTTTCTGCAAAAATTTTTGAGGACAAACTCAAAGTCGCTTACGCCAAACATAACAAATAGATCATTCTCTTGGCTCGAGTCTTCGGGCCGAAAGAGCTCCAGTCGAGATTCTAAAATTCACTGCTAATTGAAAATGGGATATGTTCGTGTCGTCATTCGGTTTTTTATGAGCCCGATTTGTCTAGACTATAATAAATCGCCTCGTTAGGCTGTTTTTAGCAAAATCTAACTAAGGTGATATTTCGGCATGATTTGGCTTTTGATTTTGATTTTTCTCCGCATATTTTTTGAATGGTTGCCGCCGTCGGGCGTCACTATCCTGCTTTTGGATCTGGGGGTCCTAGGGGCCTTGATCTATATAATTCGCACGAATCAGGTTTCTCGAGCTATTGAGTCTTGGCAGTTTATGCGTCGTCGGAGTCAGAAAAGAGTTAAAGTTCAATTCAATTTGGCTTTGGCATCGGATCTTTTACGGCTGTTGGCTTTGCCCTTTGTGACCTTGTGGTTCTTGAGATGGCTCGAGGGCTTTGAGCTGATTGAAAGAGTGACTTCAAATCGTGAGTTGGCCTATGTCGATGTGTTTATTTTTTGCCTAGCTCTGGCGTCCTTGTTTGATTCAGATTGGTTCTCAAGCATTCTCACGAAGGCTCAGATGACTTCGGGTCGTCAAGTGCTGGTTCATTATAGTGTGGCCGTTGTTATAGGGGCGATTTTATTGTTATTGCCGACTTCCTTGCAGGATGGCCAATCTCTCTCTTTGATAAACTCTTTCTTTATCGCTATTTCAGCTCTCTCTGTGACGGGGCTTTCAACTGTGGATATAACCTCGGTGTTGTCATTCTCAGGAATGGTGATCCTTTTAGTACTGATTCAGCTTGGCGGACTTGGTATTGTGCTGATTACGGCTGGATTTTCTGTAGCGACCTTCAATCGTCTTTCTTTGAACTCGCTCTTGTTGGGGAGAGAGATGTACAACTCTTGTCGTGTCGGAGATGTCCCTAACTTTTTGGCCAGAGTTGTCGGGATTACTTTTTTTATCGAGCTTGTGGGCACCGTATTTATTTACTTTTCTTTGCCTGAAAAAACGCCGGATCGACTTTTTTCTGCGACTTTTCATTCGATTTCGGCTTTTTGCAATGCGGGCTTTTCAATTTACTCTAATAACTTGCAGCATCCGAATTTTGCCTTCATCGGCATAGCCACTATTTGTGTTCTGATTGTGCTGGGCGGAATGGGGTTTCCTATTCTTATGGATCTGGGCGGAGGTTTGCGAAAAGTTCCAAAAGGAGTTCTCACTCCGCATTTACGTTTGACCGTGGCCGTGATGGCTTTTCTTTTGGTCATTGGCGCCGTTTTCTTTTTCGTTTTAGAAAGTTTACGTCCGTCGGCGGCCTTGGATATCTGGCAGCGAGCAGGGCAAGCGGTTTTCTATTCGATTTCCAGTCGCACCGCAGGGTTTGGATTGGTGCCGGTAGAGATGTTTCACTTTTCAGCTTTGTTTTGGTTGGTGCTCTTGATGGCGATCGGTGCGAATCCATCATCCACGGGTGGTGGAATGAAGACGACGACGATTGGTGTCCTGTTGCTTGCTGTCTATCATACTATTCGCGGTAGTCGACAGACGGTGTTTTTTGGGCGAGCTGTGCCTACGGCGACCATTGCGCGCGCTCTGACGGTGGTGGTCTTGTACTGTTTGGTTTCAGGAGTCGCATTGACTTTGCTTGTGATTACCGAAAACGCTTCACCCTTTGATTTGGGGTTTGAGGTAATATCTGCACTTTCGACAGTGGGTTTGTCGATGGGTGTGACCGCGAAGTTGTCCGCATTTGGTAAAATAGTAATTATGTTTTTGATGTTATTCGGAAGAATTGGAATTTTGGCGATCTTACTTGCGGGCTTGGGACATATATCCCCGTCACGAGTACGATATCCTGAAGACGATTTCTTTGTGGGTTAGGGGGGAATGATGAGACAACGTGTATTGGTCATTGGCTTAGGTCGATTGGGGGACTCTTTGGTGCGCCATCTTTTTGAAGACGGTGTCGAAGTCATTGCCTTGGATAATGACCCTCAACATATTGATCGAGTCAAAAACTTTTCAAGTCTGGCCATCGTCGGCGATGCCACGGATCTAAATGTGTTGCGCGAAATCGGGGCAAGTTCTGTGGACGTGGCCGTGATTTGCATTGGTGAATCTTTTGAGCCAAGTGTCTTAGCGCTGACCAATCTGTTAGAATTGAAAGTGAAACATGTGGCTGTGCGTGCCTCCACCGCTCGCAAAGCGCATATTTTTGAAAGTATTGGAGCACACAAGGTGTTCTTTGTCGAAGAAGACATGGGGAGAATCTTAGCCCATCGTTTTAGTCGTCCTTCGCTGTTGCACACAATGGAGCTCGGTTACGGTCTAAATATCGCAGAATGGAGTCCCGCAAAATGGGCACAGGGTCTGTCTTTGATGCAACTGCAGCTGCCGCAAAAGTACCGGGTGCAGATCATCGGACTGCGTGATCCCAAGAAGCCTAAAGAATTGATTTTTCCGGCTCCGGAGATGGTTATGAAAGAGGGATTCTTAGCTCTCTTATTGGGTAACGATCAGGATTTGCAGGAGTTGCTTCAAAGAGAGTAGGTTGAAAGAGAAGCAGATCTTTTTGTAGGCCCTTTTTCCAGTTATTGTTGGCAAGTATTTTTAGTTAATTCGATTTTTCTGAGCATGTAGTTGTCATGCGCAGAAAAAAAGTTTTAGTTCTGAGGTGTGGAGAGGCTTTGCGAGCCCTTGATATGAAGGTCTCTTTGTGGGAAAGGAATTTCAATTCCAGCAACCCGGAGGTCATTTAAAATCTCACTGCGAATATCGCTGGCAACCAAATCCATTTCCCAAAGATCAGCGCACCAAAAACGTAAATCGAAATTTAAAGAGGAATCCCCGAAGTCTTCAAAAATGGCTCGTGGTGGGGGCTCAGGTAGAACTTTATTGTGACGGCTGGCCGCTGCACAAAGCAGTGCTTTAACTTTGTCGATATCTGATGAATAGGAAACTCCGACATGAACGTGCTGACGAATTCTACGTCCAGAGTAGCTGTCATTAATGACTTCCTCCGAAACGAGTTTGGAGTTTGGAACGATGATCGTGACCTCATCTCGAGTTTGAATAACGGTCGATCGCACCCGAATATCCAAAACACGCCCGCGGACAGCGCCCACTCTTACGATATCGCCGACTTTGATGGGGCGTTCAATCAGAATGATGATGCCTGACACAAAGTTTTGCGTCACATTCTGCAGGCCAAAACCGATTCCCACCATAAGAACGGCACCAATGGCCGCTAAGGAATTTAAGGAAATTCCGAGGTTGTCGAGAGCGAACACAATGCTGACGGATATGATGGTGTAGCGAACAAATTTTTCCAAAGAGTGACGAATGCCGGCGTCGACCCCCCGGTTGGCCAAGGCGCGATTGACGAGTTTTCCTAAGTAGCGAGCGATTTTGAGAGTCAGAATAATGGCAAGGATAGAAATCAAAATATTAACGACTGAAATTTTAGAGTCTTCCATTACGAAAATAGGTTTTTTAAGAAGTTGCCAAATTTCGTCGATTTGCGTTTGAATTATTTCAATATTTTCATTCATGTGGATTTAAAGTCTGTCACCGAGACGAGGACTCTGGCAAGCAATACGGAGCGGTGCTGCGGTCCGCTTAAGTCGAGTTTTCTCGGTGGGCGTCATAGCAAGCTTACGATTTTGAACATTTGGTCTTTTTGATTGGCAAGCGGCAGTGAAACTTCATACACTTCTTCTTTGGTTAATTAGCAATATCGAAGGAATTTTATGAGTGTCAAAATCCCTGTGAGTCCTCTTATCTGTTTGAACTTTGTAAACGGTGCTTTTCATAAAGCCGGCGGTGATAAGTTCCAAGTTTTGAGCCCCTATAACGGAAAAGTTATTGGAGAATTCAATGCGTCCACGGCGCAAGACGTGAATGCAGCGGTCTTGTCGGCAAAAAAGGCTCAGGTCGATTGGGCTCAGACACCAATTAAAGAGCGCACAAAAGTGATGTTCAACTTCCGCCAAATCCTCATTCGGGACATCGATGAGTTGGCTCATCTTAAAAGTTCCGAATCAGGTAAAAACTTTGCCGAAGGCAAGGCCGGACTTTTAAAGGGCATCGAAGTTCTCGAATTTGCGATTGCTTTGCAGAATATGGATTTGGGTGGACGCGTGGAAGTTTCACGCGGAGTATCCTGTGAATACCGCCGTGAAGCCTTAGGCGTTGTTGCGAACATCACTCCTTTTAACTTTCCAGCAATGGTTCCGATGTGGACGATTCCTATCGCATTAACCTTGGGTAACGCCTATATCTGGAAGCCTTCTGAAAAAACCCCTCTTATTTCTATGAAGATTGCCGAAGCCTTAAAAGAAGCAGGATTGCCTGATGGCGTTTTGCAAGTTCTGCAAGGCGGGCGCGAAACAGTGGAAGCGATCATTGACCATCTAGATGTAAAGGCTATTGGTTTTGTCGGGTCAACGAAGGTCGCAAAGGCTGTCTATCAACGTGGTACTCATTTGGGTAAACGTGTTTTGGCGCTTGGGGGCGCGAAAAATCATATCGTACTTTTGCCCGATGCCAACCCGGAGTTGTCAGGTGTCGGCATCAGTGATTCCTTCACGGGCTGTGCGGGGCAACGTTGCATGGCCGCCGCTGTATTATTGGCCGTTGGTGACGTGGACAAACATATTCAAAAGGTTGTCGAGAGAGCGAGCTCATTGGTTTTGGGTCAGGACATGGGCGCGATCATTACTAAGGCGCAGCTAGAGTTTTTAAATGTCGCGATTGCCAAGGCTGAAAAAGACGGTGCCAAAATCTTATTGGACGGCAGAAAAGCCACAGCTCCAGCGGGCATGGAGCAAGGCAATTGGATGGGCCCTACGATCTTGGACAATGTCAAAGCTGGCAGTGAAGCGGCTGTGTTGGAGCTTTTTGGTCCCATCCTCAGCATCGTTCGTTGCCAAGACATCACTCAGGCTATGCAAATTGAAAACAGCATTGAATACGGAAATGCTTGTTCAGTATTTACCTCTAACGGTGGCCTGGCTGAAAAAGTGATTCGCATGGCTTCAACCGGAATGGTCGGGGTGAATGTCGGTGTTCCGGTACCACGCGAGCCCTTTTCTTTTGGCGGAGTGAATGCTTCCAAGTTTGGACATGGCGATATCACGGGACAGCACTCCCTCGACTTTTGGTCGAATGTAAAAAAAGTAACTGTGAAGTGGGATAAACAAGAAGACAACAATTGGATGTCTTAGGACGGAGAGAGGTTTCATCGTGAAAGAAATCAAAAAAGAAATCAAAAAAGAAATCAAAAATGATATGAAAAAAGACATGAAAAGATCTTCGCACGTTATTTTAACGTCGCACTCAAGTCAGGTGTTTAAGGAAAGCCTTCCCGTCAATTGGGGAGCCAAAGATCCTAGCCAGCGCGGGCCTATTATTGGTTCACTGACAGACACCAAAAAGCGGAATGCCATTGGAACCCACAGTGGGAGCTATGCAGTTTATCGTGCCTTGTCTATTGCTCAAGGCAGCTATTCGACGAATCACAAGCCGGACTTAAAAAACACCGAAAGCCCGGTGAAGATTGGTCCTTTTCCGTCCTGGTCTGATCCTGATAAAATGGTTTCTATCGACCCTTGGGGCTTTGATGTTCCGTTTCACTTTAAGGACCATTATGAAAATGGCTATGATGTGCGCCCCACGATTGCGGTCACTCAAGCTCATTTGCAAATTCCAGAAATTCATCAGGCGATTGATTCAGGTCGTTTGCAGATTGATGGAAAAATTATCAATGCCAACAAAGATATCCGGGTCACAAAAATTGCCCTTGAACCGGTTTGGTACTTGCCGGGTATTGCAAAGCGATTAGATGTGAATGAAGGGGAGCTGAGAAAAATTTTGTTTCAAGAAACAGGCGGCATGTTCCCTGAACTTGTGACCCGTCCTGATCTAAAAGTGATGCTGCCACCGATCGGGAGCACTACGGTGTATGTTTTTGGCGATGTCAAAGATCTCTCGAATCCAGATATTGAGCTGACCTGTCGTGTGCATGATGAGTGTAATGGCTCCGACGTATTCGGCTCGGATATCTGCACCTGTCGTCCTTACCTCATTCATGGAATTGAAGATGCCGCACGAACCGCCCAACGGGGTGGAGTGGGCTTTATTGCCTACTATCGCAAAGAAGGCCGTGCTCTTGGCGAAGTTACAAAATTCCTAGTTTACAATGCTCGTAAACGTCAAACCGGCGGGGACTCTGCAGCAACTTACTTCCATCGCACGGAGTGTGTGGCGGGGGTCGAAGACGCTCGGTTCCAAGAGTTGATGCCGGATATTTTGCACTTTTTTGGAATCACGCGCATTCATAACCTGCATTCAATGAGCAATATGAAATACGATGCGATTGCAAAGAGCGGCATCGAAGTCATCAATCGTGTTTCGATTCCAGCTGAATTAATTCCTGCTGATGCACAGGTTGAAATGGAAGCTAAAAAAGCGGCCGGTTATTTCAATACGGGCGATGTCAAAGCCGGTGATGACCTAGAAAAAGTGAAAGGCAGACCGATCGATGAATAATACGAGTAATATGACTTATACCGAAAAAGATCTCGATTTTTTATTGTCACCGCTGGCTGTTCGTCAGAGTGCTGAGAAAATTTTGGAACTGACACAATCTGGTGAAACACACTTTAACTATCATGCCGATCAATTCATGCCAGTTGTGGATTATGTGATTGAAGTTATTCGTGATAATTATCCTAGCTTGGTCATTCCCTTTCATTCTCGTTGGGGCCATTTCCGTGTGGGCGGAGTGGATCGTGTGAAGGTTTTAGAGACACAGCTAAGCCAAGTCGACGAGATGGAAATAGCACGCATTAAGTTGGATTTGGTAATCACCTCGGTCCTGCTGGATGCCGGTGCCGGAGCCGAGTGGTCTTATACAGAACAGAGTTCAGGTAAGACCTTCAACCGCTCCGAGGGTTTGGGTATTGCCAGTTATTATCTTTTTACTGAAGGTCATCTTTCCGATGACTCACAAAAGCCTCTTCGCGCAACAGCCGCGGGATTGCAAAAGCTGTCCGTCTCGCAGCTTGAGTCCGCGTTTCAAGTGAGTCCTCAGAATCCTTTGATCGGCGTTCAAGGGCGTTTGTCTTTGTTGCAGAATTTGGGAAAAACAATTTCTCAAAAAACGGAGCTCTTTCCTGGCGGACGTCCGGGGGGCTTGGTTGATTACTTGCACACTCGCTATGGAAAAACGATCACAGGTCCTCAGCTTTTGCGGGCCGTGCTTGATGGCCTTGGGGAGATTTGGCCGGGACGAGTGAAAGTTGGCGGCGTGAACCTTGGCGACATATGGTCTTACTCCAAAGTTCCGGGGGGCTTGGCGGCATTTCACAAGCTTTCGCAGTGGATGACTTATTCGTTGATGGAACCACTTGCGGATGCGGGATTTGAGTTGATAGATGTCGAAAAGTTGACGGGATTGGCTGAATATCGCAATGGCGGCTTGTTATTGGATAGAGGATTGATTTCGTTGCGTGATAAAAAAATGGCAGAGCAGAGTCATCGACCAGACTCAGAGTTGATTATCGAATGGCGTGGACTGACGGTGTCACTTTTAGATCGCATCGGGGCAGAAGTACAAAAAAAGCTGAATAAAACACCAGCGGACTTTCCGTTGGCGAAAGTTTTAGAAGGTGGCACTTGGTGGGCGGGTCGTAAAGCGGCCAAGGCTTTGCGTGCGGACAGCTCACCTCCACTTAAGATCGAGAGCGACGGAACTGTCTTTTGATTTGATTTTTGTCTTAATTTTTGGAGTTAATAATGAATAAAAATGTAACTGTTGTTAGCCATCCTTTGCTCAAGCATAAGCTTGGATACCTGCGCGATAAGGGCACTTACTCCCATGAGTTCCGTGAAATCGTAAAAGAGATCTCAAAGATTTTGATCTATGAAGCGATGAAGGATTGGGCGCATCTTGAAACCATTCAAATTGAAACGCCGATTACAACGGCAACGGCAGAGCGTATTGTGAATCCTCCAGTGGTCGTGTCGATCATGCGGGCCGGCAATGGCATGCTGGATGCGGCCCTTTCAATGATTCCATTTGCGAGCACGGGCTTTATTGGAATTTACCGAGACAAGTTTATTCACAACACTGTCGAGTATTATTTCAAGATGCCAGCCGAAATTGCAGGCAAAGAAATTTTAATATGTGATCCCTTGATTGCGACGGCCGACACGATTATCGCAGCGATTGACCGGCTAAAAAACTATAGTGTTGGTAAAATTAAAGTGATTAGTATTTTGGCCAGCCGGTCGGGGCTGGAAAAAGTTCATCACTTCCACCCAGACGTGGAAGTTTATACTGTTGAAATCGAATCTGAGATAAACGAAATGGGTTATTTGGTGCCGGGCTTAGGTGATGCCGGGGACCGCCTTTTCCAAACGAAGTAGGTTCTATGCAGAGACCGCACATTATTGGAGTCGCTGGTGGCAGCGGCTCTGGAAAAACTCACTTTGCCAAAGATCTGCAAAAGATGCTGGGCGACTCTCTGTGTACGATTCTTTATCAAGATAATTACTATATTGATCAGTCTGCGAAATTTGACGGGGATGGCGGAGCGGTGAATTTTGATCATCCCGATAGCTTAGACTTTGGCCTTTTGGCGCAAGGTTTGCAGATTTTGAAATCTGGTAAAACTTTGCAAATTCCGATTTACGATTTTGTGACCCATTCGCGGAAAAATGAAACCCTTATTGGTCGTCCCACAAAAGTTATTTTGGTGGATGGAATTTTGATCTTGCACTCCAAAGAAGTGCGTGCCGTTTTGGACGAAGCCATTTTCTTTGATACGCCTGAAGAGTTGCGTTTTCAACGGCGTTTGAATCGAGACGTCCATGAACGGGGGCGAACGCCGGAAGGAGTGCGCAAACAATTTGATCTACAAGTGCGACCGATGCATGATCTTTTTGTTGAGCCTTCGAAAATCCATGCTCAGACGATCATTCGGGACATGGGTGCTTATGATTCAGCCCTGGAGCAGATGTATGCTCGCCTATCAAACAGTGTGGTGGTGTAAAACAAAAGGCAGGTCGGATGACTCTGCCTTTTGTTTTATCTAAATTTTGAAAACTGTAAATTTCGAGAAAAAAGCGTTCATTAAGGGCAGATAATCGCTTGCTCTTCTTTTGATATATTAAACTTTGCAAGAGGCTTGAAATCGCGCAAACGTTTTTTTGTGCTGTCGTGTCCTGAAGAGTTACCATCGGTATTGGCGATCCAATACTTTTCAGCGGCCTCATTTGACCAACCACAGAATTGTTTTAGAGCCATGCCAGAAATTGCTCCGGAAGCATGCCAGCCATTCCAGCAGTGAGCATAGATGGGACCTGCAGATTTTCCTTTGATACGATCGTGAATCATGGTCAGAATTTTTTCGAGATCCCTGGAGTTATAGGGACCCGCTTGGACATATTTAAAGGCATTGTCTTGGTGTGAAGTGTTTTTGCAATTCACGGCCTTCGGTGCGGAGGCATAATTTTCTGAATACAAATAGATAGCCGCTGAAAAGTCGTCCTCGCAAAGATTTTGGAGACCCTTGCTTGGCAGGGGATTTACATTCGAGCGTGGAGGACTAAAATATTTATTGTTGGCGCCGCCTCGATAGAAAACGCCATGTAAGACCACGCGGAAGTTGCGGGCACCCCAGAGATCTTGATAGCCCTGACCCTTGTTATCGAGCAGTTTGGTATAGGGGTCCTTTAAGCCATAACGAGTTTTGAATTTTACAACTTCCTGGTCAAGACGAAAACCAGTTTCTTCGGGAACAGCCTCAGGTGCTGGGAGGGATTCTGTGGGGGGGGCGACAAGTCCATGAGACTTATCTGTGGTGCCGCCCGCAGTGACCTTTTCAAGGCTCCCATTTTGTCCTTGGGCACAGGCTATAAAAGTTGTTGAAAGAGCTAGGATCAAGAGAGTCGACAAGGTGTTTTTAGTATTCATGCGTTTATTTTGACAGAGCCTTGTGGATCGACACAACCGACCTAGGTCAGGTATTTTAGCGCAGCTATCAGAGTTGGTCCTTCGTAAGGCCCGAGGGCAAGACAGTGGTCCCCCTTTTGCATTTTCTCCCGATGCTGCCCGGGTGTCTGGTTAATACCAGATCGCCTGTTAGGTTTTTGGACACTGGCGAGCAAAAAACGTTATTTTCCTCGGTTTAGGAGACTCTATGAAATTCTCAAATAAGGTGCCGGTATTTCTGATGGGAACCCTGTTTATGGGGGTGTTTGGCTCTCAAGCCTTGGCCCTGAATGTTGGAAGTCTCGCGGGCGAAAAGTTGGCCACATTTCGATCTCCTCGCGGCGTGGAAGAAAAATGTATTATTCCGCAAAAATGGAACGCGGGTGTTTTTACGGCGGATGACCTCAAAAAAGAATCTAAGCTTTGTCAGATGGATTTCTATTCGAATATAGGGATCTGTCCCAAATTCAATTCCACAAATCCTGGAGTCCTCTTGGTGGCACCAACTGAAAAGTACTCTGCCAGTGCTATTACGAAATCCCGTTGCGACTTGGATGATATGGATTTAAAAACAGCGGCGAAGTTCAAGCAAAGTATCAGTTGCTCTTACACGCCGTCGATACTGGCTTATTACCAGATCTCACGTCTTTTAGGTGGAGCGGGGCGTGTGCCGGTGGCTGTGATTCGCACGATGGACATGAGAACTCATCAAGATATGTTGGAGAAAGCTTCGAATAATCTACGTGGATCAAAGT
>JBBKWD010000058.1:0-18992 GCA_037968775.1 Bdellovibrio sp.
CCGCACTGTGGATTGAACTCAGAAATAAACTTGAACAAAAAGACGTTGACTCAGTCGAGTCCGCAGAGGAAGTTGCATAGAAATACAAACCGCTGCTCAACCAATTTCAACTAAACGAGGGGCAAGCCCTCTGTCGCTTCACGATTTCCAGATGTGCTGGTATCTCATCAGCATCAACTTCTTCCGGAAATCGCGCGGTGGTTGTTCAGTAAATTTTTTGTTTTGAGAGCCTTTGCACGATCAGTATCGATAGTGCCGATCTGCTCGAAGAAGAGCAAGGCTAAACATCCTCGCTCAGGGCCGCAACACCAACTCATGAGTCTTTGCTGCCTGGATGTCGGATTCGTTCATTAATTGTGCCCGGTACTTTCCTTTAAGAAAAAGTGGAACTTGATCCTTGTAAAAGGGCGATAAGATATGGCCCGAGATTCCAATCGGGTTGATGCCGTAACTTTTCTCAGGACTCGCAAAGTCGATAACTCGGCGAGTAGAAGGACCGGCGCGCACATTAAAGTCACTGCCCAAAGAACTCATTTTGTTATTGTTGATTTCATTAAATGCCCCAGGCATCGCGTAGGGACCCAAGTTCAAAATTTTATCTAAAGGTTTTATTCGGCCCAAGGGGTGTGAGTACTCAATGGTATGAATTGTTCCCCACTCTGGGGTGAGTCCGAATTTTTTTACAGTGTTATAGAAGCCCTCTGTGACTACCTGGCTTTGCGAGCGTTCATTCCACCAAGAGGAGGCGTCAGTGGTCATCACGCGTTCATAAAAGACCCATGCATAGGGAGTTGAAAGGTAAATGGAGCGGTCTTTTTCATCCCAGTCTTTAAAAAGTAACAATAGGTTTTCGTTATTCCACTGGTGATAAAAACTTGCGGCTTTCGAATCGATCTCTGAATGCAAATTCCATTTTTGTAAACTTTCAATGATATTTGTATGCTGTTTCAAGTCTGCCAAAGGTAGCTTCAAGTTTTCCAAAAGCTTTGCTAGCAACACCTTGGTTTCAATGTTTTGATTCGATGTTTGCAATTGCATCGTTTCATCAACATCCCAAAGATGTTTTTCAGAAAGAGCCTGAGTGATTGTGCGGAAACGATCATCCGACTGCCAGTCGCCGCGAATATTCGGGTTGATGTCAGCAGGGCGAGAATTCGCTGTGATAATCACGCCAGAGGCTGGATTCACGAGGTGAGGTTTTTCTTCCCAGGTTAATACTCGTTCGTACTCATCATCGCCACTGGCGCCATTTAAAATGGTATCCGAGTGTGGATTCTTTTTTAAGGCCAGATCTCCAAAGGTCCACCATGCTATGTTTTCAGAATCGGCATACATAACGTTTAGGCCCGGTGCTGTTCCGGTTTTAAGAGCCTCTTCAAATTCTGTTTTATTGGCAGCTTCACCCATTTTGTAAAGCGCCAGTAGAGGATCATTATCGATTTTGTGAAAAGCCCACTTTAGGCTTAGATTTTGTTTTTCCAACACCGCGTTCATGAGTGGACCGTGACTGGTTTCGATCATCGGCAACTCGAAATCAGCCTTGTCCTTGATTTTGATTGTCTCTGTCCATTCTTGATAGGCATGCCATTCTTTTTTAAACAGAGCGGATTTTAATTCTGGATTCAAGGTTTCTTGGTAAAGATCCATGTCATCATTTAAGGACATCGTAAATCCCCATGCATGATGACGGGAATGTCCTAACAAGGCATAGGGAATAAAAGGCAGATAGTGTCCATAGAGTTCAAAATCGGGTGTATGGATATGGGCTTCGACCCAAACTGCTGGAAGAGAATAGGCGATATGGGGGTCATTGGCAAAAATTGATTTTCCAGAGGCCGAGCGTGTCGGGCCGATAAGCCAAGCATTGCTGCCTTCAAAAGCTGGATAAAAATCATTTGAGGCAAGCGCTGAAAGAACATCAATCTTAAAATCAACCACCGAACTAACTGGCAGAGATGGATTAGCTGGCACAGCTGATTTAGTTGGAATAAGAAGAGCGGCGTCGCCATTTTTGCTAGCGCTCAATGGTAAAGGTAATTGAACATTGCGCAGATCTTTAAATTTCTTCGGTGAAAGTTTTTTTGCCAAATCCGTCATCAAAGTGTCGGCTTTCAGAGCAATTCCAAAGCTATAGGCCATGTGTCCGGTCAGGATGTAGGCATCCTCCGGCGAAAAGGGGCGGGGCTGAATACCTAAAAGTGTTAACTCATAGGGAAGCGGCTGGCTTTGAATATAGTAATTCACTCCTGCATAGAAGGACTCCATCTCAGTCCACATTTTTTTATCTAAAGAATTGCTCTCTCGCTTGGCGGAAATCATACGTTCAACGGAACGCCTCAGCATCAGAGAGCGATAGAGCTTATCACTGGGAAGGGCGACATCGCCTAAAACTTCAGAAAGTTCCCCTTGAGTCATACGTCGAGAGATTTCCATTTGAAAAAGGCGCTCACTGGCCATTACAAAGCCCAAGGCACGGAGGGCATCGGTCTTATTCTGCGCGAAGATATGTGGAATTCCGAACGAGTCCCTTAAAACTCGTGTTTCAGCCCTAAGGCCAGGCAGTTGCAAAGCTCCATCCAAGGGAGCTAAAGAGTTGCGCAAAAAGAAATAGGTATAAAGGGAAGAACAGGCAAAAACGGCGAAAATTCCCACTAAAGCAAGCTTGAATATTTTCATATCTCGACTCTCACCAAAGTAGGTCGCGGAATCAAGCCGAATGGGCGTGTCACTGTGCAGAAATTCAAAAAAAACCACAGGCGGCGGGTTCCTCCCCGTGTTAGTCTTTTCAGGATGGGAAAATCCTTTAAAAAAAACTTTGAATTAGTTTCTGAATACACTCCAGCGGGTGATCAGCCCAGGGCAATTGAACAAATTATTGAAAACTTCAAAGCCGGGCTCAAAGATCAAACTTTGTTAGGGGTGACCGGATCGGGGAAGACTTTTACAATGGCCCACGCCATTGCACAATTGAATGTGCCCGCGTTGGTGCTGGCGCCAAATAAAACCTTGGCAGCACAATTGTATGCCGAATTTAAAGAGCTATTCCCCAATAATGCCGTTGAATACTTTGTCAGCTATTACGACTACTATCAGCCGGAAGCCTATATTCCATCCACCGACACCTTTATTGAAAAAGACTCAGCGATCAACGAACAGATCGATCGCATGCGCCACTCGGCCACACGGTCCCTTTTTGATCGTCGTGATGTGATCATCGTCAGTTCGGTTTCTTGTATTTACGGTTTGGGATCGCCAGAAGCCTACGAAGGCATGATGGTTCAAGTAGTCGGCAATACCGAGATGAAGCGCGACCATTTGATTCGCGAGCTGATTCGTATTCGTTATGAACGCAACAATGTGGATTTCTCGCGCGGAACCGTGCGCGTGCGCGGCGATAATGTCGAAATATTTCCTTCCTATGAAGAATACCGCGCCATCCGTGTGGAATTCTTTGGCGACTATATCGAAAGGCTGTCGTGGATTGACTCTCTGACCGGACAAGTTCTGGAAGAGATCGATCAAATTGGAATTTATCCCGGCAGTCACCATGTGACCAGTGATGATCATTTGGCAACGGCGATCAAAACAATTCAAGATGAATTGCGAGACCGCCTTAAGGATCTCAATCATAATTTAAAATTTCTCGAAGCCCAGCGCCTCGAACAACGAACATATTACGACATCGAGATGATGGAGCAAATGGGTTTCTGTCAGGGGATCGAAAACTATTCTCGTCATATGACTCGCAGAGGCCCCGGAGAGCCGCCACCTACGTTACTAGAATATTTCCCGAAAGACTTTGTGACCTTCGTTGATGAGTCCCATGTGACCATTCCCCAGATCGGCGGCATGTACAGAGGGGATCGTGCGCGAAAAAGCACCTTGGTCGAACATGGTTTCCGTTTGCCATCAGCCTTGGACAATCGGCCCCTGAATTTTCAGGAGTTCGAAGGCATGATGGATAAAGTCGTTTATGTCTCGGCAACACCAGGAAATTATGAATTCGAAAAATCAGAGGGAATCATCGTCGAGCAAATCATTCGACCGACGGGCTTAATTGATCCTGTGGTTGAAGTGCGCTCGGTAAAACATCAAGTTGACGACTTGCTCAAAGAAATCCGTATCCGAGTCGACCTCAATGAACGTGTTCTGATTACCACGCTGACAAAGCGTTCTGCCGAAGACTTGACAGAGTACTACGAAAATATCGGTATCAAAGTAAAGTACCTGCACAGTGATATCCAAACCGTTGAGCGAACCGAAATTTTACGCGATCTGCGCTTAGGGGTCTTTGACGTCCTGGTGGGTATCAATCTTTTACGAGAAGGTTTGGATATTCCAGAGGTCAGCTTGGTCGGGATCACCGATGCCGATAAAGAAGGTTTCTTACGGTCCGAGCGGTCCTTGATTCAAACCATCGGAAGGGCCGCGCGAAATCTCAATGGCCGCGTGATTCTTTATGGGGATCGCATCACTGACAGCATGCGAAAGGCCATGAACGAAACAGATCGTCGACGTCGCATTCAAAATGATTACAATATTGAGCATGGCATCACACCTCAATCCGTGAAAAAGAAAATTCGCGATGGATTGGGCGAAGTCTTTGACGGCTCTGTGGGGGCGATGCCTTTGCATGGTGAAAGCAAGTCAGAAGCCATTCATGCCAAATACGCGCACGCGCCGGATAAATTGCAGCAAGAAATCCAAAAGCTGCGCGTCCGTATGAAAGAACTCTCGGGCAAGTTAGAGTTTGAAGAAGCGGCCAAGGTTCGGGATGAAGTCAAACGTTTGCAAATTTTGGAACTCAGCCTGCGCAGTGGTGAAATTGAAGATGAAAGTTCTCAGGTGATCAAGGATGGCCTCAAATAAATTTGATGAGTTGAAAGACCGGGTCAAAGACTTCCCCATACAGAGTGGGGTTTATTTGATGAAAAACCAGGGCGACAAAATCATCTATATTGGAAAAGCAAAAAATCTGCGCAATCGCGTGCGCAGTTACTTTACTGATAGTAAAGACCATTCACCCAAGACACGTTTGTTGGTTCAAAACATTTGTGATCTGGAATACATTCTTACAAAAACAGAGGTCGAAGCCTTTTTGCTTGAGGCCTCACTGATCAAAAAGCATCGCCCGAAATACAATATTCGCCTGCGCGATGATAAGGCCTATCCTTATATTCGCCTAAGTTGGTCAGATGATTACCCAAGATTATATCTTTCCAGAAAAGTAAAAAAAGATGGCTCCCTTTATTTTGGCCCTTACACTTCAGGCTTTGCCGTGCAAGGGACGATTCGCTTTCTCAATCGCACCTTTAAAATTCGTGATTGTACAGATCCAATGTTCAAGGCGCGCACTCGCCCCTGTATGACTTATCAAATTGGACGTTGCACAGCCCCTTGCGTGGATTATATCACGCAAGACGAATACCGCTCCGAGGTGGAGGGGGCTAAGCTGTTCTTAAAAGGACAAAATAAAAAAGTCCTGAAAACTCTGAAAGAAAAAATGCGGGCCTCCGCTAACGAAGAAAAATTCGAGGTCGCAGCGCGCTTGCGCGATTCGGTCGAGGCTATTAAGGCGATCTTGCAAAAACAAGCCGTCATCAACGACACCACAGACAAAGATCAGGATGCCGTGGGCTTTTTCGGTGATGAACGCGGCTGTTTGGTTGAAACTGTCCACGTGCGCGCGGGGCGTGTGATCGGCACCAGGCCGCATTACTTGCCGCACTTTGATCCGCACGATCCAGTCGAAGATGAACGCGAGTGGATGGTGGACTTCCTGAATCAATATTACGAAGACAATATCATCCCAGATGATGTGCTGTTGCCTTTGGACATTGGCAGCGATTTAAATAAACTCATGGGCGAGGTCTTAAAAGAACGCTCGGGAAACACAGTGACGGTTCGTTTTGCGACGGACGAAAGAGGTCGCAATTTGGTCGAGATGGCCAATGAAAACGCCAAGGCGCACTTTTTAAAGTATGTTTCTAAATCCGAAGAAAAACTGCGCGGTTTAGATGAGATCAAAGAGCGCTTCAATTTAAAGGACCGTCCTCGCCGCATCGAGTGTTATGATATTTCAACTTTTCAAGGGGCCGAGACCGTGGCCTCGCAAGTGGTTTTTGAAGATGGCGTTCCGGCCAAAGAGCACTACCGTCGATACAAGATTCGAACGGTCGAAGGCATTAACGATTTCGCCTCTATGTATGAGGTCTTAAATCGAAGATTTAAGCACACGGAATACGAAGATCCTCAACTCATCGTCATTGACGGCGGCAAGGGGCAGTTGACCCAAGCCATGAAGATATTGTCAGAGATCGGACGCGAGGATATTCCAGTCGTGGGGCTTGCGAAGGCACGAACAGAGTCCGACTTTAGAAAAAAAGAAGTCGAATCCACAGACGAGCGCTTCTTCTTGCCAGGACGAGCCAATCCGGTGGTCTTTAAGAATAACTCGGAAGCTTTGTATATTTTGGCGGGAATTCGCGATGAGGCCCATCGATTTGCGATCACTTATCATCGAAAGCTGCGCGAAGGGACCTCTTTAGAGAGTGAATTGGATTATGTCGTCGGTTTAGGGGAAAAAAGAAAGAAACTTCTTTTGACTCAGTTCAACTCTATTGATGAAATCAGAATGGCGGACCCCGACGAACTTGCAAAACTCAAAAGTTTTAACCGCGTTCTTGCGGAACGAATTCTTTTGCAGCTCAATGACTCGGAAGAAGAAGAAATTGCCGCTGAGGATTAGAGATGCGAAGTCATGCACTGTTAGTGGGTCTGGGAATATTTTTAAGCCGCATCGCGGGACTTGTGCGCGAACGGGTATTCGCCCACTTTTTCGGTAACTCTGATGCCGGGGATGCCTTTAAGGCGGCCCTTAAAATTCCAAATTTCCTCCAGAATTTATTCGGCGAAGGCGTGTTGTCGGCGAGCTTCATTCCCGTTTATGCGGAGCTCTTAGCTAAGAAGCACGATGAAGATGCCGCAAAAGTCGCATCGGTTGTGGCGAGCCTATTATTTTTGATGACCTCTTTTTTGGTTTTGGGCGGCGTCTTTGCAACCCCGTTGATGATAGATTTAATTGCTCCGGGATTTTCTGGTGAAAAACGTCAACTCACGATTCAAATTGTTCAGATTTTATTTCCAGGGACAGGTTTCCTGGTTCTATCTGCCTGGTGTTTAGGGATTTTAAATTCACATAAAAGATTTTTTCTTTCCTACGCCGCGCCCGTAGTTTGGAATTTGGCGATTATCTTTACCCTCGTCATGTGGGGCAGTCAACAAACTCAATTTGAACTGGCTCCAACGGTTGCTTGGGGTTTGGTCGCAGGAAGCTTTCTTCAGTTTTTAGTGCAGCTTCCGCTTGCCTTGAGATTGGTAGGCAAGCTTCGTCCCAGGCTTAGTTTGCAAGTCGCAGGTGCTCGCACTGTTTTAAAAAACTTTATTCCAGTGCTCTTTTCTCGGGGAGTGGTGCAGGTCAGTGCTTATGTTGACAACGTTTTGGCGAGCCTCTTGCCAACGGGAGCGGTGTCGGCATTGGCCTATGCGCAAACGCTTTACCTTCTGCCAATTAGTTTATTTGGCATGAGTATTTCGGCAGCAGAACTTCCAGCCATGTCCCAAGCGACTGGCACACCAGAAGAAGTCAGTGCTTATCTGCGCGAACGTTTGAGTAAGGGTTTGCAGCAGATCGCTTTTTTCATCATTCCGTCTGTCATTGGTTTTATTTTTTTGGGAGATCTGATCGTTGGTGCTGTTTTTCAAACCGGACAATTTGATAAATCTAGTACCCATTATGTTTGGGCCGTATTGGCGGGATATTCAGTGGGCCTTTTGGCCTCAACCCAAGGACGATTGTACTCTTCAACTTTTTACTCTTTAAAAGATGCCAGAACACCTTTACGGTTTGCCATTGTAAGAGTGATCTTTGCAGCCATCACCGGTGCCATGTTAAGTTTTTATGCGGTTCCAGCACTTCATATCGAGGCACAGTGGGGGGCCGTTGGTTTGACTTTAGCTGCAGGACTTGCGGGATGGATCGAGTTCTTTTTGCTGCGAGGATCGCTGCATAAAAAAATTGGTGAAGCCGGTTTAAAGTGGGGATTCTTAGTAAAGGTTTGGACGGCAGGGATCATCTCTGCGGCCTTGGCGATGGCTGTCAAGTTTTTGTGCTTGAGCCAAGATCTGCATGTGCTTGTTCGCGCGATAATTGTTTTGGCAGTATTTGGTATTGCTTATTTTACCTTTGGTATGATTTTCAAAATCGAACAGGCGCACAGCTTGTTAGCTAAAGTGCACCGTCGATTTAAGAAGACAAATTAACTAAGGGTCCTAGTAGCGAACGCCCCAGCCGGAAAGATCGATATAGATACTGCCGGTTGAAAAACTAATTCGCAGGCGACCTGTTTCATAACCTTCGTGCCAAGGTCGGAACTCCACACGGGTTAAGCAACTTTGCCCCGGGTAAAGATAACTCGGGCAATCCGACCAACCTCGGTAGGCGGAACCATAGACATAAACACTCTGCATATAAACGGGTGAGTGGCCGTTGTTGCGCACCCAAAAATCAGCCCACTCACTCCAGTTCACGCGAACTTGACCGAAGCTATAAGAATAGTAACGATTTCTTTCAGCTGTAATAGTGTCAGTTGTGATCGTTAGTTCTTTAGAGCTAGTATCGGCCCAAGACGCGGGTTGAAAGGCGAGAAGGGCACCTAGGACGAGACTCGATAAGAGTTTCATAGACACCTCCTGATATTTCTATTTTAACGAATTAAAAATTGGCCGCAATAGCATTCCGCAGTATGCTTGAGATGTCATGAACGAAACACCCGCAAAGCCCTTCCAAGTTCCAGTCTATCGAGCCTTTTGGGTGTGTGCTTTTATTTCAAATCTGGGAACCTGGATCCAAGACGTGGCCTCCAGCTGGGTGATGACACATCTTTCAAGTTCTCCGCTCGTCATATCTCTGTTGTCATTTTGCACAAGCATGCCGGTATTGTTGTTAAGCATTCCTGCGGGTTATATTGCCGATAAAGGTTACCGCCAAAAAATTTTGCTTGTAGCTCAATGTGGGATGTTTTTCGCGGCCGGCACAATGGCGTATTTGGTGTGGGCGGGAACAATCACCGAAGCCACATTGTTGGGCTTGTCTCTCTTGATGGGAGTGGGCTTTGCTTTAACCAATCCAACTTTTCAGTCTGTCTTGACTGATCTTGTACCGAATGCGATGCAAGCGCAAGCCGTGCTGGTTTACTATATGGGTATAAACCTGACGCGCGTTTTGGGCCCGGCACTGGGCGGTGGATTTTTAAGTGCATGGGGGCCCGCCAGTGCCTTTTTGATTAATAGTGTTTCGTTTTTAGGTTTGATTTTGTTTTTCTGGCGGTGGCCTGTTCCTGAAGCCTATGCGCCAGATCGAAATATAAAATTCCAGCAGAGTGACTGGAGTGGATTGTTTTCTCTGCATAATTTAAAGCTATGGTCTGAGATGTTTTTTGTGACCTTTTTTGCGTCGTCTTTGTGGGCCCTTTATCCCTTGCGCGGGCGAATTGATTTGGATTTGAACTCGTGGCAGTACGGATCTTTGTTGGGAAGTTTAGGCTTAGGCGCCTGTGTGAGTGCCTTTTTCTCTGAGAAAGTATTGCAACCGCAGAACAGTAAAAAGTCCTTGGCCGGGGCTTATATTATTTATGCGACGGGAGTTTTTCTGTTGGGGGCTTCGCCATTTTATTGGGGACTTTGTGTGGCGATGTTTTTAGGTGGTATCGGCTGGCTGGTGTTGGCAACGCTCATGAATATGAGCTCGCGGCAGATAAATGCCAAATCACAGTTAAAGGCCACCATGCTCGGAGTTTTCATGGCGGTCTTTTATGCAGGCATGGCGCTGGGGGCCGTGACCTGGGGCCTGGTCGCTCGGGAGAGCGGTCCTTCGGTGGCTTTGTATATTGCCGCTATCAGTCTAGGATTGATTGGCTTTGCAAAAGGAATTCGCTCATTTGGGGGGCTGCATTAAGTCGTTTTTACTTTAGTCACCGAAGGCAGAGCGAGTAAGATCCTTCGCATGAAAGACTATGTTCATTATCTGCAAAATGTACTGGGACTGAAAGCTGTGATCATGCCAGAGCAAGAGCTGGCGACTGGCATCGCAACACCCGCGCAATTTATTTCTCAACAGGGGCCTTTTGCTCCTTCTGAACTTAAGCATTTTGAAGTTATTTTTCTGAATATCCTGACCCAAGCCAAAGAAAGTCTTTTTGATTCTGAGGTCAGTAATTTGTTTTCTAAAATGCGACAGGCCATGAAGCTTGCGAACCTTCAAGTTTTAGAGTTGGATTGTACGGTCGACAATCGTTCTTTGCTGCCTTCGGAATTAGCTAAGATCTGTGAAAGTAAAATAGTTGTGGTCTTTAGTTCGTTTCCAAAAGACATTGGCGAAATGATTTTTAAAGGTCCCGGGAAATGGCTTGAAACCTACAGCCCCGCTTATTTGCTAGAAGATCCCACGGCAAAAAAAGTGGTATGGAATGATTTGCAAAAAGTCATGAAGGAGCTGCATCCATGAAATATTTTATTCTGCTTTGTTTGTTCTTGGGTGGATTCAGCAAGGCGCAAGCTGCGTGTACGATCGCCGTCACCATACAGGAGGCCATCTCGGCCTCGACATCTGATTATTTAGAGCGCGCCGAAAAAAGAGCACGTGAAAAAAAGTGTGATTCCATTTTCGTGCGAGTGAATACTCCGGGGGGACACCTGAACACGACGCGCCTTATAGTTGAGCGCATTCTGGCTTCTCCCTATGCATACCTTTGTTTGATCACTCCCAGCGGGGGCCATGCTGGAAGTGCAGGCGCCATAATTTTGCAGGCTTGTCATGTGAATGGCGGGCTCACGGCTACAAATATTGGGGCGGCAACCCCGATACTGGGTACGGGCGAAAAGATGCCCGATGATCTACGTAAAAAAATGATCAACGATACTGTTAGCTGGCTTGAAGGTGTTACGAAATTGCGAGGACGGAGTCTAGATTTCTCACGCGAGATAGTAACCGAAGCAAAAGCCTTGAGCAGCGAGGCCGCACTTAAAGAAAAGGCCTTAGATATTCTAGCAACAAGTGACAGTGATTTCTTGGCTCAAGCCCAGGGACGAACTGTTCAGTTGGGTGAAAATAAAGATGGAAAAGTTGTCGTAGGTGATTTGTCGGAATTCACTCCGGACATGCGCTATCGGGTGTTAAACTTCATTGCCGATCCTGAGTTTGCTTATTTATTATTTATGGGAAGCTTAGGCCTGCTGTATGTAGAAATCACTCATCCGGGGTTGATCGCGCCCGGTGTGATTGGTGGCATGGGATTGGTGTTGTCGCTAGTGGCATTCCATAAATTGGACGTCGAATGGGGCGGGCTGGCATTGATCTTTTTAGGTTTGGTTTTTCTCATTCTTGAAATTTTTGTGCCAAGCTTTGGAATATTAGGAATTGGCGGTTTGATTTCGTTGTTTGTGGGCAGTGTCTTTTTATTTGATCGCGAAACCTCGGGGTATGCTTTGTCTTTGCCTTTGATTTTTACAGTTGTTTCTATTTTAGCCGTATTCTTTTTCGGAATCGGATATTTGGCGCTTAAGACAATGCGTCTGAAAACGCGAGACACGGATCACGATTTGTTGGTGGCAACAGGTTCCGTATTATTTGTTGAAGAAGACGGCCACAAAGGGCAGCTGCGTATCACGGGTGAAGTTTGGAAGTTCACTTCCAACGATGTTCTAGCTGTGAATGACAAAGTCCAGGTGCAAGAGCGCCAAGGACTCACATTGAAAATTAAAAAAGTTTAAAAGGAGATCTATATGGAATTTATGATAGCGATAATTGTAGTGGGCGGAATAGTTCTGACCTCGATGGTCAAGATCCTGAATGACTGGGAGCGAGGCGTAGTTTTGCGTCTGGGAAAAGCCATCGGTGTGCGTGGGCCTGGTTTGATTCTTTTGATTCCTTTTGTGGAACGAATGATCAAAATCGATACCCGTACCATCACCATGGATGTGCCACCTCAGGATGTGATCACTAGAGACAATGTCAGCATGCAAGTAAACGCGGTTCTTTATTTTAAAGTTGTTTCGCCGATGGAAGCGATCACTAAAATTGAAGACTATTACTTTGCAACCAGTCAGTTGTCACAAACAACTTTGCGCTCGGTGATGGGACGTTATTATCTTGATGAGGTTTTGGAAAACCGTGACAAGGTGAACGCCGCCCTTCAAGAAATTCTGGATCAACACACAGAGGCTTGGGGTATTAAAGTGAGCATGGTCGAAGTCAAACAGATCGATCTACCAAAAGAAATGCAAAGAGCCATGGCTCGTGAGGCCGAAGCAGAGCGTGAGCGCCGCGCGAAAGTTATCAGTGCTGAAGGAGAGATGCAGAGAGCTGAAAAGCTGACTCAGGCCTCTAATATTTTGGCGAACTCGCCATCCGCCATTCAGCTGGCCTATTTGCAAACTTTGACTGAAATTGCCGGGGACAAGACCAACACAATTCTATTCCCATTGCCAATGGACCTTATTAAGCCCTTCATTACCCAGAATGCTCAAAACTAGACTTTTAGCCTTCGGGTATCTTGGGGTTTAATAGAGAGGCAGGACATGAGGTTCTGCCTTTTTCTTTTCCAGGATGGTGAGATTTGCGATTTGTATTGGCATCATGCGGTTTTCTTCTCGCGCTCATGTTTTTTGTCTCTGAAGCCCAGTCCGCTCTGATTCCTGATAATAATCAAGTCCGCGTTCGTCTTAAGACCTTTGCCAACGAAGTACAGATTTCGGGAGTAGGTTTAAAGTTTCAGAATGTGAAGAGTCCCTTTCGCCAAGTGGCGATTCCAGACGCAAAATCCTACAAAGTTCGTCTGCTCGAAAAAGACGGGCATACCATTTGGGCCTTGCGCCAAAATAATCAAGAGCGCGAACATCTTTTCACGGAAAAGTTTTTGTTCATTCAAGGTGCCAACGTTCGTGTGGGTGGCGAGTCCCTGCCCAATCAAATTTTGCTGAGCCAGAACGATTCAGACAAAGTGGATGTCGTCGGTGTTATGTCACTGGAAGACTATATCGTGGGTGTGATAGCCAGTGAGGTTCCACTGAGCTGGCCTTTGGAAACATTGAAAGCTCAAGCCGTCGCCGCACGCTCTTATGCGATTGCTGTTATGGCGGACCGCAGGCATAAGGCATATCATTTAGAAAGCAATGTTTTGGATCAGGTTTTTCGGCATGTGGTCGGGGGCGACAGTGAAGATCCTTTGATAAAAAAAGCGATTCAAGCCGTTCAAGAAACTCGTTCTGAAAAACTTGTGAGTTCTCGGGGGCGGGTGCTCAAGGCCTTCTATCATGCGGATTGTGGGGGCAGCACAGTGACGGCCAAGGATGTTTGGAAGTACGGTGTGAACTCGGGAACAACAGTGGACTCTTCATGTGCGGCAGCTCCCCGAGGCAATTGGACTTTAAAGCTTAACCGTAAAGAGATCGCTCAGAAAATGGGATTAAACAACTTTAGCGATATGGAGTTTGTTCAGGCGCGTGGGCCACGGGTTCATTCGGTGAGGTTTTTACTTCCGGATGGTAGCAGTCAACTGATTGCGGCCAATGATTTTCGTTCCAAATTGGGATTTCAGAATTTGCGCAGCACCTTATTTGATCTAAAAAAAGACGGTGATCGATTCGTCTTTGTCGGGAAGGGCTTTGGGCATGGTGTGGGGCTTTGTCAGTGGGGGAGTCGAGCTATGGGGAAGAGCGGGCAAAGCTATAAGCAGATACTAGCGCACTATTATCCACTGGCTCAATTGAAGCAGTAATTTAAATTTAGAATCCCATAAAGACTCTAGCGGCGAACATGAAGACCGCGCCTAGAATCAAAACATTGCTTGCTGAGATAGTCATTTACGTTCCTTAAAATGAAACTTTTCGTTACTTCCCATTTCGGTAAGTTGAGGGAAAATCTTAAATTTTTTAATATCGAAGATCTTTTAGTCATCTCATCCGATTTTTCTATATCTCATTTTTAGACAGTAGTGACACTTTACGGTCTCTCCCCGAGCTCTTTGACGGCAAACCTCTACCTGTTTCATCTCGGGAATGATCATTATTTCTTAATAATATCAAATACTTGCTAACGAGAAGGCGGTTTGGCACGAGCATCGCAACGACATCTTGTATGAAGCGCCAACTAAAACCGGGCTTCTTAAAAGAGGTTGATATGAAAACATTCAATACGAAACTTGTGATCCTACTCGCAGCATTCTCCTTATTAGGAGTCGGTTGTGGTGAGAGCAACTCTTTTCAATCAAACTCGGATGCGGTTCTTCCTGGAAATTCCGGTGCGGTAGATTCCGGTGCAGGGGTACCAGTAACTCCCGATAGCGGTGGTTCAGTAGGATCAGGAACGAATCAAGCAAGCTTCACGCCTGTTTCTTTCACTGAATTCAGCAACTATGTGGCTTTGCATGCATTGAATAACCCATCTAATTATAAAGTGACCGTGAACCTTGCCAGTGCGGGCAGCAATCGTTTTGCAGGCACTGTTAAGATCTCTTACTCGGATGCCGGCAATAACTACGTAGCGACCTTTACAGCTGGATCCGGCGTGAATCAAAAACTTTATGATCTTAAAGACAGCGGTAAAATGGAAGCAGCTTACAACTATTGGTATGTGCTGGGTGGCAAGACTGTGTTTAGCGGTTACTTCCAAGATGCGTACGGTGCCATTGTCCTAGTTATCGATGGATCGACGAACCAAGGTGACGGTCAAGGCGGCGGAAATGTGTCGGGTTCCATTTACTACAAGAACTTTGCGCAGTCGTACGCGACTCAATCTCCTTACAGAAACTGCTGGTACATTTATGATGGACCTTATGATTGCAGAAGTTCAGCGGTAACAGGCAAAGCTTCTTTGTACCCCACTGATAACGGTTATAGAAAACTTGGAACTTTTACGGGACTTTCAAAAGTAGCAGCCTTCGGACTGTAAGAGGGCTTGTTCGGGATACAACCGAGCGGAGTGGCAGAGTTTAGAATTGATTAAATATTTTTTTTAATAACTGAACAACGAACCAGGAGATAGAAAATGGAAAGACTTGATGGAAAGACTTTCATTTTTCACAAAGAATACTTTTATAGACTTGGCTTAGCACTGATGATGGCCTTTGCCGTTGTTGCCTGTGGCAATGACGATGGAGGAGGCCATGTCCTGCCGCCTCCGGTCTATATAACCCCCGGAATTTCGCCGAACTGTGTAAACTGTGCCGAGGTCAATAGTGCGCCGATGGCGGTGACAACTTTTACAGCCTTGAATGTTCGAAACACAGTTTCACTGCGCAATATTCAAGTTTATGGAAATGGTGTGAGATACACGTCGACATCAACACCGTATAATTTGCCAGCTAATAAATATCAGGGACAGATCTCAGCTTCAGGAGAATTCGTTGTTAATACGGCTGTCGTGGATCGCAGTGGTCGATGCCAGTTGATCCCAGGTTCGTATTTTGCTGACACTTTGCAGGCTGGTTTCATGGGCTCCCCGGCATTGGGAAATCTTGAGTTACCAGATATGATCGTGCAGCCGGGAAATATTCGTATCGCGATCACTCAGGGAATCATGTATTCTGGTGGCACTCGTTTGATGGGAATTCTTAAGATCGTCAGCGTCAACGGCCTTGCATGTGACCCGTTGTTTGTGGACGACCTTTATTAAACCCTGACAGAGTTTTTTCAAAATTTAAAAACACCAAAAACCTCGAGTTCTGCTCGGGGTTTTTTTTATTGCTTGCGCTTAGGCCAAAGTCTGGGTCTAATGCCTCTATGGAATTACCTCTTTGGATCGACTTCTTTGATGAGCTGCAAAATGTACGAGGGCGTTCTCAGAATACGGTGATGGCCTATCGCCGTGACTTAGAACTTTTTATTGAACACCGTAAAGCCAGTAAATCTATTCTTGAGTTCTATGAATTCATGAAAAAGCAGGATCTCTCGACGCGTTCTCAGGCGCGTGTGATTTCTTCCTTAAGAACTTACTTTAAGTTTTGTGAAACTCGCGGGATGAAGTGCCCGGAGCTGCGTGATTTGCGTCCGCCAAAGGTAAAAGTGGGGCTGCCGAAGGTTTTGGCTCCTCAAGAGTTTCAACAGCTCTTTGATGCCGCTGAGACTCAAGATCCTAAGCGCACGGCGCGCAATCAGCTGACCTTGCTATTTTTGTATGGTTTGGGCTGTCGGGTGTCTGAATTGATTTCTTTAAATATTGTCGACTTCAATGCTACAGACCGTTGGGTGAAAGTGGTGGGTAAGGGCAGTAAAGAGCGCCTAGTGCCTTTGACTGAAAAATTAGCAGAAGCCCTAACGATCTATTTAAAAGAGTATAGACCTTCTTTGGTGAAGGAAAATTCGCCCTCTATTTTGATCAATGACCGAGGTCATCGTCCTTCGCGTGTAGACGTGTGGAGATGGCTCGCCGCTTGGTCCGTGCGTGCGGGTTTTGATGAGCCCGTCAGTCCACATCGATTCCGTCATGGTTGTGCCACAGCTTTGTTGGAAGGTGGTGCTGATTTACGGTCGATTCAAATACTTTTGGGACATGCCAGTATTCAAACGACACAGATCTATACAACCGTGACCACGAATACCATGGCCAAGGCTATTGAAGAGCATCATCCACTTTCGCAACTGGTAGAAGTCGACAAATAATCCGAACTTCGTCTTAGTCAAGGTCTCCGGAAAAGCTGAAGAGTCAGCCGCCAGGGGGCCTTTTTTGCTTTGCACGAGGGAATGAAAATTCAATCCCTTATTCGCGATCAACAAAAACTCGTCCCTGTCGAAGTCGAACTCAGCTTTCTGCCGGGTTTGCCACAAATTCAATTTTTAGGATTGCCGGATCAAGGCATCAAAGAAAGTATCCATCGCATCAAGAGTGCCTTGAAAGTACGCGGCTTTGAATTTCCCAAGGCCCAACAGATTCTTGTGAACTTGAGACCCTCGCATCTTAAAAAAAGTTCGCGCGGCCTAGAGCTCGCCGTGGCCTTAGGAATTCTGTGGGAGACCCAACAAATTCCCGCGCCCGATAAAGACGATGTCTTGCTCATCTACGGAGAGCTGTCCTTAAACGGTGAGGTCTTTGAACCTGAAGACTTACTTGAAGACTTCGAGCCTGAATCTGCGATCACCGTGTGGACGGGTGTCGGTGAACGAAACTCTGCTCCTTTTCGCCGGGTTGTCTTAAAGGATTTAGCAGCGATTCAAGATCCGGAGTTAATCGAGGCGCAAGAACAGGAATTTCCGATCGAGCGTCCCGAGCAAGGTTTGGATTTGGAATTCCCCGCAACACAAGCGCGCTTGTTGCAATTAGTAGCGCTGGGGGAGCATTCCGTTTTACTTGCAGGCCCTGCGGGTTCCGGGAAAAGTACGATCGCCAAAACGCTGACGTCCCTTTTACTGGCGCCCCGTTTTTTAGACATGAAAGAAATAATTCAAAATGGAAAAGGTTTCGGTGTGGAAGCTCCGCGCTGGCGACCTTTGGTGCAGCCCCACCATTCAACGTCACCCCTCGGCTTGATTGGTGGGGGTGTTCCGCCTTTTAAGGGCGAGATCACCCGGGCGCATAAAGGTGTTTTAGTATTAGATGAACTTTTAGAATTCCATCCACGCGCGCAGGAGGCATTGCGCGAACCGATGGAAGAGTCCCGCATCCGCATTCGACGGGGCCGACATTTTGACGAGTACCCCGCGGAAACTTTGGTGGTATCCACGACAAATCTCTGCCCCTGCGGTGACTGGGTGCCCGGCGTGCGGGTGATGTGTGGTCGGTCGCTGCGACGTTGTCAGTCCTATGGCGAGCGCCTGTCAGGTCCCTTGGTGGACCGCTTTCAGATTGTGTTCTTTACGCAAAAACGCGAAGCCAAAGGGGAGTCGCAAACAGGTGCGCAAATTTTGGAAAAACTAGAAGAGGTGCGTGCCTTCCGGGAAGGACTGGCCCAAAAAGACCGGCGGTTTTTAAAAGTGGCCGCGCGTTGGAGTTTAGAGGAGCTGACTCGCGACATTCCGAGTTTTTATTTGAATGAACTCTTTCCGAAAGAGCTGCCTTCGCGGCGCCGGGACCTCGCGACGCTTCGAGTCGCAAGAAGTTTGGCCGATCTTAGTTTGTCGGAAAAGTTAGCGCCGGCTCATATTGAAGAAGCTCTGAAGTGGACCTATTTACCCTTTGAGGCTTTAAAGCGATTGGGGGGATAGTGATTGACAGAATCGGGCCTCAGATATAATTTGTTTCTTCCTTAATGGGGTGATGTGGCCGAGTGGTTAGGCTCAGCTCTGCAAAAGCTGCTACAGCGGTTCAAGTCCGCTCGTCACCTCCAACTTCGACTTTCTTTGTGAAGTTGGTTTTAAGGGCCGTTCGTTCTCTTTGCTCATCTGTTGATTAATTTAAAAATTTCTAAAAAATCTAATAGGTCGCCATAATGCTATCGCCAGTCCTCTACTATTTGGATTGGACTCTTTTGGTCTTTGTGAGGGCGTGATCCTTTTGAATGTATGAAGTGAATGTCGAAAGTAGACCAAAACAGGACTATTCCAGCAACCAGGTCGAATTAAATACTCAACGGCAGCAAGTTACAAAATATTGTAAATTTAATTGTATGAAATGCCGATAGGATGTAATAATGAATTTTATCGATAAGAAAACTTCTAAGAAAAACACAAAGAAGTTGTCTACTAAGGAAGCGGCTGTTGGCAAAGACTATGACAGGGGAAGAGTAGAGAAAGTCGTCCTTAGGAGCCCGTTCACTTTAAATGGGAATCGCATTTTTGAAGCGATCATAGAAATTGATCACATAAACTATGGTCTTGATAAGAAAAGGAGATGTCTCATTTTTAGTTGAAAGTCGGGAACCGCTTTCGTGAAGTGACCCCGACTATGCCGCCTTTTTGATTTTGTTGTCAATGCCTTCTGTCTGTAATTTTTCAATTCTTTC
>JBBKWD010000059.1:0-4366 GCA_037968775.1 Bdellovibrio sp.
GCCTTTGGTCGAGGCAATCGTGCCTGCCGCGCGTGGGTCAAACTCGCAGGCCATCCGCAACGCACGCGCAAACGCTTTAAAAATACTTTCAATTTGATGATGGCTGTTTTTACCTTTGAGATTATCCAAATGCAAGGTCATCAGCGCGTGATTGACAAAGCCTTGAAAAAATTCTGAAAATAAATCCACGTCAAAGCTGCCAACTCGAGCGCGGGTAAACGGTATATCCATAAACAGCCCCGGCCGACCGGAAATATCCACCACCACGCGCGACAAGGCTTCATCGAGCGGCGCATAAAAATGCCCGTAGCGTTTGATGCCTTTTTTGTCACCGAGCGCTTTGGCAAACGCCTGACCGAGCGTGATGCCGCAATCTTCGACCGTGTGATGATCGTCGATGTCCAAGTCGCCGATACACTCGATATCAATGTCAAACAGGCCGTGGCGTTTGATTTGGTCGATCATATGATCCAAAAATGCAATGCCTGTATTCAGTGTCCCTTGGCCTGTTCCATCGAGATTGACGCGGGCGCGAATCTGGGTTTCGTTGGTATTACGGACCACTTCAGCAATACGTGCAGGTTGGACGGATTCAGACATTGACATTTTCTCTGTAAAAACTGACCAATAAAACCTGATTATACCCTATCTTCTAGCATCCTCGCCGCTGACTTGTTACAGTCGGGGCTTGAATCTTGGATGTGCAAACGAGGAGCGCTTGATTATGCCGATTACCATCCATGCCTATACCACGCTGGCAGAGCAGCCTTTATCTGACTTACGCGACCAAGTGGCACGGATCTATGAAACTAGTCCAGAGTTTGCGGATGGTCAGGATGCAGTGGCGAAACTCGATGTTGCATTGGCTGAGGGTGATGTGCTGTATACGGCTGAATTTAATGACAAAGTGATTGCGGCGATTTGGAGTCGTGGCACGGGCGATACGCGAGTGTTACAGTTTATTGTGGTGCATCCCGCCAATCGTGGGCGCGGCGTGGCCGAGCAGTTGGTCGAGCATGTCTGCAATGCAGAAAGCGAAAAAGGCGCGCTATATTTTAAACCCGGTTGTGGTGCGATTCATCGAATGCTGGCGCATTTGGAGCGACTTGCTTAAAAAATCAGCACATCAGTGGTTTTTTTACATAAAAATGCGGATTAACTTGACTTGTGACTGCATTAGCTATTTAATCTCGACCCTATGGCGCGATAGCTCAGTCGGTAGAGCAACGGATTGAAAATCCGTGTGTCCCCAGTTCGATTCTGGGTCGCGCCACCATATTCTAGTACACCACTGTGCAGCACAGTACACAAACCCTAGCAGCCACAAGCTTCTAGGGTTTTTTGTTGTCTACGGTTGTCCACCGCATACTATGGCAAGCCGCATGAGTGTGGGGCATATGCAAAATGCGGCATGTGTTGGTGCATGAAGTAATGATGTACTTGGCCAATCGACGATTGGCGTGGGTATAGCAAGACCATTCATCAAAGAATACCAATCACTGAATAATGCGTAACTCAAAATTACTCTCAAATACATTTGGTCTAAAAAATGCATGAAATATCCTGGGTAGTGACGTGCTAATCGCTGAGCGATACGTAGGTCCAGCGGTACCTTCTCGCTATTAAGGCTTCGACGACTATGTATGATTGCCCTTCTTTATCTGTTGCCCCGTCATTATTGACTGAGGAACTCAAAATTAAGCCATTGTTTGGTTTTATATTGAGTCAGATTTCACAGCCTGACGATGCTGAACAAGCGGCTTCTTTTGGCCGCTGGTGGTACGACTTGCAAACGATGCAATGGATCGTATCTTTAGGAGCAGCAACACTTTTAGATGTTGATATAGGCTTACATGACTCTTTAGTCAGTACTTTTGCGCAGGTCATTCCCGAAGACACACTCTTGCTCAGTGCCGCCTTAACCGCCGACCCTGCTACACCGATTGAATGTGAGTTTCGTATTATTAACGAAACTGACGGCTTACGTTGGCTACGGTTAATTTATCTGCCACCAAAACAGCTTAAACAAGATGTTCTATCGGGCGTATTAGTTGATATTACTACATCTAAACACGCGGCCATGAGAGAACGCTTTAGCTTTGAGTCAACACGCTGTTTAGTAGGTTCCTATAGTTTAGGCGAAGCTATTACCAAAGTAATTCAGCTGGTTTGTGAAAACTTAGGCTGGGAATGGGGTGCCTATTGGTCGCTAGAACAAGAGCAAATGGGCGCACATCAACTGTCTTGCCAATACTATTGGGACGGTACTACCGACGATAAGCTTGCACCATTTACCTTAGACAGCCGCACCTTAAAAATTTCGACGGGCGCAGGTTTAGTTGGTAGCGTATGGAGTAGCGCACAACCTCATTGGATCGAAAATATGGTTCACGACTATTCTTTTTTGCGCCGTAAAAGTGCTTTAGCTTGCGGCTTACAGTCGGGTTATGCTTTTCCTGTGTCTTATGTCACTGCCGATGGCCGTCGTCATAGTCCAGGAGTCATGGAGTTTTTTAGCTGTTTATCACGGCAAAAAGAGGCGCAATTACCCAACTTATCAGCTACGATTGGCACGTTAGTCGCGCAAACTGTACAACGTATGGAGCAACAAGCGCATATTCGAAAACTAGCCCAAGCTGATGATTTAACAGGACTAACAAATCGAAATCACTTTCATCAACTATTAGATGTCGCCTGTTTAAGCGCGAGTGAAAGTAACTCGGTCTTTGGTGTATTATTTATTGATTTAGACCGTTTTAAGCCCATTAATGATGCCTTTGGCCACGAGGCTGGCAATGTGGTATTACGCGAATTTGCCCAACGATTACGAAAAATCACCGCTGACAGTGGCGAAGTTGGCCGTTTAGGGGGGGATGAATTTGCCGTTTTAATGCCCTCGCAAGGCTCTGTTACCCAACTCAAAGTATTAGCCGAACAAGTGCTGCAAGCCGCGAATCAACCCTTTATGTTTGATGAGCAAGCGTTATCGGTGTCGGCCAGCGTTGGTATTAGTGTTTTTCCTGAACATGGTTGGACAAGTGCCGAATTAATGCGTAGTGCCGATGCTGCCATGTATCGCAGTAAAAAAAATGGCCGTAATGCCTTGAGTTTTTTCTCTGATGAAAATGGTGAAAATTCGGCGCAACAATCCTCATTAGTCAAACAATTGACCATGGAGACGGAGCTACATCGAGCCTTAATCAATCAGGAGTTTTTTTTAGAATACCAACCAATTTTTAACACCATGAGCGGACGGATGGTAGCGATTGAAGCACTCATTCGCTGGCGCAGAGCCAATGATGAAGTGGTTCTGCCAGATATTTTTATTCCAATCGCTGAACAAAGCCGACTTATTATACAAATTGGTCGCTGGGTCATTCAAGAAGCGTGTAAAGACTTGGCTTTTTTACATCAGTATGGATTTGCCGATTTACAAGTGAATATCAATATGGCTGTACCTGAATTTGTCAACGCTAATTTACCAGAAGAGTTGCTGTCTATTCTCAACCGCTTTGGTTTGTCTTCGCATTATGTCTGTTTGGAGCTTACTGAGGGCTTGGTGATGAAACAACCTGAAAAAGTCATCCCTGTGATGAAAGCATTACGGCAGTTAGGCTTTAAAATTAGCTTAGATGATTTTGGCATGGGCTACTCATCATTATGGCGGTTAAAAAAATTACCGATTTCCTCAATTAAAATAGATCGCTCTTTTATTAAAGGATTACCTAGTGATCGCGGTGATTGCGCGATTGTGCGTACCATCCTCGACTTAGGCCGACATATGAATCTTCTCGTCGTCGCCGAAGGAGTAGAAACGGACGCGCAACTGGTTTTTTTACGTCAATTTGGCTGCACCTTGATACAAGGTTTTGTCATTAGTAAACCAATATCGTTATTGGGATTGATGACGTATCTTTCTACTCAAACACATGCTTAATCATCTGAGGAATGCCCTAATACGACGTATTAGGGTCTGTTGACCTTTCGCACGCGAGCCTCGTTGCAAGGCAAAATGCTGACAGACAAGGCGACACATGCAGCAAATGTCGCCACAAACGTTTAAGGTTTTTTGTGGTTTATGGTTGTTCACCTCACACTACGGCAAGCCGCACGAGTGTGGCGGCATCATTGGGGATAGATATAAAAGGGTGTACTACGCCGTCAGGTATTTCAACTTTACAAGTTCTTTTTAAGAACTTAATATCAAGATTGTCGCATAAGGCTGGATTCTGGCCGTTATGTTTTTTTACCGTAATCAAGTTCTGATTTGGAACGATTAAAAACAGTGAGCTAACCCATATGAACCTTCACAACATGAGTGGCTTGCAAGTCATGCAGGCATTTGCACAAGGCTTGATTCCTGCAC
>JBBKWD010000060.1:0-7606 GCA_037968775.1 Bdellovibrio sp.
TTCCTGAAGGGCTCGAGCCTTTTCGGTCTGAACGTTTTTTTCGTTTTCCAGTTGTGTGAGTTTTTGCTTCCAAAGCCCATCTTTTTCTTTCCAAATCAAAAGTTGATCAGAAATAGATGATTGGGAAAGGCGGGCCGTGTGCGAGGCTTCGCTGAAACGCTGATTTTCTGTTTCAAGAAGCGAAAGTCTGCGCAACGCAACCTTGAGTCGAGACATTAAGTCTTCATTTTGTGAGATCAAATTTTCGACCGTGGAAGATTTTAAAATCTCTTTTGGCAAATGGCTGAGATCAGCTCTCTTCGGCAGTTCATCGGGCAATGCAATGGGCTCCGATCGCCGTGTCGGTGTTATTTCGAAATCAAGATGTCCTAAAACTGAGTTTTGGAATGACTCGGTTTCCATAGCCCTCCTCCGTGAAGTCTAGGTCGCCACCAGGCCCATTGTCTCAGTACGAAGCAGCAAGAGTCAAACCTAAGGCTTAAGACCTAGACTTAGGGAGAGAATTAAGATCTTTAAATAATCCGTATGTTTGCCGATAAGTACCCTATGGCAGCACCCGCACTTAAGGATGACTCCTCCTCAGGAGCTCTCGTTGAAAGTTCACAAGCCCCCGAGCCCGCACTCTTTGAAATGAGTGTGGACCGTTCCGATTTAGGAACGCCGGATTCATTTCGGTATAGCATTTTGGTTTGGGTGCTGGACGAGCGCTATGACAAATCCATTGAAGAACTCAAAGACTTTTTAGAAAAACCTTCGGACTATCCGAATTTCCAAGATAAGATCACTCGATATATTCATCATGCAATTGATTTGATTTATGCGATTAAGGCAAAGCGCAGCTTTCCGGGGATCAACTCGCTGACTCGTGCAAAGCAACAGGAGTTGCGAGAAAAGTTTAAAGAGCACTTTAGAGAACTTCAGCATGTCCTGAAAACAGTTGATAAAATTCAATTGGACCTAAGGATTCAAGATGCTCGATCGACAATTTATGTAGTTAAGGCCCTTTGGATTGCGGGTGCATCGATTGTGGTTTTGGCGTTCTGGCTAGATATCATGCACGGTCTAGCGAAGACCGCGGCTTTTGTTTTTGATGATTCCTTCGGGCTTTTAGCCAACTGGCTGGCTGAGCTCATTGGCTTCTAGATCGTCGACAATATAGCACTCAAAAAAACAATAAGAATTTCTATAGGAACAGTCAGAAGTTACTCCTATAGATCTCTCATGAAGAGTTACTTTAAGCTTTTATAGACAGCATCAAGAATGGGGATGGATTGTCCCCCATTGAGCAGCTTGTTATTTACAAAAACAGCAGGGGTTCCTTGAATTTTCGCAAGTTCGCCTTCTTTGGCCATCTTTGTAACGGCCTCGCGGACCTCGGGTCCGTTGACACAAGTTTTAAGTTCTTCAAGATCTACTTGAAGGTGACTGGCGATCGCCTCCAAGTTTTTATTCAAATTGTTTGTGGCGACAATCTCATCCTGATTTTCAAACATATAGTCGTGTGCCATCCATCCTTTTTTCCAATTTTTTTCAGAACATATGGCAGCAAAGGCAAGTCCACATGAGATTCCGTCGCCGCGACCATTCAGAGCCTCGTTGCATGTGCCATCGAGTGGGAAGGGTTTGAAAATAAGTCTGACGTTGCTGTGATTGTTTGTGAAGTTATGGAGTGGAGCTGAGGCATGTTTGCAGTGAGAGCAGCGGAAATCTGCAAACTCAACAATTGTCATAACCGGCTCTGAATCACCTTTTTGCAAAATTAAACCTGTTGTGAGGTCAAAGTTTTCAGCTGGAGCAATCTGCCAGTAGGCTACTTTTTCTTTGGCTATTTTTTCAATATTGCCAAGTCCTTTAGATTCTAGATACATAATATTAGCGACAATAGCGAATACTGGAATGGCGATTAAAAATCCCATGACCCATTTCTCAGACGTAAAGATGGCCAAGATATCTTTTTTAATATTATCGAGAGTTAGTTTTTCTGCAGCCTTCCAGATGGCGATGAATCCAATGATCGAAAGCAGATAAGCGCCCGCACAGAATAAGCAGATATTGCCAACTGCGGTGACTGAAATAATTCCCATGACGACGGAAGCAATCACAGTGCCCAGTGACAGCAGAAAGGAATAGCGCGAAGTTCGGCTAGAGTCTTGAACGACATTCCATTTTGTAACTGCTAAGAAATAAAGCAGAACTAAATTGGTAAAAAGGCCAAAAAGAGCAAGCGGTACGCCAAAGAGTGACGCAAAGCTGCTGGCTGAGACGGCATCGCAATTGAAAGTGCTGTTGACGTTGCAAATGGAGGGGCCTTCAAGGGTTCCATATTTTACACCATAAAAATGTTGGCTCAGGTAGATATGGATTCCCACGGCGACTAGAGTGGAAATTAAGGCAATAAGGAGGGCGGTCTTCTTAGATGCTGTATTTTTCATGATCTTATTCAATCTTAGATTGGTGTTTGAAATCAATAGAAATTATGCAAAAATCAACCTTATCAAGGATAGATTAATTTGGACGACTTGCATAAATGGACTCGAATTCGTAAAGATTTGTACATTCAAATGGAGCGACAGGTGCGAGCCCGTCTTGGCGAGGACTCTCCGGAGTTGTTGCGTTATCGACGTCGTTATGAAGCTGAATTTGGTCGAAAGTGGAAGGCCAGCACGCAATCTGAGCTGTGGGCAAGAATCTCTCAAGCGCGCGTTCTATTGCTAGGCGACTTTCATGCTCTCCATCAGTCGCAAAAAGCACAGGTGCGAATTCTCAGGGGGCTTTCGTCCTCGCAACAGAAAGTGTTAGCTGTTGAATTTTTAGAAGCGGTTGATCAAGAAGTCATACAAAAATTTATGAAGGGTAAAATCTCTGAGAAGTCCTTTTTAAAGGCAATTTCATGGGAGGAGCGCTGGGGGTTTCCATGGGAACACTATCGTCCCTTGCTGCTTTGGGCGCAAAAGAACCAAGTAGAAGTTGTTGGTATCAATCGAACCTTTAAGAAAAAAACGGCTACGACACTTAAATCGAGAGATGTTTTTGCGGGAAAAAAGATTGCGGAACTGGTTCGGGCCAATCCGCAGGCTCTTATTTGTGTGGTTTATGGCGATCTTCATTTGGCCAAAGAGCATATTCCAGCCGAGCTCATAAATATACTTGGCAAAGGTTTTTCGAGCCAGATAGTTCGTCTGTTTCAGAACTCAGAAAAAATTTATTTCCAGTTGTTGCGAAGCAAACAAGAGTCTGGAACGGATCTCATACAAATTGGCAAAACTGATTTTTGCCTAATGAGTGTTCCGCCTTGGGTAAAATGGCAAAATTATTTAATGTATTTGGAGCAAGCGTTCGATTTGGGGCTAGGCAATGAAGACGAAGAGGATGCGGATCATGAGGACGGTCTTGATTTTTCCGACCATGTCGGGCGTTATGTCGGGCTTATCGCGGACGAGTTAAATTGCGCGGTTTCGACGGATGGTCTTTCTGTCTATTCGGCTCAAGATAGTTCCTTTTGGAATCAAGTAAAAACGGTCTATGATTTGAAAAAGCAATCGTGGATTGAGAAATTAATTGCCGAAGAGATTTCGTTTTATTTACCGGAAGCTCAAATTGCCTATTTGGCACGGGCGACGGTGAATCATGCGGCTTCGTTGGCAATGCAGTATATTCACGCGCATTTGAACTCCAAGGCGGCATTGTTGACAAATGTGCCAAGCGATTTCTCAGCCCTGATTTGGTGTGAAGGCGTAGCCTATTTTGGTTCGAAAATTGTCAATTATAAAAGAAAAACGGACACTCTCGTCGACATCAAGGGGAGTTTGGTAGCAAAAGGAGCTGAGGGGCTGGGGAAAGAGGCTTTGCAGCTGGCGCTCGCACAAAAAATGCATGAACTGTTGGTACTAACGGGGTCCAGTCAACATCGTATGAAGGCTCGTCCGACCAGAAAGTGGAGTTACTTTATCGCAGCCAAGCTTTTGGGAGGGATCATTGGAGAACGACTGTATGCGGGTTATAGTCAAAAAGTCGTGGGACCAAAAACAATTGTCGAGATGTTGAGAAAACCTGTGGCAACGGACGATTTTAAGTCCATTTATTATGATTTTCTTGAAGTGATCGAAAGTTTGCCTGTATCCTTTCTGAGTAAGAAGGAAAAACTATGAAAACAAGCCTGTGGTATTACAATCGTGATTTGAAGCCTCAAGGGCCTTTGAGTACGGAAGAAATACGACTGAAGATTTATCGTGGTGAAATATCTCCTCAAGATTTGGTTTTTTCTGTCGGCGAGGATCTGTGGAAAGCGGCTGAAAGATGGAAGTGTTTTGAAGACACGCTTTTTCCCTCGCGGCAAAACGTAAAAAGCAACTCTGCTCATCTTCCCGAAAGGGCTGAGTGGGTTCTTTTGATTGACTCAAAGCAAGAGGGTCCGTTTTCGAGCCTACAGGTGCAAAATCTTTTTAATGAGGGGTTGTTGCTGCCGGAACAACTGATTTGGAAGGCGGGCCTATCAGGTTGGTCGAAGCTCCAGGATCGGGCGGAGTTTCAAACGGTCTTTAATTCAGAGCATCTTTAAGGTCTTTGCCGGGCTTAAAACGAGGCACATAGGCGCTAGGTATTTTAACACTTTCGCCAGTTTTTGGGTTTCTCCCTTGGCGAGGCTTTCTTGTGCTGCGGGAAAAAGTGCCAAAACCAACGAGTTTCACTTCGTCACCCTTTTTCAGGGTTTCTTGTATGGCTTTAAGGGTGGCATCCAGGAGTAGCTCTGATTGACTTTTAGTGGCCTTCGTTCTTTTTGCTACAAGTTCAACCAGTTGGGCTTTGTTCATATTACGTTCCTATCTGCAGGGATCGCCAAACTAATTTTTGCCGTAAAAATGGTCAAGTTAAATTCCATCATTTTAATTTCATTTGACGCAGTAAAATCACTTTTTTTGCGAAGGATCAAATTTGTAATTCTGAGAATCTTAGGCATCATGAGGTATAGCGAGGTTCAAATGATTTTATTTTTAACGATTCTTTTTCCTATGCTGGCGGGTGCCCAAACAATTACAGAGGGCACTCTATTTGAGTTGAAATCCAACCGTGCAAATGCACTTTTTAAGTCTCGTATTGAAGTCGCTGAAAATGCGAGCAAGCAAGAGACCACATCAGTTGTGCACACAGACCTTGCGGGAAAAGTTGTGGTGCGCGAAGAAGGGCTTTTGCAGGGTGCAAAACTTATAAGTTATTCAATCGAACGATCACAAACTGGAGAAAAAGGCAGCATCCGAGTTGAGGACGGGAAAGTGTATTTTGAATATGAAGATTCAAAAGGCAATAAGCGCAAAGACTCTGAAAAAATAAAAGGGCAAGTCGTTTGTAGTGCAAACTTTTTACCCTTTGTGAAAGAACAATGGGACCGAATTCTTACTGGGCAAGACGTCGATGTGCGCTTTGCGGTATGGGATCGTTTAGAAACAGTTGGGTTCACAATCAAAAAAATGGGCGAGCAAATGTATGAGGGGAAAAAGCTTATCGAACTTCGTATGAAGCCAACGAGTTTCGTCATAGCGGCCTTGGTAGACCCTCTCTATTTTTTGGTGGATGCGGAGTCCAAGGACCTGCGTTTGATGAAAGGGCGGGTGCCGCCAAAGCAATTAGTTGGTGGTAGCTGGAAGGATCTTGATGCAGAGGTTATTTATAAGCCTTTGCCGTAGGTTTGTAGACTCGGGATTTGTTTGTGGGTCGAGCTGCAGGGGATTTGTTGCGACTCCGTTTTCGTGTTGGCTGGTGTTTTAATTGAAGTCCACTGCTCAAACGGCAGTCCTGAGAGGGTACTCTCAGGACTCTATGGTAGGGTGGAATCCGGTGCTAAAAAGTACTTTGCTCTGAGGCGCACGATGCCTCACCATATATCACATGTTTTTGTTTTGGAGAGTCTCCGGTCCTGTTCTAGTCAGTACTACCTGTTGAAGGCAAAAAACAGCATGACCCAAAACTATACTTTTGTGGTCGACTGGATTTTGAAATTTTCAGACAGGTAGCTCTTCGATTCTGCAGCGGCAGCTTTCTATCGCAAGACGGAGGCTAAATAATTAAGCTGCCCAATTGAACTGAACGGGTATGGACTCAATCGAACGTGGTGACAACGGATGGTTGATACAAAATCGCCATTGATACAATGGATGCAAGGTACTTGTATCCAGCTCGGTCAAAATGAGTTCCGTCTATGTATTGAAGTCCACTCGAATAACTATTCAGATCCCACACTTCAACTCCCTCGCCGGGCAGCACTGCTTTTGCGATCGCATTAAACTCGGGAATTAAATCTGGATTTTTATATGGTGCTGCTTCGGGTAACAGCGGAGTGGTCGTAAAAAACACAATCCGGGAGCCGGTGGCTTTTAGCTTTCTGGCAATGGTAATTAAATCGGTTCGATACTGATCGGTGGACGTCTTGTGCCCCGTTGTCGCGTTCCAAATACCATTGTTCCAGGTTATAATGTCATTGTTCGGATGCCTCGCAAGCCAGGCGTCGATGTTCTCAAGCGTAAATGTTGTGTTTCTTGCGTTTGTGCCAGGACCGCGAACCACAAACTTTGCCGCCAAACTCTCGCCCACAAATTCCCCGTATCCCAAGGAAATCGAGTCACCGATAATAAGAACGGTTTTTACTTCCAAACTAGCTGCCGAAGAGCTGATATCACTCTTGCTAGAGCAGCCGAATACAGTCCAGAGTCCTATGATCATCAAAACTGCACGGATTTTATTCATCAAAAAAATCGTCCTTCGATACCCAGCCCCACGGCAGTCTGTGTGATTTCTTCGTTTCCGAGGTGAAGTCTTCTATTTCTATAAAATAAGAGAATATCAATTGTCTTCGCGTAAACAGGTATTGCGACCTCGCCGCCGAATCCGCTATAGAGGCCCTCTGTGTAATAGGAAAAAGCTTTCCTGTTTGCCAGGCCAAAGTTTATAAAAACACGGGATCGTACTGGCTTTTCTGGCGTAAGGTCGTATTTCACAATAGGCCCGTAAGCGAGTACGAAATTGTCCTCACAATAAGAATACATGTACTCCCATCCCAAGGATAATGAGTCCAACGCGTAAGAAACGCCCGCTCCGAGATCAGAGGTTCTCCAACCAGATTCATCAAAGGTGCTAGCCTCACCGCGAAGCAAGTACAGTGAAAAACTTTTTGAACTTGTATCGCTAACTTCATCCACAGCAAATGCAGGCACTGTGGAAAATAAAAGCAACGGCACGCAAACGCAGGCAAAGAGTATTTTATAAAGCGTCATAAACATGGCCAATCCGAATGATTTTCTGTTCAAATTTCAGCTCTAGATCACCACCATGTAAACAAAATTTTACGACGCATCGTACCTCAATGTAAACAAAAATTATCTTGTTTTTTAATAATCAAAGAATGAGCATTGTTAAACAAACAAACAAACTGGAGGTTGGTTATGCGTTCTAAATTAGTGATCCTTTCTATAATTGGTTTTACCCTTTTAGGTTTTAAAGGAGATGTCTCATTTTTAGTTGAAAGTCGGGAACCGCTTTCGTGAAGTGACCCCGACTATGCCGCCTTTTTGATTTTGTTGTCAATGCCTTCTGTCTGTAATTTTTCAATTCTTTC
>JBBKWD010000061.1:0-11038 GCA_037968775.1 Bdellovibrio sp.
GCCGACAATGACCTTTGTCTGTGATCCCTCGCAAATTCGTTGGAAACGAATCTTTCAAAAAGTCGATTAAGCCAGGAACCATTATTTTTGGTTTTGTTGCGGTCAAAAGTTCGGTAGCATAGATCTAATGACCAGGTGGCGAGATTATCTTACGACTTTAGTAGTGGCAGTGGTGTGTGCGCTTTTTGTGCGCAATTACTTTGCTACAGCCTATAAGGTGCCAACTGGTTCGATGCAGCCGACACTGAAGCCCGGCGACTTCATCTTTGCCTCGCGAATTTCTTATGCTTTGTCCTTTCCTCTGACCTCGAAGAAAATTGAAATCGCCAATCCTGAGCGAGGCGATCTCGTGGTTTTTTCTTATCCCCAGCAGCCCAACACCAGCTATGTAAAACGAATTGTGGGATTACCCGGAGACCGGGTTCAGGTGATCAATGGGCGCGTTTCGTTGAATGACAAATTGTTGGAATACGAAATGCTCGGGGAGGACGCTGCCGACAATCCAAATGGTGAAGTGTTTGATCTCTTTCGAGAAAAAAGCCCTGAGGCCGAGTGGCGAGTTATTTTGCAAAAAAAGAATGCAGAAAAAAACTTTGGCCCTCTTGTGGTGCCGCCTGGGGAGGTTTTTCTCTTAGGCGATAATCGTGATGCGAGTGACGACTCGCGCTATTGGGGAACGGTTCCCTTGTCGGAAGTTGCCGGTAAAGTGGTCGTCGTGTGGCTCTCTTTGGATTGGCAGCATAAATGGGGTGGGGATCGTTATCCTTCAGTGCGTTGGGATCGCGTTTTTTCTTCACTTCATTGACAGCAAGGACTCGGCTCCCTAGTCTTGAGTTCTAGATGCCATCTAGAAAATCACAAACTCTCATTCAGCTTAAAAACACCCGCACTGAGGCCATCTCGGAGCTGTTTTCTATTGCCGACTCCTACGGAGCCCTCCCTGGAATTGAGTCAAAGAAAGATCTGACAATGCTAGGGCGTGGAAAAACTGGTGCTTTGCTGTTTTTTGAAGCCAGTACGCGAACACGTATGAGTTTTGAAACGGCCTGTGCTCGGCTAGGTGTTCACGCACTGAGGCTCGATGGAAAAAGTGGCACGAGTTTAGAGAAAGGCGAAAGCCTTGAAGACACGGTTTTAAATGTGGCTGCAATGAAACCTGCCTTTCTCGTGATTCGCAGCAGTGATGAATTAGATTTTGAAAAAATGAGTCAACAAGTTCCCATGCCGATCATCAATGCCGGATGGGGCTTACGTGGGCATCCGACTCAAGCTCTGTTAGATGCCTACACGATGCGCAAAAACTTTCAAAAGTGTGAAGGCCAAAAAGTTCTTATAGTCGGTGATATTCGTCACAGTCGAGTGGCGGCTTCTCATTTTGAACTCGCTAAAATCTTGGGTTACGAAATTGGCCTCTGTGCGCCTGCGGAATTTTTACCCGAACAGACGACGGCAAAAGTTTTTTCGAATTTACAAGATGGATTGTCATGGGCCACTGTCGCTATGACTTTGCGGGTGCAATTGGAAAGGCATACTTCATCGATTTCTTTGACGAGTTATAGAGAGACCTATGGTTTCACCAGCGAAAATTTAAAGGCCCTTTCGTTAGGGGCGTTGATCATGCATCCAGGGCCTATTAATCATGGGACCGAGCTAGATTCCGAAGTTTTGCGAGACCCACGATGCCGAGTTTTAGATCAGGTCAGCAATGGTGTTTTAATTCGACAAGCGTTGATTCACAAAATTTGTGAGCAGGAGATGGCATGAGCGGATATCTGGTCCTAGAAACTGGAGAAACCTACGAGGGCCTCTGGCACGGAGCTCAAGAACGAGCTGGCGAGGTTGTCTTTAATACTTCTCACTCTGGATACGAAGAAATTGCCACGGACCCTTCTTATTTTTCTCAAATAGTTCTGATGACGGCTCCTATGCAAGGGAATTACGGCGTTGATAATTCAGTGTGGGAATCCCGCCGCATTTGGATTGAGGGCTTTATTTGTTTAGAAATCCAGGATTCCGTAAGGGATCAAGCTTGGAAAAACAGACTGCTTGAAAATCAGGTTCCGATGTTGACGGAAATCGACACTCGTCATTTGACTCTTCGCCTGCGCCAGGGCGGAACCCCCTGGGGAGCGTTGGTTCAAGCTAGCTCTGCAGAGGAAGCCAAACGAAAAGCAAAGAGTTTAATTGAGGAAAAAAAGAAAACGGATAAAGACTGGGTCTATCTGACCTCCCGCAAGGAACCAGAGATTCGGGCCGGCGATAATATGGTGGGACCGCGCATGGCGGTTTTGGATTTCGGCTGCAAAGAAAATATTCTGAGAGAGTTGCAATCACGAAGTTCGGAATTAAAAATATTTAATAGCCGCACTTCGGCTCAAGAGATTCTAAAGTATAATCCAGATGGCATCATGTTGACCAATGGCCCCGGGGATCCGGCGGATGTGCAGGTGGCTATTGGAACTGTGAAGGATCTTCTCGGAAAAAAACCCATTTTCGGTATTTGTATGGGTCATCAGATTTTGGCCTTAGCAATGGGCGCCAAAACCTATAAACTCAAATTTGGCCATCGCGGCAGCAATCATCCCATTCAAGATGATCTTTTAGGTCAGATATATGTGACCAGCCAGAACCACGGTTATGGTGTAGAAGAGCAAAGTCTGCCAGAAGATGTGAAAATCACCCATACAAACCTAAATGATGGCACTGTGGCAGGTTTTTATAGTGAAAAACGCAAGTGTTTGGGAATACAATATCATCCAGAAAGCTGCCCTGGCCCACGTGAGGCCCAAGGCTTGTTTAGCTACTTCATTGAGCGGATGTTATGAACGAAAACGAAAAGTTAATCGAGAAAATTTTAAACCACTTTGTGAGTGAATCTTTTAAAGATGAACTGATCACAGCAAAGAAAGAGTTCTTCGAAAATGCCGGAACTTTGGATGAGAATTCAGAGCACTTTGAATCTCGCATGGCGCAGTTCTATGATTGGTATTTTTTCACCCGCGAACTAAGTGGCTTTGGACAGACTCCTTTGAATGCCTGCCAAATGGTGCGAGAACTACGTTTTTCTCAAGAAGAATTGGCAACGCTGGAGGTACTCAAGCAGCAACGTCATTCGCTTTTTGAATTCATCAAAATCAAAAACAATGATATTTTTATTAAAGATCTTTTGGCGAATAAAAAGCTCATTGTTAAGCAGTCTCCTTATGTTTTCGGATTTGATCCAGATGAAGTCTTTGAAGTTCGCTTGATCCCTCAGGGGGATTCGTATGTATTCACACGCGGCTTTTGTTTCCACCCAGAAAGCGTAAAAAAATTCATCTTGGATGAAGTGAAGCGACATCGCAAGGATCCGGATTTGGATTCCGACTTTATGATGCTGAGATTGATTAAAATGAGATATAAGTTCGAGCAGTACAAGCATGTCCGCCCCGAGTTGATTTATACCAACGAAGGAAAGCTGGGCATCTAAATCAGGAGGAACGAGTGCCGCGCAAGTCCGAGATCAAACGGGTATTAATTATTGGATCTGGGCCCATCGTTATTGGACAAGCATGTGAGTTTGATTACTCCGGCACTCAAGCCTGTAAGGCCCTGATGAAGGAAGGCCTTGAAGTCATTCTCGTCAACTCGAATCCAGCGACGATCATGACGGACCCCGAAATTGCCACTCGGGTTTATGTTGAGCCCCTCAAGAGCGAATATCTCGAAAAAATTATCGAAAAAGAAAAGCCTGATGCGATCATTCCCACGCTCGGAGGACAAACGGCCCTTAATCTCGCGCTCGAGCTTCATGCCAAAGGTATTTTGCAAAAACATCGAGTGGAGCTTTTAGGAGCCACGCCCACCGTGATCAAGGCTGGAGAGGATCGAGAAATCTTTCGCGGCATCCTCGATAAAATCGGCGCGAAATATCCCAAAAGTCACCTCGTTCGTACTTTCGAGCACGGCCAACAGGTAGCAGATGATTTAGGTTACCCCATGGTTCTTCGTCCGAATTTCACTTTGGGCGGTGGCGGTGGCGGTATAGCGTTTTCGCCTGAAGAATATCAGAACATGTTGATTTCAGCCTTGTATGAAAGTCCGACGAGTGAAGTGCTGGTTGAAGAAAGCATTCTGGGGTGGAAAGAGTTTGAACTCGAAGTGATGCGTGATCATAAGGGCACGTTTGTTGTAGTCTGCAGCATCGAAAACCTAGATCCCTGCGGTGTGCACACGGGCGATAGTATCACTGTGGCTCCACAACAAACTTTGAGTGATCGTGAATACCAGGCCATGCGAGATGAGGCCTGCAAGATTATCAATGAAGTCGGCATCCAAACCGGCGGCGCGAATATTCAATTCGCGGTTGATCCAAAAGATGGAACCCGCGTCGTTATTGAAATGAATCCACGTGTCAGCCGATCTTCCGCACTTGCTAGCAAAGCAACAGGATTTCCAATCGCAAAAATTGCGGCCCTTCTAGCAATCGGTTACAGTCTTGACGAACTTAAAAATGATATTACCAAAGTTACACCCTCGTGTTACGAGCCGGCTCTGGACTATGTCGTCACCAAAGTTCCGCGCTTTGCTTTTGAAAAATTCCCAGGCTCCAAGGACTCTCTCACCACTCAAATGAAAAGTGTCGGGGAGGTCATGGGAATTGGTCGCACTCTTCAGGAATCTTTGATGAAGGCGATGGCAAGTTTAGAGAAAAATGCACAGGCCATTGCTGAGGTGAGCCTGCAGACGGATAAAGTCTCTTACCCTAATAGTCAGCGCATTTATCATCTCTTCCAAGCTTTTCGCGAAGGAAAGACTGTGGCTGAGGTTGAAGAACTCACGCGCATCAATCCTTACTTTTTAGAGCATATCGAAGCCATAATAAAGTTTGAAACAAAATTCAAAAATGAATTTAAAAATCGTCCTCAAGAACTTCTGCTTGCCGGCAAGCGTAAGGGCTTTACGGATGCTCGCTTAGCAATTCTGATCGGTAAAACAGAAACTGATATTCGGTCATTGAGGGAACAACATAAAATGTTCCCGAAATATCAACAGGTCGACACCTGTGCCGGAGAATTTGAATCCTCAACTCCTTACTTTTATTCATCCTATTGGCCACAAGTATCCAGCCCTCTGAGCGTGAAAGACGCAGTGGTTGTGATTGGCAGTGGCCCGAACCGCATTGGTCAAGGGATTGAATTTGATTATAGCTGTGTTCGTGGCGTGAAGGCCTTCCAAAAGGCCGGGCATAAAGTCATCATGGTTAACTCGAACCCCGAAACGGTTTCGACCGATTACGACACATCAGATGTTTTATTCTTTGAACCATTGACGACTGAATCTTTGATAGAAGTGATGCGTTTCATGAAGCCCCAGGGGTTCGTCGCTCAACTCGGAGGTCAAACACCCATCAATGTTGCACCTGAATTGGTAAAAGCCGGTTATAAATTATTAGGTTCTTCCTTGGACGCCATTGATCTTGCAGAAGACCGGGGTTTGTTCTCTAAAATTTGCCGCGAATTGAACTTTGAAATTCCAAACTCTGCAATGGCTGGCAGTATGGCGCAAGCTCTCGAGCTGGAATCAAAAGTCGGCTATCCCATGATTTGTCGTCCCAGCTATGTGTTGGGCGGTCGGCGCATGGAAGTTATCGAAAACAATGACGAGCTGGTGTCGTATTTCCAGCGGCACAAAGATTATATTTCGCCTGAAAAACCCTGCTTAATGGATCAGTTTCTAGCTGGAGCCCTGGAGGTCGACGTGGATTTAATTCGCGGCGATGACTGGAGTCTTATTGGTGGAGTTGTCGAACATATAGAAGCTGCGGGCATTCACTCGGGCGACTCGATGGGGGTTTTGCCACCTCAGCGTTTGAGAGATGACACATGTAAACGAATCGAAGATCTCAGCACGCGTCTGGCAGAAAGAATTCAAATCATCGGTCACTTGAATCTACAGCTCGCCGTATTAAATGATGTTGTCTATATGCTAGAGGCCAATCCTCGCAGCTCACGATCCGTACCCTTTGTGGCAAAGGCAACAGGTATTCCCTTGGTGGATTTGGGTGTGGCAGCGATGTTAGGAAAAAAGAAATCAGAAATTAATTTTTCTAAATTGGCCTGGAGAAACACTCCGGCAGTGTCCGTAAAAGGTGTTGTGTTCCCCTTTAAAAAGTTCTCTGAGGCAGACTCTATCTTGGGTCCTGAAATGAAATCTACCGGTGAAAGCATGGGGCGCGGAAAAGATTATCCGGAAGCTTTGGCCAAGGCCTTTCTTTCCAGTCACGTCCGATTGCCCAAGAATGGACAGGTGTTCTTCTCTTTGCGAGACAAAGACAAAGAGCCGATGTTGGTCCTCGCGCGCGAATTGCAACGCATGGGTTACGGTGTTTCGGCAACAACAGGAACAGCCAATTTTTTTAATGAGCGCGGGGTCAATTGTTTGTCGCTGCGAAAAGTCGACGAAGGACGTCCGCATTGTGTGGATAAAATTCGTTCTCAGGAAGTGGCCTTTGTCATCAATACTACTTCCGGACGCAGGGCTATTGAGGCCAGTTTCGACATACGTCGAGCTTGCACGGACTACAACATCCCTTGCCTAACAGAGAGTGATGCTGCAGAAGCCTTCATTCTCGCTTTGAAAAACACACGAAATGGGACACTATCTGTAGAGGCATTGCAATCAACGGAGGCCTTTTGAAACGTTTGAGCCTATTTTTTATTTTTTTTGCCACCTGCTTTCTTTCATTGGCTGTTTTTGCAGAGGCACTTTCTACTTCGGAAGTGGCTCCCGCAGCGATCACGATTGGCGTGATTCCTGGCGGAGCACCAGAAGATTTGCGTGTGCAGGGCTTGGCCTTGGCAAAATACCTGCAAAATGAACTCAATATTCCTGTGAATATTTATATCTCTAAGAACTACGCGGGCCTGGTTGAGGCGATGAAGCTGAAAAAGATCGACTTTGCCTTTTTCAATTCCCTGACCTATGTGTTTGCAGAGCAGCAGGCAGGGGCCAAAGTCCTTTTAAAGAGAGTCTGGCATGAGCCGTACTACTATTCGACGATTATTGTTCCGGCGAGTTCTAAAGTTAAGAAGCTAGAGGATTTAAAAGGCAAACGGATGGCCTTTGTCGACGAGAAGTCTTCGTCGGGCTATCTTTATCCACAGGTTGTTTTACGCAAAAAGGGCCTGAAAGATTCAGATTTTAAGACGCTTCTGTTTTCGAATAATCACCAAGCCTCCATTCAGATGCTCGAAAATAACAAGGCAGACGCCGCTGCGGTTTTTAGTGACGACGAAAAAGGGGAGCATGGGGCCTGGGTTAAGTTTGGAACGAACAAAAAAAGTAAATATAGAATACTTTGGGTCAGCGAGCCCATTCCGAACGATCCATTTTGTGTTCGCCAGGACTTTTACGACAAATTTCCAAAGGCGACCCATACTTTGATGTTTTCTTTGATTGAAATTTCACAGCAGGACTCTGTTCGCACTCAATACTCTGAAATTTTAGGTTCTCATGACTTGATGACGGCCACCTCCAAGCAGTATGATCCTGTAAGGGAGATGGTTAAAGCCTTAAAGCTAGAGCTTAAACCAGAATAGGATATGTCGACAGAAGCATTCGCAATCAAAGTTACAAAGCTTAATAAGACTTTTAAGGGCGGAATTTTCGAAAAAGACCGTCATATTCTTAAAGATGTTTCGTTTTCTATTCCAAAAGGTACAACGACGGGTTTTGTCGGTGGAAATGGCTCAGGTAAAACTACATCAATTAAATGTCTCTTCGACTTCATTCATCCCGACAGCGGCACAATTGAGTTTTTTGGTCAGCCCCTGTCGAATGATATTAAAACACGCATAGGCTATCTTCCGGAGCGTCCTTACCTCTACGAATTTTTAACTGGGACCGAATTGCTCAAGCTGCATTGGAACCTTTGTTTTGGAAAAACCACTCCTGAATTCTATGATCGAGCACGAGAAGCGTTAAATAAAGTGGACCTTTTGGACGCCAAAGATCGTCGCCTTCGCACCTACTCAAAAGGAATGTTGCAGCGGGTGGGCATCGCTCAGGCTATTATGACTCAGCCAGATTTATTGATTCTTGATGAACCCATGTCGGGTCTAGATCCTGATGGCCGCTTGATGGTGAAGGATATTCTGCGAGAAGAGCAAAAAAGAGGCGTGACCTTATTTTTTAGCAGTCACCTTTTGCAAGACATGGAAGAGCTTTGCTCAAACTTAGTTGTGATCAACCACGGGAAAATATTTTTCGAAGGTCAGATCAATACGTTCATGGCTGAGTATCAAAGTTTGGAAAAAGCCTTCCGTGAAGTAAAACTAAAAGAAGGGGGGCCACGTGGGTAAAGTCTATTCCTTAGCGGTCACCACTTTGCGTGAAATGATTCGAGAACGTATTTTTTGGATCGTTATTGTGATGGCAGCAGGCCTCTTTGCACTGAGTTTTTTGATGGGGGCCTTGTCATTTGCTGAACAACGAAAAATTCTGACCGACTTCGGATTCCTTTCCATTCAGATTGCTGCTCTCGGAGTGTCCCTTTTCTCCGGCGCTTACATACTGGCAAAAGAAGTTGAAAAGCAAACCTGCCTTTTAATTCTTTCTCGTCCGGTCACGAGGCAGCAGTTTATTTTAGGGAAAACTCTGGGGCTTTTAGCTTTGATCACTTTGTTAATGGGGGCTTTGGCATCTGTCCTTTGGATTCTTTTGGGAATGTGGAAAGAACCAAGCATGTGGAAAGCCTTCATAGAAATTTGCATCGGGCTTTGGTTTGAAAGTGTGGTAATTTTATGTGCCGTCATCTTGTTCAGCCTTGTGATGCGGCCGGTACTGGCCTTGGCTGCAGGGGCGGTCGTTTTTTTACTGGGGCATTGGCTCGGTGACCTGATGTTTTTTGCCGAGAAAAGCCAGCAGGAATCGTTGGTGAAAGTCGTCGAAGCTTTGCAGTGGGTGACGCCGAATCTCTATCGTTTTAATTGGAAGTCGGCCTACTTTCTAGAGAATGGAATTTCAAATTCAAATTTTTTGTGGATGATCGCCCATATGTCCGGATGGACTTTGTTAACAGTAGTGGTCACTGGATTTTTGTTCAGGAGAAAAGACATTGTTTGATCTAGATATATTCTTTTACGTTGGTTTCTTTATTTTTGGTGCCATGCTCGGCAGCTTTGCAAATGTCGTTATTTATCGACTGCCGCGAGAAGAAAGCATCGTCTTTCCCGGAAGCCATTGTTATAGCTGCAAAAAGTCCGTTCGCTGGTTTGATAATATTCCCATTTTCTCCTGGTTTATTCTGCATGGAAAATGTCGTCAGTGTAGCGCGAAATTTTCAATTCGGTATCCGATTGTAGAACTCATCACGGCCGTCCTTTTTGTACTCAGCTATCACTATGCGGGTCTTTCCTGGACTCTCTTGGAATATCTTATTTTTGTCTTCGGTCTGGTCGTTTGTACTTTTATAGACATTGATCACATGATTTTACCGGATGAATTCACTCTTTCGGGCATTGTGATTGGGCTTATTGGTGCGGCCCTTAATCCGCAAAGAGAATTTTTGGATGCTCTTTTCGGCGTTCTCATGGGGGGAGGATTTTTGTGGGCGATGGCTTACTTCTATTATCTCTTCACCAAACAAGAGGGTATGGGGGGCGGAGATATTAAACTCCTGGCTTGGATCGGGGCCTTGTTAGGTTGGAAGGCCATTCCTTTTGTTATTATGTGTTCTGCCATCGTTGGCAGCGTAGTCGGTTTGGCACTTGCTCGTAAGCAGAATGCTGGACTAAAGACCGTGATCCCGTTCGGTCCCTACCTAGCCTTAGCCGCCGTAATCTATTTATTTGGTGGGGAGACAATAGCCTTGTGGTACCTAGACCTTTTTCTTCCCGGCATCAGTTGATTCGGGAGATGAGTCTTTCTCCACTCTGACCTACTCTCTGAATTTTGCCACCTAAAATAACTAATATGACAGGGGCCTAGACCCCTAGTTTGACATTCCCCCCCTGACCAGAAATAATTTTGATATATGGACCTGCGTCTAAAGACGTAAGTCTTTAAAATGACATCGATGTAGCACAACTAGGGAAGCAGCAAAGGCATGTTTTTTAAATCAAAGAAAGTCATTGGACTCGACATCGGGACGAGTTCTATCAAGCTTGCTGAAATGGACTTCAATAGAAGAGGAGCCCAGCTGCTTTCATTTGGTTTTGCTCCCACTCCTCCTAATTCTGTTTCTGGCGGCGAGATAGTGGATATCGCCGCTGTGGGAATGGCGATTCAATCTCTGATCAACGAAATCAAAACGAAAAGAAAATTGGTATCAACAGCAATGTGGGGAACAGCTGTTATCGTAAAGAGAATCACGATTCCAAAAATGGATCGTAAGCTGGTCAAAGACCAAATTCGCTTCGAGGCAGAGCAATACATCCCCTTTGATATTAACAACATCAGTTTAGCCCATCATATTCTCAATACCAGCGGGTCTCCAGATACTATGGATATTCTCTTGATCGCAGCTCAGAACGAGTTGGTGACTCAATACACTCAAGTGGTTGAAGTTGCCGGTTATAGCTGTAGTGTCCTGGATGTGAGTGGCTTTGCCTTGGCCAATTCATTTGAAATCAACTATGGAAAAATGCCGGGTGAAGTTGTCGGCATTCTAAACTTTGGTGCGTCGATCACGAATTTTGTGGTGGTTCACAATGGAGAGGTTATCTTTTGTCGCGATATTCCAGTGGGTGGTGCAAACTTCACAAATGAAATTCACAAATCCATGGGAATAACGGTTGGGGAAGCTGAGGCGCTAAAACTCAGCGCGATTTCTCGCAGAGATGTTCCGGATGAAGTGCACAGTATTATCAGCGCCACAAACGAAGCTGTCGGAGAAGAAATTCGCAGTAGCTTGGACTTTTTAAGTGCAACGACCAATGGCCTGACTTTGTCGAGATGTTTCTATACGGGTGGTAGCTCTTCAACTTCGGGCATGGTAGAAACCGTTTCTCGGTTGACCGGTTTGAGAATGGAGCCTTTCAATCCGTTCATAAATGTG
>JBBKWD010000062.1:0-2938 GCA_037968775.1 Bdellovibrio sp.
ATTCAGAGTAAAGTACTTTCACCCAAGGAACTCAACCCTACCATGGAGTTTTGAGAGTACCCTCTCAGAACTGCCGTTTGAGTCTTCAATATTCGCAAAAACACGGAACTTTTCGAAAACGGAGTCGGCACTGTTTTTTGGGTTTTCTAAATTTACCCACAACTAAAACCCGAGACCGAGCTGTGCGTAGGCTTCTCTTAGGTAACGTAGGTAGGTATCGTGAAAAAGCAGCTGCGCAAGACTCATAGCTCGCCGATCTCCACCCAGGTGATCCCGTCACCGCCGCCGCCACTGTCTGGAGATCCCGCTTTCCACTTTTTAACATAGACGGATCGAGATAAGTAGGTGCGCACAGCTTTTTTAAGCGCCTCGGTACCATGACCGTGAATAATTTTGATGCGGTCTTCGCGAGATTGGGCGGCCTTATCCAGAGCCAACTCTAAATCAGACAATGCTTGTTCCACTGTTTTGCCACGCAAATCTAAAGTGCGATCTTCGTCCGCGATCGACATCGAAAATCCCGTGCTTTGACGAATCAACTTCGACGTGGGGTTTTGCGGTTTTCCAGGCAGACGAAGTTCTTTCCAATGAATTTGCAGGCGTACAGAGCCGGAAAGAATTAAGACTTCCCCTTTGGAGTTTGGCACACTTTGAACAATGCCATCCTGATTCAAGGACGGGACAAAGACCTTAGAGCCTGTCGTAAATTTTTTAGAAAAATCTTCCGCCGTTTCCGGTGCGCCGGCTTGAACCACGGGTTTGGCTTTTACAATTTCTGGAAGTTGATATTTAATTTCCTGCAAAGCTGCATGACGTTTGAACGTGTCGTCAACTTTGGCTTGAGCAATGGCCTCTTCAACCTTGCGTTCCGCTTTTTTGACCGTGCGATGCAACCACTCGTCTTTGTCTTTGTTGAATTGGTCCATCAGGCCTTCGTACTTTTTCTTCATATCGATGGCTTTATTGGTTTCCTTGCGTAAATGATCTTGAAGTATATTGATGTCAGCCTTCAGCTGCTCAATTTGTTCGAGTCCTTCCAGGCGAGCCCGCGTTGCTGGAGCAAGAGCATCCATCGCTCGTTGAACGATGGAGCCAGCTACACCGACGCGCTTGGCAGTTTGAATCGCCAAAGAGTCCCCAGGAATACCGGCAATAAACTGATAAGTGGGTCGGCCTGTTTTTGGATCGTACTCTAAGCTGCCGTTAAGGACACGGCTGCCTTCTTCCCAGCCCGACTTCAGTGGACCCAAGTGAGAAGTGATGATCGCAAAAACGTCATTGGCAGAAAAGGCATCAATGAAGGCGCGCGCCAAAGCACTGCCCTCTTCAGGATCTGTAGAGCCACAAATCTCATCGATTAAAATCAAATGTCCGCGACCTTTGACCGAGGCGGCTTTGTTGAGAATTTTTAAATGGGCAGCAAAGGTGCTGAGATTTTCATCCACACTTTGAGAGTCCCCAATGCCAATAAAGATATTTTTGAAAAATGGCAGTTTGGAGGTTTCACCAGCGCAAATCGGAAGTCCGCAGCGGGCCATCTGTGCAGCAAGTCCCAATGACTTAAGCAGAATGGTCTTGCCGCCGGCATTCGGTCCACTTAAAAGTAAAATACTTTTCTCGTTTTTGAGCAAGACTGTGTTGGCGATGACGGGCTTTCCAGAGAGTTGCAGAAGGGGATGACGCACATCCATCAGCTCCAGATCTGTGTCCGAAAATTCGACAGGGTGTGCCTGGACCAAATTCGCAAACTGAGCCTGAGCAAAACGGATGTCACTTTCTTCTAATAACAAACGCGTGCTTTCTATATCAGAAGCCTTCGTTGCAAGATAGTGAGACAGCTGAGTCAGAAGTCTTTCAATCTCATCCTCAATTTCTACATCAATCTGGCGCAGTCGATTGTTGGTAGGGATGACTTTTTCAGGCTCCATAAAAACAGTTTGCTTAGTTTGTGATGATCCGTGGATCACACCCGGCAAATGATGTTGCATGCCGCTTTTAACAGGTAAAACCCAGCGCCCATCGCGAGTAGTGACATACTTGTCTTGAATGACATTTTCCATCTGGTGATCCCGCACCAATCGATCCATCGTTGTTTGCACTTCACGAGCAAGCCGTTCTTTTTCTTTAAACAGGCGGTGCAAGGCTTCGCTGGCATCCGCACGAATTTCTCCGCTTGGCGTAAGGATTTGATCGATCGCTGAAACGGGTTCTTCGCCTTCCATCAAACTTTTGCCGATGGTCTGCGCCCATTCATTTTGAATCGGCGCTAAGGCTTCACGCAAAGCCAAGGCTTCAAGGCAAAAGCTGCGAACATCTTTAATTTCTAAGTTTTTAAGGACGGCACGTTTTTGTAGGCGTGAAAACCAAGTGGGGTAAAGATCCAAACTTTGCATGAAAGGACGAATACCTTGATTCAAGACTTCCGTGGCATGAGAAATTTCTTGAAAACTAGCCAGGGCTAGTTCGGCAGTTGCTAGCGGGCCCATATCCAAAATGGATTCTTTAGCGACTTCGCTGGTTGCATGAGATTTAATGCGTTCAAGAATTTCATTCCAATCAAGGGCGACGAGTTCTTGCATGGTGCAGGCCTCCAGCAATAAGCAGAATTAGAGAAACGAGCACGAGAATCCAGTCCCAATGTCCCCAGCGTACAAAAACCGTTTGCTCGGCATCTTTTTTATATTTTATTGCGAACTGACCGAACCACTCTTTTTGGATCGGGGAGTGTTGCAGAACTTCTCCGTTGGCTAGTATTGCGGTGGTAATCCCTGTGTTGGTTGAACGTACCAGCGGACGGCGAACTTCGATGGCCCGAGCCAAAGTCATATATAAATGCTGCCGAGGTTCGAAGGGATAACCAAACCAAGAGTCATTGGTGACATTGACCAAGATATTCGCCCCTTTTTTCGAAAGGCCGCGGGTAAACTCGGGATAAAGT
>JBBKWD010000063.1:0-12529 GCA_037968775.1 Bdellovibrio sp.
GCCGCTCCATCCAGACCAGTTGCGACGGCAGAACCAAGACCGATTCTGGACGAATTAAGTTACACGGCTCTTGCTGGTGGTACTGCAATTCAGTTTAGAACTGCGCAAACCAAAATCGATAAGGCCGATGAGGCGCATCTTGCGAAAGTTGCTCAAGTTCTGAATGACAATCCCGACTTAGTCGAGAGCGTGGAAGTTCGCGGCTATACAGACTCAACAGGTAGCAGCGAAATTAACGACCGCATTTCCCAGCAACGGGCAGAACATGTCAGCTCCATCCTTAAAAAGAATGGACTTACGGATGTCGTCGCCGTTGGTAAAGGCTCCACTGATGGTTCTGGAATCATGTCTAAGGACCGCAGAGCAGAGCTTGTCTTTATCGGAGTTAAAGACGAAGAAGCCCTTCGCAACGCCCTTTCTCAAATCGATTAGTTTTATGCGCTGGCGAATCCCAAAATGGGTTCGCCAGTTCTGCTTCAGGACTTGCCTCCCCGCCAAAATTTCGTATGATCGGTTCATGGCCATCAATTTAACGGACGCTGCAATCTTTGACTCACTTCCCGTGGGTGTTCTCATTTTAAATCAGAGTAAACAACTCAGCTATTGCAACGAAGCCTTTGCGAATATTCTGCGAACACCCCATCGACGTCTTAAGCCCGGCTCCCCATTAAGCAAAAATCTGCCCAAATCTTCTGAACTCTTTGATCTTTTGGAAATGGAAAAAGGTCACCACCGTGAAATCACCTTGTCGCTTCCTTCAGGCAACGATCCCACTGTTCGGGTCACCTGCCAGGACGTGAGCATTGGCCAAGAGGTGCATTTTCTTTTGTATGTTTTAGATATCTCCATAGAAAAGCATTTGCACGAAAAATACAAAACGCTTTCGAAAGATTCGGCCAAAGATGACAAGACCGGCTTATTCAATTCAGGCTATTTTGAAAAAGCCTTTCATGAAGACTTTTCCAGCCAGCAGAATTTGGGCCTGGTGATAATTGATATCGATCACTTTAAACATGTTAATGATACTCACGGGCATCTTATCGGCGACCATGTTCTAAAAAAAGTCGCCGATGTCATCAAGGCATCAGTTCCGAGTGGCGCCTTGGCGGCACGCTATGGAGGGGAAGAGTTTTGCGTGCTATTAAAAAATTCCTCCGAAAAAGAACTCATGGAACTCAGCGATTCTATTCGGCGCAAAATCGAAGGCTCTGAAGTTCCCGGTGGAAAAGAAAATCAATTTATTAAGGTGACAGTCAGCACGGGCGCATCTGTTAAATCCCCACAAATTATCAGCAGTCGAGTGCTCTTTGAAAATGCGGATGAGGCTCTTTATGAAGCCAAGAATTCGGGACGGAATAAATCAATTTTTAAAGCCTAAATGACCTTCTCTAAAGACGAGGTTGCCGCAACCAATCGGCCATCTGCAAGGCAAAATAGGTGAAGATCACATCAGCACCCGCGCGACGAATCGAGTACAAGGTTTCCACCATGGCTTGGGTCTCATCGATAAGGCCTGCCTTAGCACCGGCTTTGATAAGCCCGTATTCTCCGCTGACATTGTAAGCCGCAACAGGCAAATGGGTATGAGCCTTTACTTTTGCAATGACATCTAAATAGCTCAGTGCAGGTTTCACCATGAGCATATCTGCACCTTCTTGTTCGTCCAACTCGACTTCTCTTAAGGCTTCGCGAACATTCCGAAAATCCATTTGATAGGTTTTTTTATTGCCAAATTTAGGAGCTGAATCCAAGGCTTCTCGAAACGGGCCATAGAAACTCGAGGCATACTTTGCCGTGTAAGATAAAATTCCGACATCTTGAAAATTGCCTTGATCCAACGCTGCACGAATGGCACCTACACGACCATCCATCATATCCGAGGGAGAAACAATATCAGCTCCCGCCTCCGCGTGAACAATCGCCATTTGGGCTAAAATTTCAACAGTTGGATCATTCAAGACTTTTCCATCTTGAACCAAACCATCATGCCCGTCGCTCGAGTAAGGATCGAGGGCGATATCAGTGATAAGTGTCACATCTGGAAACTGATCGCGAATTCTTTTTAAAGTGGTCGGCACAAGTCCCTGGCGATTGAGGGACTCTTTCGCCAAAGAATCCTTTTTATTTTCCGGAAGTGCCGGAAATAAATCAAAAGTCTTTACGCCCAAGGAGACAGCCTTTTCGATTTCTTTCAAAATTAAGTCTGGGCTCAGTCGAAAAATACCCGGCATAGAGTGAATGGCTTGCTGCTCACCTTGACCCTCGACAACAAAAAGAGGCAACACAAGCTGCTGAGCGCGAAGTTCTGTTTCGGCAACCAAATTTCTTAAAGCTTCTGTCTTGCGGTTTCGGCGAGGCCGTTGCGTGAGTTTCATATTGAGAATTTCCCTCTATATAGAATATTTAATAACTCTCAAATTTAAATGATCGCTGCTCATCATCTCAAGCCTATTTATTCCAATCCTGACAGGTGGAATCCAATCTGCCTAATATATCAGCAAAAATATTCAGTGTCCATTTCGATCCAGATGACAATTTAGTGACAATTATATGAAAGTTTAGTGATAAACCATATAACAATGGAAGATATACTCCTGGTTCACCGAAAATCCAGCAAAAGTTTTACCATGGCCTTATCCGAAAAGGCGCTCTGGAAAACCTGCCTCAGACAAATTTTAATTTGTCCTGAAAGTGATTTTTCTATGATCGCGGACTCACTTGAAAGTGACGACCAAGTTTTGCGCGGCGAAAAAGCCTTGTCTCTTTTATTAGAAATTCTTTGTGGCCTACACTCCCCCATTGTTGGAGAAACAGAAGTCTTCGGACAGTTTAAAAATTTTGTGGAATCGCGCAAGCAGCTTGAAGACCCGCTATTTGGCGATCATCAAAAATGGCTTAATTTTATTATTAGTGAGGTAAAGAAAACCCGTGCCGAGCATTTAATCGGTATGGGCTCTCAGAGTTACGGTAGCCTGGTACGCCGCTATACTAAAAATCAAGATTCCGTCACTCTCTGTGGCTCCGGACAGCTTGCGCAAGAAATTTTGCCGTGGATTGCCCACAAAGATCACTTGCAACTAGTCTGCCGTGACCCTGTAAAATTGGCTGGCTTTGCTAATAAGTATTCAAATCTATCTCTTACCTCTTATAAAGAAGCCTACATTCACGGGGAAGCCTTGGTTATTGCAGCCCCCATCAGTGATGCACGAATTTTAGAGCTCGTGTCTCGACAAGACACCCGCCCTCACTCCGTATGTGATTTACGTGGAGAAGATAATTCACTTAAGTCCCTATTACAGCAAAACTATCCCCATATTCGTTATCTCAGTTTGCAGCAGTTCTTTTCAGAAATCGAAGAAACTAAAAAAGAAACTCGTTCCAAAGTAGACGATATTAAGACACTGCTTTTTGAAAAGGCGCAGTCTTTTGTCCAACGGTCCGAGCTGCGTCCCTTAGGTTGGGACGATTTATGCGCTTAAAAATATCTGCTCGCAAAAGTGATTTGGCCCGGCTGCAGGCCTATATGGTCGGCGAAGCCTTGCAAAGTAAATACCCGGGAACTGAAATTGAATATCGCTTTAAGGAGTCCTTAGGGGACATCAATTTGACAGATCCACTTTGGAAGATTCCAGAAAAAGGTGTCTTTACCCAAGACTTCTATAGCGAGCTGGTCAACGGTGAAACGGATATGGTCGTTCACTCCTGGAAAGATCTTCCGACCGAAGCAAAACCAGATACCGAAATTGTCGCGACTCTGCCTCGCGCGGATCAAAGAGATCTGCTCTTAGTGCGAAAAGATGCTTTGGCAAACATCCGCCAAGATCGCACGATCCGCATCTTTAGCTCTTCCCCGCGGCGCGCTTACAATCTTGAAGATTTTCTAAAGACTCATTTGCCCTTGAGATTGGAGAAAGTTGAGTTCGAAAATGTGCGCGGCAATATTCCGACCCGAATTCGTAAACTTTTGGAAAGTGACTCTGCGCACGGATTAATCCTAGCAAAGGCCGCCTTGGACCGCTTGCTGACAGCTCCCCATGCCGAGTTTAAGGAAACTCGCGAGCTCTTGCGTTTCTATATGAATCAAATGGAGTGGATGGTGCTGCCACTTTCCATCAATCCCAATGCCGCAGCCCAAGGGGCTCTGGCCGTTGAAGTGGCCTCGAACCGAAAAGATATTCGTGATCTTGTTACGGGCATTAATCACGCCGAAACTTTTAAAGCCGCGCAAAAAGAACGAGACATTTTGGCTAGCTTTGGTGGTGGCTGCCATCAAAAGATCGGCATTGCTGTTTTGTCGCGCCCTTTTGGCGAGTTGTCCTTTTTACGCGGAGAAACCGACCACGGGCAAGTCCTTCGAGAAAAATCCTTACTGACACCCCGATCACCACCAAAATTAACTGCTTCCCTTTTGTGGAGCGAATCGTCTTCTGCTGTGCGTTCCCCATTGGCCGTTGAAATTCCTAGTGCCGCGACCGCCCTCTTTGTTTCTCGCAGCGAGGCCTGGCCCGATCACGCGAACGCTTCCAATTTTCAAGGTTTAATCTGGGCCGCAGGGCTTAAAACCTGGAAAAAGCTTTCTGACAAAGGTATATGGGTGCATGGTTGCAGTGATGGGTTAGGGGAGGCGGAAAGCACCTCACTTGAGACTCTTGCAGGCAAAGCTCTGAATTGGTTTAAGCTTTCACATCAGGATGGCTATCATGGGAACCTGCCTGTCATTGGCACCTATGAATTGCAACTTATTGAGGACCTTCCTGATTTTAACAAGTTTGAATTCTTTTTTTGGAATAGCGGCAGCCAATTTTTGCAGGCCCTCGAACAGAAACCAGAACTCGCGACCAAGCTTCATGCCAGTGGCCCCGGAAACACTCACGAAATTATTCGTGAGCGTTTGAAAAAAAATAAGTCCTTTGATCCAAGCAAACTCTTCGTCTTCTTGGATATAGAAGATTGGAGAACTCAGTGTACGAAAAATTAAACTCTGCCGACCTCTTTCAACGCGCCCTCAAAGTCACTCCAGGCGGCGTGCATTCACCTGTGCGATCATTTAAAGGTTTGGATCGGGCGCCAGTCTTTTTTAAAAGTGCCGACGGAGCCTACCTGACTTCGGTTGAGGATAAAAAATATATCGATTTTTGCCAAAGCTTTGGCCCACTGATTTTGGGTCACCTAGATCCCGAAATCAAAGAGGCTGTGCATAAGATGGTGGATACTGCTTGGACATTTGGCGCCACCGAAGTTTATTCGTTGGAACTTGCAGAGTGGATCAGTACCACTTTGCCTTTTATGGAAAAGTTGCGCTTTGTTTCTTCTGGAACGGAAGCCGTCATGAGTGCCTTGCGAGTCGCCAGAGCCGCCACAGGCCGAAATAAAATTTTGAAATTTGAAGGCTGCTATCACGGCCATGTCGACAATCTTTTGGTCAAAGCTGGCAGTGGACTTGCTGGCACCTCAGCTTCGTCAAGTGCCGGGATTTCTCCCGAGGTGGCGGCGCTTACTTTGGTGACTCCACTGGACGACGAACAAAAACTGGCTGAAGTTTTTCAGAATCACGGTAAAGACATTGCCGCGGTTATCATTGAGCCTTTGCCCGCGAACTATGGCCTTTTAATTCAAAGACCTGAGTTTTTGAAAAAAGTGGCCGAGCTTTGCGAAAAAAATGGCAGCCTCTTGATTTTCGACGAAGTGATTTCAGGATTCCGTGTGGGCCTTGGTGGTATGGTCGAAAAAACGGGAATCACGCCAGACCTTGTGACTTACGGAAAGATTATCGGTGGCGGGTTTCCTGTTGGTTGTTACGGCGGAAAAGCTGAGTTGATGAATCTTGTCGCCCCTAGCGGAGACGTTTATCAAGCCGGAACTTTGAGCGCCAACCCGATCGGCATGCGTGCAGGACTTTTAACTCTACAAAAGATGAAACGCCTCAACGGCTGGGAAGTTTTGGCAGAGCGTACGAAAAAGTTTGCTCAAAAACTAGAGGCTGGTTTTAGGCAAAAAGGTTTGAATCTGCAAGTCACACAAGAAGCCTCTCTCTTTTGGATTCATGGCACCACGGCCGTTCCTATTCGCGCCATTGAGGCGATCCCTGGCAATCAAGGGGCGCAGTTTAAACAGTTGTTTTTGAAGTCCTTGGATAAGGGAGTTTATCTGGCTCCAAACGCCTATGAAGTCGGCTTTGTATCCTGGGCTCACAGCGATGAGTTGTTATCAGAAGCGGCGCAAATAATTGTCGACTCAGCGGAGTAATGAAATGTTCAAACGGGTTCTAAAGCCCCAGTTTAAAACTGCTCTTGCGATCATTTGGTTCGCCTTCACCTTTTCACTCGTGACTTGGTGGTGGATCTTTTTTCTGAATCGCTTGAAGCATGAACCTTCTTTTAGAATGTTTGCCTGGGAAGGATCTATTTTGCTCGCTGCTGTTTTTATCGGCGGCGTTGCTCTTGTTTGGTTCACGCGTCGCGACCAGGCACGCCACGAAAGACTCCGTTTTTTCTTTTCAACCTTTAGCCATGATATCAAAACTTCGATTTCGAGGCTGCGCCTGCAAGCCGAGGTTATGAGTGAAAACCCCCAAGGGCAAAGCAATCCGATCTTGCATCGCCTTTTGCACGACATTCAAAGGCTAGATCTACAGTTAGAAAACTCTCTCCTATTGGCCAATCTCGAGGACGGCAAACTTTTAAGAGAAAACATTTCTCTTAAAGCGGTTTTGACGACTCTCCGAAATGAATTTCCTGACCTGGCCATCGAACTTGAAAAAGAGGCCTCTATTCTAGGGGACCGCAGAGCTCTGCTGAGCGTCTTTCGAAATCTTTTACAGAACTCTGTGCAACACGGAAAATCAAGTGTCGTCCGGCTGGGCGTGAGCCGTCTGGATGACCACCAGCTTGAAATCACCTTGCAAGACGATGGCATTGGCTATCAAGGAGCCCTTCGCAAACTAGGTTCAGAGATTTTGGTTTCCACGGATTCTCGTGGCAATGGCATCGGTCTTTTGATTACAAAACGCCTTTTGGAAAAAATGAACGGGGATATCTCTTTTGAATCCAAAGACAGCAAAGGTTTCCGCAGCCTCCTACGAGTAGAAGGTCGCCTATGAGAAAAATCCTTTTAATCGAAGATGATCTTTCCTTAGGCGAAACACTTTTTGATCGCTTGCAGCGCGACTATGAGGTGTCGTGGGCTAAAACAACCACTGAAGCCTGGTCACTGTTTTCAGCCCAAAAAGATTATGACCTGCTCATTTTGGATGTCGGCCTGCCTGATGGGAACGGATTTGATTTAGCGACTAAAATAAAACAAACCTCGGCGGTTCTTTTTATATTCCTCACGGCCCAGGCTGATGCAGAGTCACGTCTTAAAGGTTTTGAATTAGGAGCAGAAGAGTTCATACCAAAGCCTTTTCACTTAAAAGAACTTTTAATTCGCGTGCGCCATGTTTTGGATGCTCATGTCCCTTTAAGGGAAATTGAGTTGTCAGAATGTTTTATCAATTTTACGGATATGTCGGTTCGCAAGAAATCGGGCTCGATTGAGTACCCGCCTGTGACTGATATGAAGATTCTGCAACTCTTAATTGATAAAGCGCCCCGCATTTTAAGTCGAGATGAAATTATGAATGAAGTCTGGGGTGTTGATAAAAATCCTAGCCATCGCACCATTGACAACACCATTGTTCGCCTGCGCCAGCTTTTGGGTGCACACGGTGACCAGCATATTCGTTCTGTTCGTGGCGTCGGCTATCAATGGTCTGAAAAAATTGAAGATATTTAAGAAAGGTCCTCTATGAACTCCCGCTTTCAAAACGCTCTGCAAAGAAAAATTCAACCCGTCCCCCCTATTTGGTTCATGCGCCAGGCTGGACGCTATCACAAACACTATCAAGGTTTGCGTGCACAAAACTCGTTTAATGATCTTTGCAAAAAGCCGGAACTAGCAGCCCAAGTGGCATTAGGTCCTGTAGCTGAATTTGATTTCGATGTTTCTATTTTATTCAGCGATATTCTTTTTCCTCTGGAAGCACTCGGAATGGGTTTGGAATACACGGATCACGGTCCGCGTTTGGATTTTCAGTTGAATGCAGATAATATCTCTCGCCTCGGCGAAGTGACTCCGGCTGTTGAATTCATGGGTTTTCAAAAAGAAGCCATGCAAGCGACTCGCGCGCTCCTACCTTCTAATAAAAGTCTGATCGGCTTTATCGGTGGACCTTGGACACTCTTTGTATATGCGACTGAAGGTTCCCACGCGGGCTCGTTGATTCAATCGAAAAAGAACATTCCACTTTTTACAATGTTCTTAGAAAAAATGCTGCCGCTTTTAAAGGAAAATATTCGCTTGCAACTTGCAGGAGGTGCGGAGGTCGTGATGATCTTTGATACCGCTGCGGGGGAAGTGTCGCCTTTATTTTTCCAAACATGGATTCAGCCCTGCCTCAAAGCATTGATTCAGGAGTTTCCGGGGCAATTGGGTTACTACTCAAAGGGCACTCAATCCGCCTTCTTTAATTCAGAATTCACTCAATTGCCTTGGGCGGGACAAGGTTTTGATCACCGCTGCTCCATTCCTGAAAGTTTTCAAGTTCAGAACAAAGGTTTCGTACAAGGAAACTTTGATCAGGGACTATTATTCATGGACACAGCTGATTTTAAAAAATCCCTCACTCAGTGGTTACAACCTATCAAGGATCTTCCATTGGCAGAACGGGCGGGTTGGGTGTGCGGCCTTGGCCACGGCGTTTTACCAAAAACACCTGAGGCCCATGTGAAATTCTTTGTCGAACATGTGCGCGAGGTGTTGGGATGACCAAAGACCTCTTAGCAAAGTACGATGTGCCAGCGCCTCGTTACACCTCCTACCCAACCGTACCCTATTGGGAAGTGGGACCGACTCAAGATCAGTGGATTTCGCATCTGCGCAGCGCTCTGCAGAGCAGTGAGGACGGTTGGACGCTCTATCTGCATATTCCGTTTTGCGAATCACTGTGCACCTTTTGTGGCTGTAATACCATCATCACCAAAGACCACAAAAAAGAATCCCCTTATGTGGAACAAATCCTCGAAGAATGGTCTTTGTATCTGTCCCAAGTTCCCGAACTGAAAACAAAGACCCTCAAGCATATTCACTTAGGTGGCGGAACTCCGACTTTTTTGGCCACGGAAAGCCTTGTGCATTTATTGAAAAGTATTTTAGACCAAGTCGTGATCGACAAAGAAAAGTTTGAAGGCTCCATTGAAGTCGATCCTCGGCGAACCACAGCAGAGCAGCTAAAGGCTTTGCGTGAATTGGGTTTTAGCCGCGTCAGTATGGGCGTGCAGGACTTCAATCACGAGGTTCAACGTTTGGTCAACCGCATCCAGCCATTAGAAATAACTGCGAACCTTTCACAGGCAGCACGTGACCTGGGTTACACCTCTGTCAATTTTGATTTGATTTATGGACTAGCGAAACAAACGGCGGAGTCCTTCCGAAAAACAGCCGAGGAGACAGTCAAACTTCGTCCGGACCGCATTGCCCTGTATAGCTTTGCCTTGGTGCCTTGGATTAAGCCTGCGCAAAGACTATTTAAAGACGAGGATTTACCCAAGGCCGCTGAAAAGCGCGAGCTCTATGAAATCGCACGAGAGATCTTACTTGCAGCAGGGTACAAAGAAGTCGGCATGGATCACTTTGCTTTACCGACTGACAACTTAAGTCTTGCGATGGACGAAAAGCGATTGCACCGAAACTTCATGGGATATACTGACCATCGCACCGATGTGCTCTTGGGTTTGGGTGTGTCCTCCATTTCTGAAACGCCCTTTAGCTTTCATCAAAATGAAAAAGTTTTGCCCATCTATGAAGCGGCCCTGGCCGAAGGACGTTTGCCGAGCTTGCGCGGACATATTTTAACAAAATCAGATCAGCATCAACGTGAACAAATCCTGAAGCTCATGACCGAATTCGAAGTCGGCTTTACAGATGAACAGCAAGAACAAGATGCCGTCGCCTTTCTTTCGGAAATGATCCAAGACAAGCTCGTCGAGGTGAAGAATCACCGTCTTTATGTCACCTATGAAGGCCGACCATTTTTGCGCAATGCCTGTGTTTTTTTCGATGAAAGACTGAAGGCAAAACAACCTCAAACGAAGATATTTTCTTCTTCTATATGAAAAAAGTATCGATTGTCGGTGGCGGATTTTCTGGAATGACTATAGCACTGCGCTTGGCAGAGCTGGGATTTTCCGTAGATCTTTATGAAAAATCGAATCGTCTAGGGGGATTGCTCGGAACTGAAGTCACACCCTGGGGACTTGCGGAACATGCGGCCAATGCGCTGATTCGCACGGAAAGCGTTGATAAACTTTTCCGACAGCTTGAAATTCCCGTGGCGCTGCCTAAAAAGTCTTCGCGCAAACGATTTTTCTTTCGGGGTCGGCCACGCACTTGGCCTCTCACTATTGGTGAAACCTGGAGCGCCTTTAAAAGCCTCTTTAAAAAACTCATTCTTGAAAAATCAAGTTTACGTCCACAACCCGGCGAGACCCTGCAAAGTTGGGCTTTAAAAATTATTGGCAAAACACCCAGTCAGTTTGTTCTAGAACCCGCGTTACAGGGCATTTATGCCAATGAGCTTGCCGATTTAAGTGCCAGCCTTATTTTGTCACCGCTGTTTCGTCGCAAAAAAAAGAATAAAAAATACCGGGGCCTGATGACCGGTTCGGGCGGAATGCAAGATGTTGTCAATGGCCTTGAAAGAGTTTTGCGCGAGAAGGGCGTTCGGATTCATCTGAATTCAGCTCCACAGCTTGAGTTGCTCTTAGGACCCGTTGTTCTGGCTCTCCCTGCCTCTGGCGCCGCCGCGATGACTTCGAGAAAATATCCTGCACTTTCAAAAATGCTAGGTCGGATTCGCATGAGCACTCTGGTCAGCGCGACTCTTTTTTTCGACAAACCTCAAAAAAAGTATCTGGGCTTTGGCTGCCTTATTCCTCGCGGATTGGGCTTACAAAGTTTAGGTGTTTTAATGAACTCCAGTATTTTTAACGGACGAGATCAGACCTACAACGAAACCTGGATTCTTGGCGGAAAAAACGCAGGAAGTTTGCTTTCTTATAGTGATATCAGTCTACTGAACTTAATCGAGAGTGAGCGAGAACAGATCCTGGGTTCCAAAAGTCCAATCTTGGGATCACGCATTTTTCGCTGGGAGAATGCCCTCCCAGCCTATGACACAGAATTAGAGATCGTACTTAGAGAACTCGAACTGCCGGATGATTTGTACTTGCACGGAAACTATCTGGCTGGCATCGGGCTTAGTAAAATTCTAGAGCGCAGCCAATTGCTAGCAAATGAGTTGAATAAAAATTATGGCTAAAACAGGTGTATTGTTGCTCAATATTGGAAGTCCTCAATCTTATGAAGTTCCCGATGTTAAAAAATATCTGGAAAACTTCCTCATGGATAAAGACGTCATCAACCTCCCTTGGTTATTTCGGTGGATTTTAGTAAAGGGTCTGATCGTTCCTCGCAGAGCTCCTTTTTCGGCGGCTAATTATAAAAAAGTATGGCTCAACGAAGGCTCCCCCCTGACGGTTTACACCGATCGTTTTGCCGCAGAACTGCAATCCGCCCTCGGGCCGAAGTTTTATGTAACAGTTGGAATGCGCTATAGCATGCCCAGCATTCAAGATGCCCTGGATAAGTTTAAATCGGAACAAGTAGATTCCATTTTACTGGCACCTCTTTTTCCGCAATATGCCGAGGCAACGACGGGGTCTTCTATTAAAGAGTCCCTGCGTTTGATCAAAGAGAATTCTTTAAATGTGCCCGTAAAAAAATTGAATCACTTTTATGCGAATAAAGATTTCGTGCAGCTCACGGCGCAAAGCACGCGCGAAGCTTTAAAAGACTCTTCAAAAGACCCATCTGTTGAGCACTATCTGTTTTCCTTTCACGGACTGCCCGAAAGCCATGTTCGCAAGATGCAGGGCTGCCTTCAAAACGAAAGTTGCTGCCTTCAACAAGGGGCCTGTGAAAAGCCCTGTTATCGGGCGCAATGTTTTGCCACGGCATCGGCCGTTGCAAAAGAACTGGGCCTATCCAGCAATCAATGGAGCGTTTCGTACCAGTCTCGATTAGGACGCGAAGAGTGGCTCAAACCCTCGACGGATCACAGCCTGGACGAGCTAGCGAAATCTGGAAAAACAAAGATCGCCGTTCTATGCCCGTCTTTTGTGGCCGATTGTATTGAGACCTTGGAAGAAATTGGCATCGGCGGAAAAGCTGATTTTCTCAAAGCCGGTGGCAAAGAATTCCATCTGATCCCTTGTTTAAATGATTCAAGATCCTGGGCAAAAGGTTTCGCCGACCTCATTCGCTCGAACTAGACAGTCTCAAATCGAGACACTTCGAGCTGATGGTCACGACGGCCAATGCCGTTCGGTTAAGGGGTCCTTCTTCTTGTTACCTTGCTGTGAACAGGAAATTTGCTGAGTTTTCTTTTCACGACCCTGTTGTAGCTGCGGGTATACCGAGTCCGTCGCTCTAG
>JBBKWD010000064.1:0-12895 GCA_037968775.1 Bdellovibrio sp.
GAGCAGGGCGTCTTGTTGCTGAATGCCGTTTTGAGCGTAGAGGACGGAAAGGCGGCTTCCCATCAAGGAAAAGGGTGGGAACTCTTCACTGACAAAATCATCCATTTACTGAATGAGGAACGTGAGAACTTAGTTTTCATATTGTGGGGCGCTTACGCTCAGAAAAAAGCCTCATTTGTAGACAGGAGAAGACACTTTGTTATCGAGTCACCGCATCCTTCTCCTTTGTCGGCCCACCGTGGATTCTTTGGCACAAAGCCTTTCTCAAGGTCGAACGCCTATTTGCGATCCAAGGGATTACAAGAGATTAATTGGTCCCTGGGGGGCTAGCCTTCCTCCTTTAGAATGCTGAAGAGTGGCCGATAAGCTTTCATCACTCAAGGAGATCGTCCCATGAAGTTGCAATTTATATTCTCAGCCCTAGTACTAGGGTTCGCATTTTCTCATGTAAGCGAAGCAAAAAAGGAAGCTCGTCAAGTGGCGCAAGAGGTCAGTGCGGCCACCCTGAAGGACACGGTTAAAAAACTGCGTGAGGACGATGAAGGTATTGTGGTTCTTTTTGAAAAAGACAAGGGGTCCTACTATCTGCGTCGTGATTTGGCAGAATTTGACGCTTGCAAAAAGCAATTGGAAGTCAGTTTGAAGTCCAAAGCTCCAAATCGTGTCTCTGTCACGGTGTCTTACGACTCGGCCCAGCTCAATATTCTTGAAGTCAAATAGCGCCCTAGGTAGACTGGTTCTTCACAAGGAGACCTGTCTATGAAGTCCGTTCTAGTTGCGCTATCTTTTTTCGCACTTTCACCCTCGTTTGCTACCACTGCTGCTGAGGTTCAAGAAAAAACTCAAGCTGCGGCCGCGGCTGCAGCTGATTATACAAAAGAACAAAAAGCAGAATTTCAGCTTGAAATGGAAACGAAGCTGACAGCTTTAAAATCTGAAGTCGCAGAACTTAAAGAGCAAGCAGCCCAAAAAACTGGCCAGGCAAAAAAAGACATCACCGAACAAATTGTCTCCCTAGAAAAAAAACAAAATGATTTAAAGTCCGACTTAAGAAAAATGGGTAAGAGTACCGGCAAAGCCTGGGCTGAAATGAAAGAGGGCGTTGCGAAGGCTTGGGACTCCATTTCAGAATCTTATGGAAAAGCTAAATCAGAACTCAAAGAAAGCAACTAATGAGTTTGTTGCAATTTTCAAATCAATTACCCAAAGTTTCATCCTTGGGGCCCGAGTTGGTTTTAGTATACGATAAAGTTTTAGACCGAAAGGTGCCGGGCTTTCGCAGATGGCGCCAGTCGTTTTCAGCAAGCTATGGCGTCGAGGCAGGTGAAGACCTTAAAGCCGTAGAAAAGTTTCCCGGCCATATTTCAAAAGTAGTTTCATTGTGCGATTCTTTCTCTAGTCGTCAGCTGAAGTTGGTTGTGGTCGGTGGCGGAAGTGTCGGGGACTTTGGCGGGTTTGTTGCCAGCGTGTTAAAGCGCGGCGTTGGGTTGATTCATATTCCGAGTACCTGGCTGGCGGCCATCGACTCCGCTCACGGAGGTAAGACCGCACTGAATGTTGGTAAGGCCAAAAACCAAATTGGAACCTTTTATCCAGCTGAAAAAGTTATTCTGATAAAGTCACTTTTGTTGGCGCAGTCTTCCGCGCGCGCATTCGAGGGATTTTCAGAGCTCTTGAAAGTTGCACTTTTGAGTGGCGGTCGATTTTGGCAACAGTTGCGAATAGAAAAAAAGATTTCCAACGAAGTGTTGTGGCGCCATTTGCCTCAAGCCATCGAGGGAAAATTAAAAATAGTTAAAAAAGATCCAAGAGAGACTAAGGGGCTCCGACATCAGTTGAATTTGGGCCATACAATGGGGCATGTTTTTGAAAGCTATTATGAATTGCCGCATGGAATTGCTGTGAACTACGGCATGGAGTTCGCTTTGCGCTGGAGTGCTCAAAAGAAACTGATGAATGCCAGTACTGCTCAGTCCCTTGAGGAAAGCCCGGTCATGACCTACCTATTGTCGGCAGAGCGAGATCACCTTTTAAATTCTAATGCGGGTGTTTTGCGGGCATGGCGAAAATTACTTTTACGCGATAAGAAAAAATCATCTGCGCAAAAGTTAAGATTTATATTTTTAATAGCCCCAGGGAAGCCAGTTGTCAAAGATGTTTTTGTAGATGAAGTTCTGCTAGAACTCTGTCGGCAGCAAGAAGAAGAGCTTTATGCCTAAGCTTTCTTTTCAAGGCACCATTCCTGGATCCAAATCCATATTCAATCGCATCTTGATTGTACAAAGTTATTTTCCGTCTTTGGATATCCAGGGCGAATCAAGTTGTGATGATGTGGTGAGGTTGCGGGATGGCCTTGAAGAGCTGGGCGACCGGAGTCGTATTGACTGCGGCGACGGAGGGACGACTTTTCGTTTTATGGCTTTAAGAGCATCGCGAGTGCGCGGCCGGCATACGCTTATGGGCACAAAGCGCTTGATGGAGCGTCCTCAGAGAGGACTTCTTAAACTCTTAACTCAGTTGGGAGTGCAGGCGCAAATCAAAGGCAAAGAGCTCTTTATTATTTCAGATGGCTGGAAAAAGCCGAAGATTCCTTTGCAAGTTGATACCAGTGAATCCAGTCAGTATGCCTCGGCTTTGGTTTTAAATAGCTGGCTTTTGGATTTCGATTTGGAATTTGAACTCTACGGCAGTGGGGTTTCCGAGTCTTATTTTGAAATGACCATGAAGTTAATGAAAGATGTCGGTCTGCGCTTTCAAAAAAATGGTGTCATCTATCGAATCCCCAAAGGGGAGCGTATTTCCCATCTGCACTTTGAAGTCGAGTCCGATTTAAGCTCCAGCTTTACAATAGCTGCAGCTGGTGCCCTGTCAGGAGAAGTGGCTCTGCAGAGCTTTCCAACAATGAGTGACCAACCGGACCGAGTGTTTATCGATATCTTTAAGAAAATGAATGTGGAATACCAGCTTCAAGATCGCGTCTTGAAAGTGCACCAGAGTCCTTTACTTAAAGCTGTTGATTGGAATTTGTCACAAGCACCGGATTTATTTCCTGTATTGGCAGTTCTTTGCAGTTATGCCTCTGGCAGCTCTCGTCTATTCGGGGCGCCTCATTTGGCACACAAAGAATCTAATCGCATTGCCAAGGTTGCAGAGCTTTTGAGCTTGGTGGGCGTGGAGCATGAAGTGTTGGAAGACGGAATGGTCATTCATGGACAGCCACAGCTTTCAGTGCGTAAAGGCTTGGTGTTCAATCCCGATCACGATCATCGCATGGTGATGGCAGCAACTCTTTTTAAACTTAAGGGCCACGGCATTCAAATTCAGGATAGCCAGGTCATTAATAAAAGCTTTCCCGAGTTTTGGAAAATGATAGGAGTCGCGCCGTGATTACAGTGGTCATTGGTCATCGTGGTACTGGAAAAACAGAACTCGTTAAACGTTTGTGGTCGCATCTAAGAGATCAAGATATTGAGTTTCTGGACTTAGATGAAGAAATCGAAAAGAAAATTGGAAAAAAAATTTTTGAGCTCGTGATGGAAAATGGCGAGGCCTACTTTAGAGAACTTGAGCGTCAGATATTTTTAGAGTGTCTGCAAAAGCCCCACAAAGATATGTATCTTGTTTTGGGGGCAGGTTTTGATCTAAAAGCGATCCCGGAATCTGTTCGAGTTTTGTGGGTGCGACGAAAAACGGACGTAGACGGAAGAATTTTTTTAGATCGGCCTCGCTTGGATCCAGATATTTCGCCCTTGAATGAGTTTCGGAAAAGAGCCGAAGTACGAGAAAAAAATTATGCACAGGTTGCCGATGAGGTTTATGAAATGCCCGAGGGTGTTTTAACTCATCATAATAAGGCATTGGCATTAGAAAAAAATATCGTCACTCATAATATTTCGGAAATTGGCGGAGTTTTAACTCTTATGCCGGGTCTATTTACAAAGCTGCGCCGCTGGGAAAACTTTAAAGCGCGGTTCGCCCAAAAAGGGGTGGATATTTTTGAGTTACGTGACGATTTGTTGTCGATAGAAAATATTCGCAAAGTTGTTGGCGAACTTTCCGGCGAACGTTTTATGCTTTCTTTTCGGCAGAATCCCAGCCTGCTGGAAGAAGTATTCAGTCCTTCAGAAAAGTCTTGGTTGGACGGCATGCAGTGGGTGGATTGGGCTTTAGAACTCGGGGCTCCGCCCGAGATGCTTAGAAATATTCCTGCAGAACGACTTGTGATTTCTTCGCATGAGGCCTCGGGCAAAGATCGTTTGATGGGTTATGCGAAAATGGCGGCATTGCTAAAGTGGTCCCCAGAAGTTCATACATTTGCAGAACTTTGGCAGGGTCACCTGTGGCAAAAGGAACAGCCTCAACAAAGAGTCTTTTTGCCGCGTTCGGCGGAGGGCCGTTGGAGTTGGTATCGCTTGTTGCAAAAAAAATCCCAGGCCCTAAATTTTTGGCGTTATGACGAGGGCAGTGCTGCGGATCAGCCGAATCTTTTTTCCTGGATGATCACACCTCAAAAAGTACAAAAATTTGCGGCCATCCTTGGCGATCCGGTATCCCATAGTTTCACGCCCATCGAGCACTCTGATTTTTTTGCAAAGCGTGGGATTCCCGTACTCGCCATTAAAGTAGCCAGGGAAGAGTGGGATGAAGCCTTTCCAATTCTTCAGAAAATGGGTCTTGGTTATGCGGCGATTACAGCGCCTCACAAACAAAATGCCGCGGGTTTGGTTGAAGGATATTCGGGAAAGTCCCTAAATACTCTTTTTTGGAGCGAATCTCAGCAGCAATGGTTGGGAACTTCGACCGACGAAGAGGGTTTTTTAGAGCTTATTGAAGGTGTCGGAATGATTGCGCCCTTGCAAAAAGAAATCTATATCTGGGGTGGGGGCGGAACTTTGGAGATGTTAGAAAAAACATTGCCGCACGCAAGCTACTTTTCCTCTCGAACGGCGAGTCCTCGTTTGGATTCTGAAGATGCCGTGCTGCTCAATCCAAAGGTGGTCGTTTGGGCGGCACCTCGCAGTCCGGAAACACAGTGGCCTCCGGCTCATTGGAGTCCTGCGATGGTTTTTGACATGAACTATAAAGAAGACTCTATGGGCCGAGAATATTCATTGCGTTGTGGAGCCCACTATCAATCTGGTATCACGATGTTTGTGGGGCAGGCGCTGGGTCAAAAGAGATTTTGGATGAAGTGTGAGGACAGTGAATGAATGCCAATCAATTTGGATCACGATTTTGTATCACCACTTTCGGTGAAAGCCACGGGCCTGCGTTAGGTGTGGTGATAGATGGTTGCCCAGCGGGTGTGCCCTATGATGAAAAACTTTTGATTCGAGATTTGGAAAGACGGCGTCCTGGCACTCATGCTTCTAGTCAGGGGCAGGTGGTCTCTGGTCGTAACGAAGCAGATGTGCCTGAAGTACTGAGTGGCATTTTTGAAGGAAAAACTTTAGGGACTCCGATCACTGTGATCGTCAGAAACCAAGATGCTCGTTCACAGGACTATGCAGCTATTAAAACCCAGGCTCGGGCCGGGCATGCCGATGATATGTGGAAAAATAAATTTGGGCACAGTGATCATCGTGGTGGTGGAAGGTCTTCGGGACGTGAAACCCTTTCTCGTGTTATTGCCGGATCCTTTGCAAAGATGATGATGATGGCTGCGGGGGTCGATACCCGGGTTGTGGGTTATGCGGCCCAGGTAGGATCATTTTCAATCAGTGAACGAGAGAGATCTGAAGCACTGACAGTGAATGTGGACTCTTTTCAAGCGCGATTTCCGTCCAAGTCGCAGTCCGTTCAAGTGGAAGAACTTTTAAAGAAGGCCCAGCAAGACGGTGAGAGTTATGGCGGAATAGCGGAAATTCGCATTGAGAACGCACCTGCCTTTTTGGGGCAACCCGTTTTTAGAAAACTCAAGTCTGACTTGGCGCAAGCGCTGATGAGTGTTGGTGCAGCGAACGGTTTTGAATTTGGATTGGGATTTGATGCCTCCCAATCAAAGGGGACGGAGTTCCACTCTTGCGAAGCGTCGGTTTATGGCGGCATTCGCGGGGGAATTTCCACCGGAGAGTCGATTCTTTTGAGGATTTCCTTTAAGCCCACAAGTTCTATTCTAGATGTCGCGAAAAAGGGTCGTCATGATCCCTGCATTGTCACACGAGCAATTCCAGTCTTGGAGGCCATGACATGGTTGGTGTTGGCAGATCATTACTTATGGGCTAAAACGGACCGCATTTAGTTTTATTTTTAATCGAGAGGTATAGAATGGTTTCAGATATTTTTAATCCTGAGTGGTGGACCGAAGTTCCAGGTTTTAATTTCAAAGATATTACTTATCACCGAGCCAATGCACAGGGCACCGTTCGTATTGCCTTTAATCGACCAGAGGTGCGCAATGCATTCCGCCCACAAACTGTGGATGAACTCTATACTGCGTTAGAGCATGCACGTATTACTCCAGATGTGGGGGTTGTGCTGTTAACTGGAAATGGTCCTTCACCTAAAGATGGTGGCTGGGCTTTTTGCTCCGGTGGCGATCAGCGTATTCGCGGTAAAGATGGTTATAAATATGAGGAAACAGAAGCTGTCGGAAAAATGGATTTAGCCCGTTTAGGTCGTTTGCATATTTTAGAGGTGCAACGTTTGATTCGTTTTATGCCCAAGATTGTCGTGGCCGTTGTCCCGGGTTGGTCTGTGGGCGGAGGACATTCTTTGCATGTTGTCTGTGATCTGACTTTAGCGAGTAAAGAACACGCTATTTTTAAGCAAACAGATCCGGATGTCGCAAGCTTTGACAGTGGTTATGGATCTGCTTACTTGGCCCGCATGGTGGGACAAAAACGCGCCAGAGAAATCTTCTTTTTAGGTCGCAATTATTCGGCTCAAGAGGCCTTTGACATGGGCATGGTGAATGCCGTGATTCCCCATAAGGATCTCGAAAAAGTCGCCTTAGAGTGGGCCGAAGAGATGAACTCAAAAAGTCCGACAGCGATGCGTATGTTGAAATTTGGATTCAATATGATTGATGATGGCCTCGTTGGTCAGCAGCTTTTTGCCGGAGAGGCGACTCGATTAGCCTATGGCACGGAAGAGGCCAGTGAAGGGCGAAACTCATTTGTGGAAAAGCGCGATAAGGACTTCAGTAAATTTCCTTGGCACTATTAGCATTCAATTCAAAGTCTGATCTCTGCAGTCGCAAAGATCAGGCTAAGCTTCAAAAGCCTTCGCATAATTTCGGACAAAACGAGTCAAGTTAGCGTGGGCAATCTTGGGTTCGAGCCCGCTCATAATAAGATCAAAGAACATCACGCCGTGAAAATGTGTATCGATATCCATGACAATTGCAATGGGGTCACAACTTGCAATTACCTTTCTTTTTGCCTGAAGTATTTTGATTCGCTCTTGGAGTCTGACTTCGTGAAAGTTGGGAATTTTTTCGCGAATTTTCTTTAAAAACTTTGAGTCGACAAGAGCTTGTGACAATACAATTTTAAAGAACTCTGAATTTTTTTGGCAGTGCTCGGTGAAACGGGCATCGATAAAAGCAGTCAATTCTTCGGTGAGTGTAGCCTGCTGTGGATAAGGAAGATCTTCTGCCAGTGCCTTCTTTTCGATATGGGCTTCAATCACAGCAAAGAGAAGCCCTAATTTTCCCTCAAAGTAACGCCCGATCAAGGACTCATTCACATTGGCTTTTTTTGCAATCATACGTGTCGTGGAGGCCTTAAAGCCATGTTTTGAGAATATGTCTTCGGCAGCATTCAAAAGACGCTCTTCAGATGCGGATCTATCTCGCTTTTTCGGTTTGGACCGATCCTCCGATTGAGGCACCTTCGTCTTTTTCTGAGATGAGTCGTTCATGGAATCCCCCCGCAAGTAACTGAAATTACTTGAATATAGGAAATGTATCATAAGTTCATTTAACTTTCAATAAGTAATCACTTGAGTACTTTATGGAAATGCCTTAATAATATGTATGTAAGTGATTACTTAATTAAGACAAAGGTAGGAGTGCACAATGAGTAAAAAGAAGGCCACCCAGATAATGCGTGTGATTCTTTCTCTCACAGTTGGAAGCTGGGCGTTTCAAGCGCAAGCTCTCACGCTGAATGAGTATTTAGAGCAAGTTAGGGATCAAAGTTTGTCCTATAAAGGGAGTGCTGAGCAGTCTGAAGGGGCCAAGCTCCTTTCGCGCGAAGCAGATCTATTTTTTACTCCTCAGTTGTTTGCTGAGGCCACCGTTGGACATAATGCGAAACCGAATACGCCGCAAATGTACGACGATGTTCGCAGTCAAAACTATTTATTAGGTATCAGCCAGCAATTTAGTTTCGGTCTGCAATCCCGTCTTTACTATTCCATGAACCGGAGTGAGTTTGAAAATGCTTCAGCTGCAATCACTCCTTCTCAATATTGGGACTCCAGTCCACAGCTTGAATTGACGATGCCACTTTGGGGTGGAGGCTTCGGCCGAACCGCGCGCGCAAATCAAGAGGCGACTCGTCAATCTAGCATGGCCGAAAAATGGGGCACGGAGGGTCAGTCCCTTGGAATTCTTATCGGAGCTGAGGCGACCTATTGGAAAGTCGCTGCTTGGCAAGATGTCGTCAAAATTCAAGAGCAAGCGTTGTCTGCTGCCGAAAGCATCCTTGATTATGTAGCGAAAAAGAAGCGCATGAACTTAGGAGAACAAGCCGACGTGGTGCAAGCCCAAGCCCTCGTGGAGGCGCGAACCTTAGAGTTGCAAATTGCCAAAAATGAATCTCAAGCGGCGCGAAGAAACTTCAATCAGTTTCTAAATAAAGAGAGCAATGCGCCGATCGAGACACTTCAGGTCGTTGATTACAAAGCTTTAGAAGCGATCACCGTTCCGGCAAATCGTCCCGGTGTAAGACCTGATGTTCAAGCAACTGAGGCGCAATTGGCGGCGGCCAAGGCGGCCTCAGCACTGGCTCTTGAAAGAAATCGTCCGACTTTAAACGTCGTCGGACAATATGCTCTCAATGGACGCGATCCAAGTTTGAATGAGGCAATGACAGAGGCGGGGCAAGCAGCCCAAGACACAGCTTTTGTTGGTTTGCGTTTCAATATGCCGCTCAATATCAGTGCGACGAATGACGCAAGAACCGGTGCCCTGAAAAAGGAACGGGCCGCTGAAATGAATCGGGACTATGCCGAATACTCGCAAGAGCAAGATTGGATCAATCTTAGTCGAAATATCACCGACGCTCGCGACAACCTAAAGTTATTTTCAAGAATTGAAACTGCCCAAAAGACAAAATTGGAAGTCGAAAGATCTCGCTTGAAAAAGGGTCGAACTACGACTTTTCAAGTTCTACTTTTTGAGCAGGACTATTCTCAAGCGGCACTTGCGAAGGTCAAATCGGCTGTTAATATTTTAGCTTTACAAGCACAGATCAAAATGTATCAAGACTCTCCTGAAGGAGGGAAATAGTCATGAGTTTACCTAAAGTTTCCATCGCCAGACCAATTTTTATGACGTGTGTGACGATCGCGATCGTCGTCGTTGGATGGGCATCCTTTAAGTCCATGAGTGTCGATTTGTACCCAGACGTTTCAGTCCCCGTGGTGACTGTTCAAACGGTTTATCAAGGTGCAGGACCGGCAGAGATTGAAACTTTGGTCAGTCGTCCGATTGAAGAAGAAGTGTCCACGATTTCAGGCATTAAACGCCTGACTTCAAAAAGTTTGGAAGGCGTGAGCCAGGTCATCGTGGAGTTCAATAGCAGTGTGGACGTGAGACACGCCGAACAAGAAGTGCGTGATAAGGTAAACGTCGCTAAAGCGAAACTTCCCACTGAGGTCAATGACCCAGTTATTAAGCGCTTTGACCCAGCAGACACGCCGATCCTTTTGATATCGGTAACAGCCAAAGACCTCGGTGATGCCCAGCTCTTTGATATTGCCGACCAATTCCTGAAGCCTCGGCTCGAGCAGGTCAGTAACGTGGGAGCAATTGAAATCTTAGGCGGACGTGAAAGAGAAATTCACGTTCTCTTGGATCGTCGAAAGCTTCAGAATCGTGAAATGTCTGTGAGCCAAGTTGGAGCCCAAGTTGCGGCCTCCGGAGAAAATATTCCCTCTGGTAAAGTGAATCAAGGTAACAAAGAAATGGTTTTCAGAGGTCTCGGAGAGTTTAGCAAAGTATCAGATGTTGCTGAAACCTTGGTGAACTTGTACGGGAATGAAGTCCCGACGAGAATTGCAGATCTTGGAGTTGTTAAAGACACCTTGGCTGACGAGAAGTCTCGTGCGTATGTGAACGGTGAAAAGTCCCTGTTTCTTCAGGTGTATCGGCAGTCAGGTTCTAACACAGTAAAAGTTGCAGATGAAATCATGAAGCAACTTAAGCGTGTTGAGCCTGAATTAGCAAAAATGGAAGGAGCGCCCACCTTCCGAGTGGTTACAGATGCCTCTAAGAAAATTCGCGACAATTTATATGATGTATATGAAACCATTGGCATAGGAATTTTCTTAACCGTTCTGACCGTCTTCTTTTTCTTGGGCAGTCCCCGTTCGACCTTAATTACGGCGCTATCTGTACCGATTTCGTTGGTTGGTGCCTTTATGATCATGAAGCTTGCGGGCTTCTCTATCAATATTATCTCGATGTTAGCTCTGACCCTGGCGGTAGGTTTGCTTATCGATGATGCGATCGTTGTCATCGAGAATATTTATCGGCGAATGGAGCTAGGCGAAGATTCCAAAACGGCTGCAGTTAAAGGGACAACGGAAATTCAGATGGCCGTGATGGCCATCACTTTGGTTGTTATTGCGGTGTTTGTTCCCGTAGGAACAATGTCGGGTACGATTGGACAGTTCTTAAAACAATTTGGTATGACGGTCGTGTTCTCGATGGCCATCAGTTGGTTTGTCGCTATGACAATCATTCCCATGCTCACCGCCTATTTCGGTGGCAGTGGTGGACATGCCCATGCAACGGATGGACACAAACCAGCGAGCCTTTACGACAAAACTTTAGGTCGTATGTTAAAAGGCTTCGATCGCTTCCAAACATGGTTAGAGAATATCTACGAAAAACTTTTGCGAGTGTCGCTAAAACATCCCCTTCTGACCATCGCGATGACCTTTGCGGTTTTTATGGGAAGTATCTATACGGTGACCAAAGTTCCAGGTGCCTTTATTTCCGACGATGACAGCGGTGAGTTCACCGTGACTCTTGAAAAAAAACCCGGGACAAGTCTAGATGGTACAGAAGTGACAGCGCGTGCTGTGGATAAGGTTCTTCACGATAATCCTGAAGTTGAATTCACAACTATGATCGTCGGATCGGTGTTTGGTGAATCCAACAAGGCTAATTTTTACGTGAGAATGAAGCGTGGAAAAGAACGTGGAAAACTCTCTACTGAACAGTTCCGTGATAAAGTTCGTGGGCAACTTACGGACTTTGCAGATGCGAATCCAGTAGTAAAAAAATACGATGCAACGGGTGGAATGGGTGGGCAGCCTTTTATGCTGAATATCATTTCTGCGGATCCAGCGGAACTTGAGGCTGCTGGAACACGCATGGTGGAATTCTTGAAAGCAGATCCGCGTCTGAAGGACGTAGATACAAATTTCCGTCCTGGTAAACCTGAGATGCAAGTTGTCTTGAAGCCAGGGGCGGCAAAGGCCTATGGTATCAATACCTCCACCATGGGTGTCGAGTTGCGGGCCCAGGTAGAAGGTTTAACACCTGCGAAGTTCCGCGAAAAAGGACGCGAGTACGAAATTCGTGTTCGCTTGCAAGATGATCAACGGGACCTTATGAAAACTTATAATCAAGTTTTCGTTCCGAATGTAAATAGAAAGCTCGTGCGTTTGTCTGATGTTGCGACAGGCAATGTTGAGTCAGGTCCGGCCTCGATCGAAAGACAAGACCGAGGACGTTATATTCAAATCACTGCGGGCATTGCGCCCGGTGTGGGGTTGAGTGAAGTGGTCAACGATGCGGTGAAGGCGATGACAACAGGTGAACATGCGTTCTCTTCAAATGTGCGATACTCCTTTGCAGGTGATGCTGAGAACATGCAAGAGCTTGTGGGCTCGACTATTCTGGCATTGGGCTTTGCAATTCTGTTCATTTATCTGATCCTTTCGAGCCTGTATGAGTCTTTCATCACACCGATTACAATCATGATTGCATTGCCATTGGCCTTGAGTGGAGCCTTTGTGGCGCTCTTTCTGTTCAACCAGATCATGACGATTTTTGCGATCTTTGGATTCTTCATGCTCATCGGGGTGGCGGGCAAAAATGGTATTCTGCTCGTCGACTTTACGAAGCAAATGATGGATCAGGGAAAGAGCCGATCTGAATCGTTGATCCTTGCAGGTAAAACACGTCTTCGTCCGATCTTGATGACATCATTTGCCTTGATTGCAGGTACCTTGCCGGTGGCTATTGGTTTGAACGAAGCTTCGAAGACTCGAACGGCAATGGGTGTAGCGATTATCGGCGGCATCATTTCATCGACGATCTTGACACTGATTGTGGTTCCGGCCGTATTCACCTATGTGGATCGCTTCCGCATCTGGGCTAATAATATCGGCGCTAAGTTGACTTCCAATACCGATAGCAAGACTAAGAAGATCGCAGTTGCAACATCCGGTAAAGCGCAAGTAGCAGATCAAGAAACTGGTATCGAGCTGACTCCTTCTAAATAGAAGGGGCCTCTCAGAAACAGGAGTTCGTCATGGCTAAATTATTCATTCAAAGTCTTCCTTCGCGGGAAGAGCTTGAAGCAGCAGTGAAAGACTTAGAGGCGAATATCGATACGTCCTCTTTGTACTCCAACATGTTGTTCATGAAAGTGGCGAGTGAGCTGGAGACAAATTTTGACAGCTTGTTGTCGCAATACCATCTTTCCAGTGG
>JBBKWD010000065.1:0-85906 GCA_037968775.1 Bdellovibrio sp.
ACTAAGATGTCATCACTGCGAGGAGAAACCACGATGTCGGCAATGCCTTTGGTTTCAGATTCGCTAACAACCTTAAAACCTTTTTCGATGTCTGCACCCATCAAGGAAGAGATCAAAATTTGCTTACGATTCTTTTTATCAACTTTTCCACGAAGAACTTGGGGGTTGCCGCCAAATTCTTTGGGTGGATATTGCACGCTCCAAATAATGGAGCCATCAAAAACCAAAAGTGTTTCTTCAGGAACTGAATTTTCCCAGCGAAATTTTCCTTTTGCCATTTTAATTTTTCCACTGTGACGAGTTGTTTTGCCTAACAACTCTGACGTGACCGTCTTTTCCACATTCATTTCCACAAGAGGACTTGCTTGATACTTGTTGCTCAAAGCCTTCAACACCTTATTGGGCGCGGCTCCCGCAAAGGAGGCAAAGACGAGGGATAAAAGTAAGACGTTGATATACTTCAGCATTCGCTCCTTATAGCAGAAGCTTGGACGCTCCGCAAGAGAGCTTCCTTCTGGCTAGGACCCAGGTCTCAAAATGAGGGGGACTTCCGAGCGCCCTGTGTGCGGCCCTCGCTGTAGCCCCCGTGGTTAAGATGTCGTCGGCAAAAATCCACAGGGTCTTTTCCGTGACGCCCTTAAGTCCTGTATAATTTTCAAGGACTTCCATACGAAGATCCTCTCGTTGCTCTCTGCTGGCTCTCCGTTGCGACCCTTCATCCATTTTACGAAGGCAAGGGGCGAACTCAGCCCCGAGTGATTCTGCGAGGGCCTGTCCCCATTCATGGGCGTGGTCTTTTTGCCCCGTTCTTCTTGGAGGTGCGGGAACAACTACCCGCTTTGGAGGAAGATCGGCAATTCGATTTCTAACAAAAAGGTGAGCTGCTTTTCGCCAGCGATCTTTTTGACCACCCCCTTTTAGTGAAACTAAATACCTGGATAGCAGATCACTTGCACCGGGACTCCAGTCAAATAGACTGTAAACCTTGAGTTCCTTTTCAAATTCTATGCGCAAGTTTTCGTGGAACCCTAGGCGTTGATAACAAATTTGGCACAAACCGCTTTCGGAAATCCACAAGGATCCGCAATTCAGACAACAAGAACCGTGCTTTCGAATATAATGCAGAAGCTTTCCCATGCCGAATCACCCATGCAATTTCTTTGACAGGTTGTGCGCAAATGGCAAGATGTGGAAGATTTTTGAGGGGTAACAAATGCGTGCCATTTTAAGTCTTGTGCTATTTGGTTTAATTTCTTCCACCGCTTTTGCCAATCGAGTTGGACTTTCCGCCATTCGGAAGTCACACGAAACTCACATTCAAGCCTATCTCCGCCACGGAGTTGTTACTCCGAATGTTTCGCGCCAACCTCAGAAAGTTAGTAAGGACCTCAGGGACCTTGATATCAAAGTGATCCCGGATGTGGGCTCAATGAATGATCTAATTAATCAGTTTGAGTTCGTGCGGGATTTGCGCTTTATGCAAGGACAGGAAAAGAATTTTCTTCGCCGCATGACTTGGCTTTATCCAGATGATGGCTGTTTTGCTCGCGCAGAAATGGCGGCCTATTTGTTGGTTGATAACAAATTTGTGAAACCTAAAAAGATTTTCGTTTTTGGAAACCTGTCTGCCAAAACATCAAACACACGTTCTGGAAAAGTTGAGTGGTGGTATCATGTCGCCGTTACTTATCGTGTTGGTGAAACAGCTTATGTTTTTGACCCTTCGCTCGACCCTAAAAGACCAATGACCTTGGCTGATTGGAACACCGGCGTGGGAGGTTTAAAGAATCGGGTCACCTACGCAATCTGCAATTACGCAACTTTCGATCCGAACGACAGCTGCGAAAAGGCTGGGGAAATTGATTCCTCAGAGGCTCTTTACCAGGAAAAATTGTTTTTATCTCGAGAGTGGTCTCGACTCCTTGAGCTGAATCGCATTCCTGAAAAAGAGTTGGGCGATTTTCCTCCGTGGAAAAACTAGGCGCGGCTTAGGAAGCCTCGACATTAGATATTGTGATACGGAATTTTCTTAATAATCGTAAATGCGCGATAGATTTGCTCAAGCAGCATTGCCTGGGCCATGAGATGGTTCATCACCATTGGTGATAGTGAAACCTTAAGGTCCGCCCTTAAACGCACTTCTTCTGTGACTCCGAACGCCCCACCAATAATAAACACGGCTCTTTTTTTAGAGCTTCCCAATACCGTCTCGATTTTTTTTGCAAACTGAAGAGAGTCTAGGGATGATCCCCGCTCATCTAAAAGCACGACAAAGTCATCTTTGCTGAGGCTCTTTAAAATCAAAGCCGCCTCTTCGCTGCGTTTGTAGTCGGCGTCGTCACGGGCAGATTTTTTTGGTTTTAAAGAAAGAACCTCGAACGGCGTGAAAAAAGAAATCTTTTTTCTGTAAAGCTCGTTGACCTCATCGGCCCAAGCTTCCTTTGCAGTTGCGAGGTTCATCAGCACAAACTTCATTGCGAAGTCGTTTTAGGCGTCTTTGCCAACGTAAGGGTCTTTCAGACCCATATCAATGCCTTCACGCCACAAGTTTTCAAGACTGTATTCTTGGCGAACAAAGTCATAAAACACATGAACAATCAAAGAACCGTAGTCCACAAGAACCCAACGGCCCTCATCGATACCCTCAACACTTTGAGGTAAAACATTGTATTGTTCTTTTACAGCAGCAACGACATTTTCAGCCATAGCAGCCGCATGTCGAGTCGATGTACCGGAAGCAATCACAACGTATTCGCTTGGTGCTGACATTCTAGAAAGATCGTAAGCTTTTACATTAATACCTTTTTTAGAGAACATCACGTCTGCACAGAATGCAGTGAACTTTGTGAAATCGCCAATGCGTTCACCAATATTGCGATAAAGCTTATGCTCTTTAATGTAGGTCTCGACAGCTAGCGGAAGGTGCTTTTCCACTGGCTTTCCAGTGCGCAACCATCGGCGAACTTCTGTAGAAGAAAGCTCCACATCACGAAGAGTGATGAACTGGATGCTTCGGCCGGTTGTTAACTCAATAAAGTTAAAATCGAACTCTGCAACAAAAGGCTTTAGATAAGCTGGCATCTCATCGAGACTCTCTGGCATATCGTAACCCGGACGAGTCGTGATGATCAAATTCGTCTCAGACAAAATCTTTTGATAGTCTTTCCATTGTGCCAGTTCTTCAAATTTATCCGCACCCACAATAAGGTAAAGATCATTTGCCTCATAGGTTTTGCGCATTTCAACTATTGTATCAATTGTATAGCTTAAGCCACCGCGTTTGATTTCTTGATCATCGACGAAGAAAGCTTCTCCGTACTGATTGAAAGCCAACTTGGTTAGTTCAAAACGCTGCTCAGCTGAAGGTCCCTCTACAGGTGTCTTCAAAGGATTCTGGGCTGCTGGAATCACGTGAACCTTGCCAAGTCCCGCTTTTTTAGCCACGGTTTGGATAGCGTTCAGATGTCCCATATGTGGAGGATTAAAACTGCCTCCGAAAATTCCTATTTTCATTTTTCTTCTTCCTTGGTCAAAATCTTCTGACCCAATTCGGCAACGAACTCTTTTAGGTTCTTGCCTGTTACCGCTGAAATCGAGAATGGAGCGCTTCCAGTGGCTTTCTTAAAGCTACTTTGCAACTTCGCAAGGTCGCTTTCACTCAAAGCATCAATCTTATTTAGAACCACCATTTGAGGGCGAGTCATAAGAGGAAAGAAGCCTTCTTTGTCTTTGTTGTTTTCATCGTACATTTTAAGCTCATTGTTCAGCTCTTCGTAATCCTGCATAGGATCGCGACCTGACATTCCCGAAGCATCTACCAAGTGAATGAACAGTCGAGTGCGCTCAATATGTTTTAAAAACTGAATGCCAAGGCCTACGCCTTCGTGAGCACCCTTAACCAAACCTGGAATATCTGCGACGACAAATGAATTGTAATCCCCAAAGCTGACCACACCCAAATTGGGAGTCAAAGTTGTAAAAGGATAATCAGCAATTTTTGGTCTAGCCGCCGACATGCGAGAAATCAAAGTTGATTTTCCCGCATTGGGAAAACCAATAATACCGACGTCAGCAATTAGTTTTAGCTCAAGCTTAACATCGAGTTCTTCACCATCTTCACCTGGCTGTGCGTAATCAGGTGCTTGGTTAATACTGTTTCTAAAAAATGTATTTCCTTTGCCGCCACGGCCACCCTTTAGGAGCAGATGTTCTTTAATGCCGGTCAGATCAATAATGATCTCGCCTTCAAGATTGCGAACAATTGTCCCCTCAGGGACGATCAACTCAAGATCATCGCCAGCCAAGCCGGAGCTCTTCGCACTGGAGCCTGGGCGACCACTGCGAGCCGCATAACGCTTGTTCAAGCGAATATCGACAAGTGAGTTGATGTGACGAGAAGTGCGCACGATAACGTCGCCACCTTTGCCGCCATCACCACCATCAGGTCCACCACGGGGTAATAAAGATTCTCGACGGAAGCTCACGCAACCGGCGCCGCCTCTACCTGAGGCTACGGATATATTAACTTCATCTATGAATTTCATAACAGAATTCCACCTAATTTAAGTGGGACAGATTTAGCACAAAAAAAGGAGCCATGGGCGGCTCCTTTACGGAATTGAAAAAATGTTCAGACTTTTTCTACCTAAAAGGCGGTAATTAACCGGCTTTTGGGTAAACGCTGATTTTGAAGCTCTCCTTAGAGAAACGTTCAAATTTAACATGACCTTCAATTACAGAATAAATCGTATGATCACGACCCATTTTCACGTTGTTACCAACATGGAACTTAGTTCCGCGCTGACGAACAATGATTGTTCCTGAAAGAACTTTTTCGCCACCAAAGCGTTTTACACCAAGACGCTTACTCTGTGAGTCCCGTCCATTCTTCGTACTACCACCGGCTTTTTTACTTGCCATGACTAACCTCGCTTAAGAAAGAAATTAAATTATGCTTTTTTTGTAGTTTTCTTAGCAACTTTTTTCTTTGCGCCAGACTTCTTTGCTACTTTTTTAACAGTTTTCTTAACTGTTTTTTTAGCAACTGCCTTCTTCGCAACTTTTTTAGCCGCTTTCTTAACTACTTCTTCGCCTTTGTCTTTATTGCTCACGCGCTCTACGCGATCTGCAATACGACCTGCTTTTTGTTCCGCGCGTTTAGCCGCAACGTCTACAACTGAAGCATCGCCATCAGCTTTAGTTACTTTACCATCTGGTGAAGTGATTGCTTTCACGAACAATTCTGTGAAGTCTTGTTTGTGAGTTGCAAACTTTCTATAGCCTTTACGACGTTTCTTTTTGAAAACCAAGAGCTTCTTAGTTTTAGCTTGCTTGGTAACTACAACAGTTACTTTCGCACCTTTAACTAGAGGCTGACCAACATGTGTGGCCTCGCCACCAACTAAGAGAACTTCGTTGATATCGAACTCTGAACCAAGCTTTTGCTCAAGTTTATCAACCTGAACTACATCACCTGTTTGAACTTTATACTGCTTGCCGCCGGTACGAAAAATTGCGTACATTGAAAAACCTCCAGCCCTCTGAATTAAGCCAACCGTAAATGCCACTTTGCGACGGACTTTGTCAACCTAATACATGTTATTTTTTTCAGCATTTTTAGGGAGAAGAGAAGATTAGCCCCAAGCTCTGCGGTTGTCCAAGGAATAATAGACATTTAACAATAAATTCGGAGTTCGTTTTTTCGACAAAGATATCATGCTCTTAGCTATGATTTTTATGTTCTAGTTTTAGCAAATGGGGTGGTCGGTATAATCCTTCGAACGAAACTGTGCATTCGGGCTATAAACCCGAGTTCTCCACAAAATGCGGGCCTTAAACGCGCCCGTACAAAAACATTTTATAATTTATATCTGCCAGGGTTGCGGGGGCTGCAGGGTCGAATCGCGATGCGGGCCGCAGTTTTAGCAAATTTTTGTCTGCAGCTATTATTTCTCCGCGCAGCTGCCCCCGGTTCTTGAGTCAGCCTGGCCATCCATGGGCTGCCTTTCTGAAGCGCACGATGCGCTTCAGATCGAGGTACTTTCTTAATTCCGGAATCTCACCCTACCCTAGAGTCCTGAGAGTACCCTCTCAGGACTGCCGTTTAAGCTGTCGGATTCCGTAGAAGCACAGTCCTAAATCGAAAACGGAGTCGCACCAAGCTTCACGCCGACAACCGCCCCATCTAAACAAAAAAGATCTCATACTGTTCTAAGTGATAGTTCGGTTCGATTTTAAAAGCAACCGAACGCTCCAGGCGCTTTTCAATGCGCTCTAGACTTTCCCCTTCGACCTCATAGATCCAATCAACCACATCACTGTGGCAATGAACCACAACATTGGTTTTCTTATTCACCAGCATGTCGCCGTCTCGTTCTAGCTCGCGGAACATTTCGTTAGAAACCGTGGACTTGCGCTTAATATAACCCTTCCCGTCGCAATATGTGCAGGGCTCACAGAGGGTCTTAATCAAGCTTGGGCGAATTCTTTTGCGAGTCATCTCCACTAGGCCCAGCTCAGACATTGCCACAATGTTCGTTCGGGCACGGTCTCCATGGAGCTCTTCGCCCAAAGTCTCCATCACTTTTTCGCGGTGGGATTCTTTTTCCATATCGATAAAGTCAATAATGATAATGCCGCCACAATTTCGAATCCGCAGCTGATGTGCGATCTCTCCGACAGCCTCGAGATTTGTTTTCAGAATGGTGTCTTCCAGATCTTTTTTGCCGACGAACTTTCCTGTGTTTACATCGATCACCACCAAAGCCTCCGCTTCGTCGATCACAATGTATCCGCCGGACTTTAACCAGATCTTACGCTCCATAGAGCGAGAAATTTCAATGTCGATATTATAGAGATCAAATAGTGGTTTTTTTTCTTCGTAAAGCACAATGTTCTGCTTATATTTCGGCATGAACTGGTTAACGAATTTATTCACTTTACCGTGAACTTCAATATCATCCACCCAAACAGTTGAAACGTCTTCGCTCATCAGATCCCGAAGAGCACGAAGCTCCACATCTAGTTCAGTATGGACCATGCCTGGTGTTTTCTTTTTTTCGTAGTTCTTAAAGATATCTTTGCTAAGGCGATCCAAATACTCAATGTCGGCTTTGAGCATTTGCTCAGACGCCCCATCGCCCGCAGTTCGCACAATCACTCCCCCAGAAGGATTGATTTTTTGCACAAGCTGACGCAAACGTTCGCGCTCTTCATCTTCTTCAATTCGGCGGGAGATTCCCAGATGGCGAACCGTCGGCAAGAATACGACAAATCTTCCTGGTAAAGATAAATGCGTCGTCAAACGCGCGCCCTTTGTGCCCAAGGGATCCTTTGAAACCTGCACGAGTATGGACTGCCCCTCTTTAACAAGATCTTGAATCGGCGTCGTCGTTCGGCGCGCTGGTGGCTTGTCGTCTTCGACCTCAGCTTCTAGAGGCTCGTCGCGATCGACATCAGAGAGAAACTTTTCATCCACGTCTTCACGGATATCCCCAACATACAGAAAGGCTGCCTTATCCAGACCAATATCCACAAAGGCTGCCTGCATTCCTGGAAGAACTCGAATAACAGTTCCACGGTGAATAGATCCGACCAAGGTCGGTGATGTTTTTCGTTCAATTTTTAGATCAGAAAGGATTCCTGCCTGAACATAGGCCACGCGGGTTTCTTGAGGTCGAACATTGATGAGAATTTCTGCAGACATTTCTGCCGCCTTTCCGGAAAGCTAGTCGGGCCTAGTAGATCCATAGTCTAGAAACAAGACCCGACGCAAATATTATTTAAACATAAGTCCGATTTCGTCCGAAAAGATGACTGAATTAGCACCCTTAGGAGTAACGAGATGGCTACAATAGACGAACTGTTCAAACTCATGGTTGATCAAGGCGCGTCGGATCTTCATGTCACAAGTGGAGCGCCACCTTACCTGCGCGTTCATGGTAACATGGTTGCTTTAAACTATCGTGAACTTTCGAACCAAGATGTTCAAGGTTTACTATTTGAAATCCTCTCGGAAAAACAAAAGAAAGCCTTTGTCGACCGATGGGAACTTGACCTGGCCTATACACTTGCTGGAGTCGGTCGTTTTCGTTGCAATATCTTTATGCAACGCAAAGGCTTGGGCGCTGTCTTTCGTATAATTCCTGAAAAAATTAAAACGGCTGCCGAACTTGGCGTTCCACCGGCTGTCATGGACATTATTGACTGTGATCGCGGTCTAATCCTTGTCACTGGCCCAACAGGATCTGGTAAATCAACAACTCTTGCGGCAATGATCCATCAAATTAATATGACTCGAGAGGCCCACATTATCACCGTGGAAGATCCTATCGAGTTTGTACATCCGAACATTAAATCTCTTGTGAACCAACGCGAAGTCGGCAGTCATACCAAAAACTTTGGTAATGCATTGAAGGCCGCCCTGCGGGAAGATCCGGATATCATTCTTGTGGGAGAGCTGCGTGACCTTGAAACAATTTCTTTAGCCCTCACCGCTGCAGAAACTGGTCACATTGTTTTTGGTACTTTGCATACGAACAGTGCCGCCAAAACAATTGACCGTATTATTGACGTCTTCCCCGCGGGACAGCAGGCACAGATTCGAACTATGTTGGCAGAGAGCTTACGCGGAGTTGTCGCGCAGGCACTCTTCACTCGTGCCGATGGACAGGGTCGAGTGGCGGCCTATGAAATTATGAGAAATAGTAAGGCCATTTCCAATCTCATTCGCGAAGGAAAGGTTCATCAAATTGCTTCTGCCATCCAAACCGGCTCTAGCCAGGGTATGATTCTATTTGAAAAATACATTGAGGATCTTGTTAAAAAAGGAAAGGTTTCTGCTAATGATGCTAAAACGTTCTTGGGAACTTCAACTGGCGGCGACACGGCCATTCAACCGACAGTGGCCGGCGGAGCGAAGACCAAAATTAGTTAGCCCTCACTTCACTACGTGAGCTTACAATTCGAACCTTTAGAAATCAAAATTAAATGAAACCACGAAAGGCGCCCCAGCAGAAGATGTTGGGGCCTTTTTTTTGTAGATTTCCTCGCCTCTTGTTTTGGAATACTCGTACGCTTTGTCGCGACCTTTAGAGCTATCGTAAGCCAAATATCCAGCGCCAGCAATTGCCCCAACAAGAGCTCCCATGCTGATGTTTTCCGTATGCTCTTGCGGATCACCATAAAAAGAAAGTGTCGAGAGGCCTAATACTGCTCCCCCCAGAGTGGCAAAAAAGACTGTGGCGACGCCTCTTTTAACAGACTTTTCAGTTTGAGCCTGGCCAATGGGAGCAAAGCCCATAAACATGATAATAATCAGTACAAGAGATATCCATCGTTTAGGGGTCATATTGCCTCCTGCAGAATTATGGGCTAAAGATGTTATTTAATCATCCCGAGGTGCCAGGTGCAACTAAGTCGTTTTATAGACCACACTCTTTTAAAGCCCGAAGCTCAGATTTCGCAAATTGAACAGCTCTGCGCTGAGGCTAAAACCCATAATTTCTTTAGTGTCTGCGTGAATACTTGCTTCGTCACCACTTGCCGCGACCTTTTAATGGGTTCATCCGTGAAGGTTTGTTGTGTCGTTGGGTTTCCGCTCGGAGCAATGGACACCGCCAGCAAAGCCTTTGAAGCCCAAACAGCCATTGCAAATGGGGCCGACGAAATTGATATGGTAATCAACGTCGGAAGCCTTAAAGATCGCCGACTCGATTTTCTACAGTCCGACATTCAAGCCGTCGTTGCGGCAGCCCAAAGTCATACAGTCAAGGTAATCATCGAAACAGCTCTTTTGACAGAAGAAGAAAAAACTCTTGCCTGTCAGGCAGCTCTTAAGGCTGGCGCTCACTTTGTTAAGACCTGCACCGGATTTAGTGGCGGCGGAGCGACGATCGAAGACGTGCAGCTTATGAAAAATATCGTTGGAGAAAAAATGCACGTGAAAGCTTCTGGAGGAATCAAAACCACCCAACAAGCTATGAATTTGATCCAGGCCGGCGCAAGTCGCCTAGGGACAAGTTCTGGAGTAGCATTAACTCAGGGTCAGACAGCGCAAGGGGGTTACTAAATGTCTTTTCTTCCCGCAGAAATAATTAAGGCAAAAAGAAATGGCCAAGAGCTTTCATATGAGGACATCAATGAGTTCATCTTAGGCTATGCGCGCGGCTCAATTCCTGATTACCAAATGTCGGCGCTTTTAATGGCCATTTACTTTAAGGGTATGGGTACTGAAGAAACGCTTTCACTGACAAAGGCTATGCTGCATTCTGGTGAGGTCGTTGATTTTTCTTCGGTGCCGGGCTTCAAGGTGGATAAACATTCCACAGGCGGTGTCGGTGACAAAACGAGTTTGATCCTCGGTCCTATCGTCGCAGCGGCTGGCGTTCCGGTTCCCATGATTTCCGGCCGTGGCCTGGGGCACACTGGCGGCACTCTAGATAAGCTTGAATCCATTCCTGGTTTTAATACTCAAAAGTCTTTAACAGAATTTGTTAAACTTGTTCGCGAACACCTTATTTGCTTTATCGGACAGACAAAAGAAATTTGTCCTGCTGATAAAAAAATCTATGCCCTGCGAGACGTCACGGCGACGGTCGAGAGCCTGCCTTTGATTTGCGCTTCAATTATGTCGAAAAAGATTGCTGAAGGAATTGATGGCCTGGTTCTCGATGTTAAGTTTGGTTCCGGCGCCTTTATGAAAACGCCAGAGAAAGCTGAAGAGCTTGCCATGAATTTAATGGCCATCGCCAAAGGCTATAATAAAAAGGTAACCGCACTTTTAACGAATATGGATCAGCCGCTCGGCCGCTTTGCCGGCAACTCCGTAGAGGTTGAAGAGTGTGTTGCCATTATGAAGAATGAAACTTTTATTGGCCCACACGGATATGACCTCTATGAAGATACTCGTGAATTGAGTTTGCAACTTTCTGCCCAGATGCTTTGGCTTTCTGGGAAGGGCGCTTCGCCTTCAGAATCATACGAAATTGCAAAGGAAATGCTTGTCTCCGGAAAAGCTTTTGAAAAGTTCAAAGAGCTTTGCATAATTCACGGAGGCGACCTGCAAAATCTTCCGAAGCCTCAGTGTCGAATAGAAATTGTTTCTGATAAGTCAGGATTTGTTCAAAGTTTTAATACAGAAAGTATTGGCATTGCTGGAATTTTAATCAAAGCGGGGCGAGCTCAGACGTCTGATGTCATTGCTCCAACAGCGGGAATTGAATTTCATGCGAAAATAGGCGATCAAGTGAACGTAGGCGACACTCTTTTTACTCTTTGTGGGAATGATAATGCCTTGTTAAAATCAGCTGTCCCGATGCTGAAATCCGCAATCATAATTTCCTTGCCAAAAATTACAAAGCCTAGTTTGATACTGAAGACTTTAAGCTAATGCTCGCGCCAATAAGGGGAAAAAATTGGTACTCAACAATCTGCAAGAAACAGTAAGCTATATTCGCACCCAAACTTCGGCAAAACCGAAAATCGGTGTGGTCCTCGGCTCCGGCCTTGGTGCTTTTGTTAAAGATGTAGACGTTGAAATCACGCTTCCCTACAAAGATATTCCACATTTTGCAGCTCCAACAGTTGAGGGCCATTCAGGAAATTTGATATTCGGTAAATTAGACGCCCAGTCCATCGTGATTTTACAGGGGCGCAATCATTACTATGAAGGTCATAGTATGGAGTCGGTGGTCTTTCCAACAAGAACATTGGCCATGCTTGGAATCGAAACATTAGTTTTGACCAACTCAGCTGGTGGTTTTGGCGAGAGTATGCAAGCTGGAGACTTTATGATCATTGAGGATCATATCAATTTGATGGGCACCAATCCGCTGATGGGACCCAACATCAAAGAGCTTGGCCCCCGCTTTCCTGATATGACCGAAGCCTATGACAAAAAGCTTGTCGCTAACATGGAGCAAGTTCTGCAGAAGCAAGGAACTCGTTATCACAAAGGTATTTATTGTGGCGTCAGTGGTCCTACCTATGAAACGCCTGCAGAGGTTCGCTATTTGAAATTGATCGGCGGTACGGCTGTTGGAATGAGCACGGTTCCTGAAAGTATTGCTGCCAATCATCTGGGTCTTCGTGTTGCCGCCTTGAGCTGTATTACGAACATGGCTGCAGGAATCACCTCTCAAAAGCTCACTCATGAAGACGTGACGGAAACAGCTAAACGCGTGGAACAACAGTTCAGTTCCTTTTTGCGCGAGTTCATTGGCTCCATCTAATTAGTTCGTACGGCCACACCTAGACTTTTCAATTGAACGCAGTCCGTGATTCCACTTTGAATTCGTTAAACTTTTGTTATCTTTATTGTTGTTTATAAACTAGACTTTATATGTTTAGTTGCGCGGCCGATTCAACTGCAATGAAAACACTTAATGCTTTGTTTGTCGGTTTTATTTTAGTCTGCTTGCTGGCAGCTTGCCATCCCGAAAAGAAGTCTGCTTCGAGTCTATCAAGCACGGACCCAACGGCCGAGGAGCAGGTTGTACCAGGCGTTGAGTCAGAATCACCCTTGTATATCGCATTGCAAAGAAAGTGGGAGTCCCAGCCAACAGAGGATGCCTATACCACACACGCTGTTTGCGCATTTCCGTCTGGCTCCATATCAGGTGCATCCAAATCTTGTACTTTAACGGTTCCGGAGGGAACTCTTTACTATAGTAAAATCAATTTTTTAGTTGGTACCAACCTACATAAAAGCTGTCCAATTTTAACGTTCCGCCCCTACTATTACAAAAAGTCGAGTGATGCGAATTTTACTCCGGATGGTCATGACACTGATTTTGACTGCCAAACCGATAATAGTACTACGCCAAAAGAATGTTATGGTGGTGCTGCACCCGCGATGTTGGATAAATTTCCACAATACACTGGGAGATATTTTTTGCCATACAAGAATATGGCGACAAGTTTTCCACTTGGGACCGAGAACTCCCTTCAAACTTACTATGGGGCCAATGTCAATTTTTTGGTAACTAACGATCGTACCAACAGAGCTCTTGGGAAGGCCGCGGGACCCGGTGCTCACATAGCTAACAGTTTTCGCGACTACACTGTTACCTGCGAAAACTATTGGGGAGATGTGCTTTTTGATATCTTGCTCACGATCAAAGATGAAAACACCGAATCCGAAGTGGATGGCGTCACTTTAGATTCCTTTACTGATTGGGATAATATTTAATGGCAGGCTTCGTGAACGAAGCCCGCCGGACATTTTACTATTTAATGACTATTGAAGTTTCTTTTGAGATTCGAATCTTTTCACCTGCAGCTATGGTTCGAGTCACATCTAGTTCCACCAATACCTTAGATCCCGATTTAAAGTAGTCTTTCAGGTCAGATCTGCTGACTCCCAATTCCTTCAAAGAGATATTGTAAAGACCTTGCTGAGCTTTTAACGATGTTCTCGAAACTGCCTTGTCTAACAAAGTACTTTTCATTCCAATCCAGTTTTTTCGAATTAGTTTGATATTGTATTTCGTAACAACGTTCGCATAGGCAATCGTGTTGTCCTTTAGAGCCAACACCGCCGACTCGCCCCTCCCTGAAAGTTTGGTCGAAAGATTGGATGAGCTTTTTAGGGCCGCTGTGTCCAACTTCATTTCAAGTGGTTGTTTCAGCTCAAAGTCCACCGTCTTTTCCGCAATCACACTTCCCGATCGATGAACTTTTAAAGTTACGTCGTATGATTTGGTTAAATCCCATGCAAGATTAAGGCTGCCGGATTGTTCCCGCTGTGTGATCACCTTTAGCTCGCTAGTTCCAACGGTTTTTTCGCTTCCCCTTTCAGTTACCACCACCAGGAATGCACTTTCAATTCGCGGGAAAAGTGCATTGTCATGGAATCGGAAAGACAGACCTTTTTCATTGGCAACGGCCAGAAAGTTCTGCAATGTTTTTTCTTTTAGCTCACTCGCCTTGTAGCGAGGGATTTCTTCGAGAATAATTTGCATCTTTCCTGCGCTTTTTCTTTTATCAACGACGCGGTATCCGAAAACTGTTTCTTTCGGCGTCACCGTGATTTCGGGATTGGCTTCCGAACCGTTTAACTCCACTTTGAAGACCTCTTTTTCGCCGGCGAGCAATTCTGTCCCCTGAGGAAAGACTAGCTCTACAGCAATTGTCCATTGGTGATCAAAAACGTCGCGATACTTAGTCACACAACAACGCTCTTCCGTACGATATCTAGTCACATCACGAGTCCGAGCCTCTTTGCGATATCTTGTCACTGTTCTGTATTTTGTTACTGCACGCGTGTGAGATACTTGTTCATAACCGCAACGCTGTTTTGTTACCGGAACATTGTCGCAAACTTGTTCATCATGACAACGAGGTGGTTCGGGGCGTGGAGACGGACGTGGCTCGGGACGCGGCTCAGGACGTGGAGACGGGCGTGGCTCAGGTTTAGGTTCTGGATAAGTACCGGGCCCGCCCTCTCTCGGTCTCTCGATGATAGATCCTAGGATATCTGTTGAAGCCGAATAGTTACAACGACGCTCTGAATGGCACTGACGTTCGTACTCGACATAAGAATGACAAACATATTCCGTCGTATAGTAGTCTTCATAGTCGGTGTAAGACTCCTCCACTTCATATGGCACATCGACGTAATATGTTTCGGTGTCTTGATAGGGCACTTCGACCGTGTAGTTTGCTTGATAGGGTTCTTGCCGGTACACATTTTTTTTAACTTGCGTTGTTAAGATCAACCCGCTTGTCGCGGTTCGCTCTAAGGTCTTTTGCAAGACTTCAGTTGGTGCTGCATGTGCGGCGCTGGAAGCGACCAGCGTTGCAACAAGCAGCATGCTTGTACGTTTTAAAAGTGATAGATGGTGCATTTTGTTCCCTCCCACAGGACAAAATGCTGACAAAGCAATTAGCGTACCACAGAACGGCGCGTCTTTTTGGTGTCAAAATTTCTGCGGACTAAAAAATAGAAAATCTAAAACAGGGAAAGGCTCGCTCATGAAAACGAATTGATATTGCGAGAGCTCGCGCACCTGCTGCCACTCACTACCGACTTGAACAATAACTTTTCCATCATCCGACAAAGCCAAAGTTCTCTCGTCTAAACGAATTTTTTTCTTGAGACTCAAAGAACATTTTTGCGTTTCTGAAATTACAATTTCTGACTTCTTGAACGAAACCTCAAAGGACCTATTATCTACGGACTTAAGGTAGATATGACTTTCTTTTCCGCCGTCGCATAAATTCGGCTCAATAAATCTCTCGGCAGAAAACGGCAAATCCACTCGCCCCTTCCGCCGATCCTTCATTCCCATATTAAATACAAAAGACAACACTCGTCCCGAACCAATATTCCCGAAAGACGAGCCGCGGCCTCGGCTGGCGATCATGTCTGTTATAAACACGTTCATCGGGCTGGGCTCGGGCAAAACGCCTAAATGCCCATGCAACTGACCCATGCTTACAATGCTTTCGCCGTCTCCATTTAAAGTTATGAAGGAACCGTCTCTGTTATCCACGAGGCGACCAGAAAAGTTTTCGGAAATTGGTGAGAGTTTCAAAAGAGCATCTAAATGAAAGAGTCGTCCACTTCTCTCTTGAAGCAGAGTCACTCGCTTACCACTTAGACGGGGAACGGTATTAAAACGCGTGTACAGATCAGTGATCGCAGAGCTGACAACATAGGCCTTAAGAGCGGGATGAAAGTTCTTTCCGTATTTCCCGACCATCACCTTTGTTTGTAAATCATAAAAATAGGCTCCCTTGCTTTCTATGTTGGCATCACAAGCATCGAGGCCCTTTAAAACACCTTGGCGGCAAGGCTTATGCGCGGTGTTTTCTGCGTCGAGATGACGTGCCTCATGTACCGCAACAGAAATATAATCGGCTAGCGATCCACTATAGTTTCCACAAACGAATATTGTATCCGGCGCTGTGTTTTTGCTAACAAAGGCCACTTGAGACGAGCCGTCACAAGATTTTAGAGTTCTAATTTTTTGCACACGTTTTCGTAAAAAACTGTAGGGCGTGTTTGTGGAGCTGATGTCGTTGGAAAAAATTTTATCATTACTCTTTTGTGAAATTTCGTATCGACCGTGCTTTAAAAGCAAAAGCGCACTATAGAGTTTATAGTTCACGTCCTCCTGGTCACAGGGGTTCCACTTCAATTCTGAAGTCATCGTGAACTCACTCTTAAGTTCTGAGATCTCCGATTCCTGCAGGCATGTGCCCGCTTCGGCAGACCAAGCAAAAGGCATATCTGAGGACCACACAAAAATGGCAATAACAATGAGCAAGAGACTCATATATTTGCTCCCCGCAAAGATTCTTCGATAAAGCGTTGCAAAAGTGGCTGTTGAATTTTCTGTCCCTTCAATACAATGCTCATCAAGGAATTCAAGTAGTTGCTTTTCGTCAATTGACTTGAGAGAGCGCTTGTTCTTTTTTGACTCGCTAAAAGATTTTTTTCTATTCCCTGGAGAGCCATCACCCTTAGGTTGAGCTCGAAATTTTTATCCGCCTCTGCTGCCGAATGAGGCTTTGCATTCCAATTGAGTTTGTCTGTGGGAGTAAAAAAAATGTTTTCCAAGAGTGCCTGAGCTCTTTCTTTCGCACACATTAATAGAAAAACCGCTGCAAGCCGTTCATCTTTATTCTTATTTTCATTTATCGCTATTCCTAACAACTCCGTCAGCTCCTGCGCCGACATGTTTTCCACAATTTTATGGGCTCGAAATTCAATCTCCTCTGGACTCTCAGTCGAGAGAGCCAGCAGTTGGGTTTGTTTCTTTAAAATTTGCGGCAAGTGTTGAGGTTTGCCAGCAACTCGGTTCGACGGCTTCTTCTGGACCGCGACTTCAGGTCGGTTCTCGACGGGAGTGAGTGAGATCTTTGTTTTGCCTATAGAATGATTGGAAATGTCGGCCTTAGAAGTCGGTAAAAACGACTTGAGACAAGCGCCTGCCACAACAGCCAGTAAAATGATCATCACATGTTTAAGTTTCAGACGTCTCACGCGGTTCTCCTTTACCTGGTGAAGGTGCATTCTCTTATTATTCTATTAAGCACAAATGATGCCGAATCTCGCATTGAGACTAACTTTGGTCTAGATTCCCACTTTTAGCCTCAAAATGAGATCTATAATGACCGATGAGCTAACCGATGCGGGTCACAAATTGCGTCCCCTTAATAGGGACTCAAATAACCCGCTTGAGGAGTGAACATGGATGTTCAAAAGATACTCTCTGCGGTTGCAATCATCTTTGTCGTTTCAGCTTGTAGCAACAAAAAATCAGCCGAATCGGTTTTTCCAGAAAATGGTGCCGCCGGCGCCGCTGCTTGCGTAGGACAAACCGTCGTAGAAAATAAATTCGTTGTCGAGTGGGAAGATGGGCATTTCTCTGTCGAAAGTGCCGTTTCAGCTGAAGACTTCAAGCGCGAGTTTTTAGAACCGAAAATTGAAGACATTCGCTTTGTTCAGTATGATCGAACATTTCAAGTTGAAAGCTCAAAAACCGTCCACGAGAGCGCTTATACAGATAGCTGGGGCCAAGAAAAGATTAAGGCAAATAGTTTGTGGGCCCAGGGGTTTTACGGCCAAAACATCAAGGTCGCGGTCGTAGATTCCTATGTCGACAACACTCACTCTCAGCTCCGACCTCGCATTGCCATCAACACCAACGAAATTCCTAACAACGGAATTGATGACGATGGAAATGGCATAGTGGATGACTACTATGGCGCCAGTTTCGTTTCCGTTCCTTCAACGAATCCCTCACTCAGTCCACATGGATCACATGTCGCGGGAATTATCGCAGCAGATCCTCGCTATGGCCCTGTCGAGGGCGTTGCTCCTCAAGCTCTCATTATTCCAGCGCAATTTATTTCGAATGACGGCGGCGGCTCTTTAGGTGATGCGGTCCTTGCACTTCAATATGCCCAAAAGCGTGGCGCACAAATCGTAAACGCTAGCTGGGGTGGAGCACCCTGCGACTCATCCCTTCGAAGTGCCTTCAAAATGCTCGAATCAAATGGTATCCTTGTTATTGTGGCCGCAGGCAACGACGCAAAAAATATCGATGCGACTCCAGTTTTTCCTGCCGCCTTTAACTTAGGCACCCAGATTACAGTTGCAGCCTCTTCGCGAAGTGATTTTATGACCTCTTGGTCCAACAGCGGATTTAACCTCGTGCACGTGGCCGCCCCTGGCGCCGATATTTTAAGCACCATTCCTGGAAACTCCACCGCTTATATGGACGGCACGAGTATGGCGGCTCCCCTAGTTAGTGGTGCCGCGGCCTTGCTATGGAGCGCTCGCCCCTCTGCAACGGCCCTGCAGATTAAAAGTGCGCTTTTACAATCAGTCGATGTGATTCCAGGACACGAGTTTAAGGTCCAAACTCGCGGCCGCATAAACGTGCAAAAAGCACTTGGAGTACTTACTCAAATCCTTCCTTAAACATAATAAATTACAGCCACTTGATGCGGAGCAATAAGTCCTGCTCTGCGTCTCGTCTTTTTGGTGTTTTCTGCACCTCACATGGTAGAAATAGTGTTGCGCTAATTTGGAGGCGACTATTTTATGGCATCAGAAGTGACTACGGGCTTAAAGGCCCGCCTTGCCGACTTGGATAAAAGAAATGAAAAAGCAATGGCCGGTGGCGGTGCTGCTCGTGTTGCAAAACACAAACAGGGCGGCAGACTGTCTGCCCGCGAAAGACTGGATGTTCTTTTAGATCCCGGCAGTTTTGTTGAGATGGATCGTTTCGTTACTCACCGTTCGACGAACTTTGGAATGGAAAAGAATATCATTCCTGGTGATGGTGTCGTCACTGGTTATGGTCGCATCAATGGCAAGCTCGTGTATGTGGCGTCTCAAGACTTCACCGTTATCGGTGGGTCGATGTCTCGCACTCAAGCCAACAAGATTTGCAAGGTCATGGATTTAGCCATGAAAAATGGCGCTCCCTTTATTTCTCTGAACGACTCTGGTGGTGCGCGCATTCAAGAAGGTATCGAGTCCTTGGGCGGATACGCTGATATCTTCACCCGCAACACTATGGCGTCAGGTTTGATTCCTCAGATCACAGCAATCATGGGGCCTTGCGCTGGTGGCGCTGTGTACTCCCCTTCTATTACTGATTTCGTATTTATGGTTAAAAACACGAGCTATATGTTTGTGACCGGACCTGATGTTATCAAAACAGTGACTCATGAAGAGGTCACAAAAGAAGACTTGGGTGGTGCCGCCACTCACTCTGAAAAATCAGGCGTTGCTCACTTCGCAGCCGAAGACGACAAACATTGTTTATTGCTCATTCGCGAATTGATGAACTTTTTGCCTTCTAATAATTTGGATGATGCTCCGATTTTACCAACCTCAGATCGTCCTGATCGTTTGACAGAGAAGCTGAACGCTCTGATTCCTGAAAACCCTAAGAAGCCTTACGATATGCATGCCGTGATTACTGAGTGTGTGGATGAGGGTTACTTCTTAGAGGTTCACAACAACTTCGCCCAAAATATAATTGTCGGGTTTGCGCGCTTTAACGGCCGCCCCGTGGGTATTGTTGCTAATCAGCCAAATATTTTGGCGGGATGTTTGAATATTGAGGCTTCGCGAAAGGCCGCGCGCTTTATTCGATTCTGTGATGCCTTTAATATCCCGATTGTTTCACTCGTGGACGTGCCCGGCTTCTTGCCTGGCAAGGACCAGGAGTGGAATGGCATTATCACTCATGGCGCAAAACTTTTGTACGCCTATGCCGAAGCAACAGTTCCAAAGATCACTGTCATCACCAGAAAAGCCTATGGTGGTGCGTATATCGTAATGGGCTCTAAGTTGCTACGCTCTGATGTTAACTTAGCCTACCCTTCTGCAGAGATTGCGGTCATGGGTGCGGATGGTGCTGTGAATATTATCTTTAGAGAAGAAATTAGCAAAGCTAAGGATCCAGCAGCAGAGCGAGCGCGCCTAACTGCGGAGTACGAGGCTAAGTTTAGCAATCCCTATGTGTCTGCAGAGCTTGGCTACACCGATGAGGTGATTGAGCCCGCGTTAACTCGTAAGCGTATTATCGACTCTTTGGAAATGTTAAAACATAAGCGCGAAATTATGCCGGCTAAAAAGCACGGCAATATTCCACTTTAATTTAAGGACTCGTATGGCACTGTTTAAAAAAATTCTTATCGCCAACCGAGGAGAGATCGCCATTCGCATCACTCGCGCTTGTCGTGAGTTGAATATTGCGTCTGTGTCTGTATTCTCGGATGCGGATCGAGATAGTTTACATGTGTTCTTGGCGGACGAAGCGTATCACATTGGACCCTCGCCTTCTAAAGAGAGCTATCTCAACTATAAAAAAGTAATTGAGGTCGCGTTGCTATCTGGCGCGGATGCTATTCACCCTGGATATGGCTTTTTATCTGAAAACACGACTTTTGCCCGCGCTTGTAATGAGGCCGGTATCACTTTCATCGGGCCCACAGTCGAAAACATTGAGGCCATGGGGGATAAGCTTTCTGCAAAAGCCCTCATGAAGGCGGCTGGCGTGCCCACTGTTCCCGGAAGTGATGGGGGCGTAGAAACCGTTGAAGAGGCTCTTGAAATTGCTGAGCGTATTGGCCTTCCGATTATCATTAAGGCTTCGGCCGGCGGTGGCGGCAAGGGGATGCGTGTTGTTCGCACCATAGATGAACTTGAGAGTGCTTTCCGCGCGTGTCGATCAGAGGGGCAAAATTACTTTGCCAACCCAACTGTTTATATCGAAAAGTTCATTAACGATCCTAAACATATCGAAATTCAAGTTTTTGGCGACACACACGGCAATCACGTTCATTTGTTTGAGCGCGAATGCTCTGTTCAGCGCCGACACCAAAAAATTATTGAAGAATCTCCGTCCCCATCTGTGCCTCAAGAGGTTCGCCTACGAATGGGCGAGGTTTCCGTTCGCGCTGCCCATCAGATTAACTATGTCGGCGCTGGCACTGTCGAGTTCATCTTTGATAATAAAACTAAAGAATTCTATTTCATGGAAATGAACACCCGTCTGCAGGTAGAACATCCTATTACAGAAATTGTAACTGGATATGACCTGGTGAAAGAACAAATTCAAGTTGCCGCAGGCAAACCTTTGTCTTTCAAGCAGGCCGATATTAAGCAAAAGGGACATGCGATTGAAACCCGTATCTGCGCAGAAGACCCTGTCACTTATAAGCCGCACCCGGGGCTGATTCGTGCTTGCCGTCACCCGCAGGGCCCATTCATGCGCGTCGACTCGTATGCATACCCTGGCTATGAAGTTCCTATTTATTACGATCCGATGATCGCTAAAGTGATTACCTGGGGTGAGAGCCGCGAAGAGGCCATTGATAGAATGCAAAGGGCACTTACTGAATTCGTCATTACCGGAATTAAGACTAATATCGTTTTACACAAATCAATTTTGAATCACCCGACTTTCCGTGATGGCTCTTATACGACTCAATTTATTGAAAAGAACTTTGAGGTCATTGAACCCCAGATTTTCAAAGATATTGAAGACCCTGTGTTTCTCATTGCCGCCGCAATTACGGCTTACAACGACCGCAAATCCAAAGATGTGAGGCAGCTAAATGTCACGTCTACTTGGAAAAAAGTGGGTCGCAAACTTCAATTAAGGATTTAATTCAGATGTATTTTGAAGCTGAACTAAAAGAAAAAAAGTACAAAGTAGATGTGACCGAGCACCGTTCATCGTGGAAGGTTTCTTTTCAAGAAGACGGTAAGGACTGGGTTCATCATGAAATCGCCAAGAATGACTTTAAGCAAGCTGAGCAATACATTAGCTTCCTTTTTAGCGGCAGATCTTACCTGATTGATGTTATTGGACAAGACACTGAGTACACGGTTTTCACCAGAAACTCATTCCGTGTTATTAAAATTTTCAATGATGAAATGCTTTTGCATGAGTCTTTAAAAATGGGTGGCAGTCTCGGTGGTGGACAAGATCTCAAGTCAGGAATGCCTGGTAAGATTATTGAGATTTTTGTCAAAGAGGGTGACATCGTGAAGGCCAACAAGCCTTTACTCATCATGGAAGCCATGAAAATGGAAAATGAAATGCGTTCCACTCGTGATGTGAAGATTAAAGAGATAAAAGTTAAACAGGGAGACTCTGTTGAGTCAGGTGCTGTACTAATTAAGTTTGAAGAGCCTTAGTTTTCCACAATGGGAGCAGGACACTGCTCCTTATCATTCTTTTTCGTTAACAGAAGCTTCTTCGCGCTTTTTCTCAAAGACACCCACCAACAAGATTGCAGCCTCAAAAAGGATCACCATCGGCGCTAACATCATAACCATACTGAGCAAGTCCGGCGGAGTTATGATGGCACAAATCATCGCTAGTACCATGATGGCATAGCGACGATTTTTGCGCAGAAACTCTTGGCTCACAATTCCCATTATACCCAAAATAATAATCACAAGCGGCAGCTCAAATGCCACGCCAAACATAAGGCACATTTGAGTGAAAAAACCCATGTACTGATCAATTGAAATCATGGGTTTATCAATATCACCACCGAAATTCATCAGAAACTCAAAGGCCATCGGCAAAGCGATGTAGTATGAGAAGGCGGCGCCGAGGACGAAAAGAATCGTACCCGTAGTGATGAATGCAAAAGAATATTTTCTTTCATTGGCATACAGCCCCGGCGCTATAAATTTCCAAATTTGATAAAGCCATAGAGGACAAGACACCAAAATTCCGCAGACAAAGGCCAACTTCAAATGCGCAATAAATTTATCCAGTGGGCCTGTGTAAATCAATCCGCCCTCTGGCAAGTATGGCTGAATTGGATGTCGAACAAAATTAAAAATTTGTTCACTGAAGCCATAACAAATTCCAGTTGCTACAACCAAAATTAAAACACTGTGAATTAAGCGTGTACGAAGCTCCGCCAAATGGTCATAGAGAGACTGGGCTTTTAAGTCGAGTTCTTCGCGATTCATGTTGTTTTTTTATCTTCGCTAGTGGTTTGCTCAACAAGCTCCAGTTGAGTTTCATCATCAGGATCACTTGAATTTTGTGCTTCACCTTGGTCGCCAAGTGGAGTCGGAGAGTTATCAAATTCTGGATTATGCTGCTCGTCCATTTGTTTACGGTTTTTTCGACTGGATTTGTTTTTATCAAAAAGATCGAGCTCGCCAAGGCCTGCCTGGTCTTTGAAGTCTTCTGTCAGAGAACTCGTGCTACGCTTTAGATCATTGATAAAGCGACCCAAAGTTCTTGCGAGCTCGGGTAATTCTTTCGGACCGATAACTATGAGGGCGAGCACACCGATAAAGATGAGCTCAGACATTCCTAAGCCAAACATGGTCGCAGAATAAAGGAATCAGCCTTGCTTGCCAAGCTTTACTTGGTCTTGGGGAACCGTCAGAACACCCATTTCAATTAGCTTCTCTTTAGCTATTTCAGAGCCCGTGCGAAGATAGCGCTCATAAAGGCGAAGGATGCTTTCGTCGCTCTTAATAAAAGAGTGCTGGCTGATGTAAGTTAGGACTTCGACAAAATCGAGGAAGCGATTTGAGAACACGTTATAAACCTTTGCCATGCTATCTTCGCGAGTACAGTGCGCCAAGGTTGCGTAGGCTGCTCCGCCGATATCAGCATAGTAATCGATATCAACCACTTTTCTCTGTAGCGAGTCGCCAAAAAATCCACTGATATAGAGGGTTCGGTCCCCCAATTTACGAAGCAGATCTACTTTGGTAATTGGGTCCGCATTTTGCGCGACCAGAAACATCTCTGCCAAAGTCTGTGGTTGCTTAGCTCCACTTTCATTTAAGTAGGTGGGCTCAAATAAATTTCTGGCATCTAAGTAATGTTGTAAAAGATCCACGAGGTATTTTTCTACAATGGGATAGGTCTGAACTCGTCGCTGGCTCATGCCTTTTTGGACGAGTTCGGTAAAGAAATCTTGGGGGCTGGAAAGGAGTTCAACTGAACCTTCGGACTTTTCCCTCATACTTTATACTAACAAAAACCGATGGGGTTTCGGTTAATTGTTTTTTAAGCTAGTCTAAAGTCTCAAATTGAATCACTTTACATCCTGAGGTCCGACTATGCTGATGACGGAGTGGCCCGAGAATATCTTTTTTGCCAACGATTGGATGTCGTTAGCTGTGATTGAAAAGTACTTATCTGCAACATCCAGGCTTTCGCGATAGTCCAAGCCATATATATCGTCAAACAGAATGGCATTGCAGACAGTGCTCTTTCTTTGCAACTCAATATCATGTCGACCAATTAAATATCTCTGAGCTCTTTCCATTTCCGCCTGAGGAACCTTCGTCTCCACAAGTTTCATAAACTCTTCTTTGAGCATGGAAATAGCTTTTTCGGCCTTCTCTGGCGAGCACCCAATATATCCACCGAAATATCCACACTCCAACCCCTCCATATGCATAGGAGAAACAGAGTAAGCAAGGGAGTTTTTATCGCGCAGCTCCAGGAATAAACGCCCCCCCTGACCACTGAGAATAGACTGAATAACTTCGAGTGCAAACCTTTCGGAGTCTTGCAAAGTAAGGCCGCGGTAGCCCACGATAATATGGCTTTGTTCCTTTTTGAGTTCATGAAATATTTTTACATCTGAGGCAAGATTTTGTATGGGAAAGGAGCTTTTTTGTTTCGCCCCTACCGGCATCAACTTTGTCAAATTCGTCAGGCTTTCCACCCATTTTTCCTTTTTGACATCACCCACAACGGCAAAGGTTACGTTCTTAGCCTGAACAGTTTTCGCATAAAAGCCGCGCAGGTTTTCAGGCGTGATGGACGTGACACTTTCTTCCGTGCCCATCATATCAAATGAATACGGATGATTCTTAAAAATGTTTTTCATGAAGTTTAAAACGCAGATCTGAGATGGGTTGTCGTTTCTCGCCTTGATCTGGTTTTTTAGAATCGTCTTTTCTCTCTCTAAGATTCCCTCCGGAAACAACGGGTTCAAGAGTGAGTCCGAAAATATCGCCATCATTTTATCTTCAAAGGGTGAAAGATAGTCCATCGAAAGGCCCACAGAATTTCTTCCGCCGAAGGCGCCGATTCCCGCCGCCATCTCGTCAATCTTTAGGTTAATTTCATCTTCATTAAAAGATTTAGATCCAGCAAGCCAACTTCGGGAAAACATTTCTGTAAGCCCCGCCGGCATTCCGGCCTCGGAACGCACCCCGCCGAGAAAGGCCGCTTTCGCGGTCACATAGGGGGTTTCCTTTTGTTCTCGGATCAACAGGGTCGCGCCTGTAGATAGTACGATCCGATCCATCTTGGGCTTTTCGGATCCTTTTGCCACTGCTATATTAAATTTCTTCGCCACAAATTTTGGCGAAGTAACGCGTATTTTTTGAGCGTCTCGTAAAACCTTATTTAGGTCTTTCACAAATATTTTTACGATTTTCTCCGAGTCCTTCTTTTTTAGGTTAGTCATCAGGGAAATTCCGAAAGTGCCAGGTTTAAAATATTTTTTTGCAGCCCTTTGAATGTCCGCGGGCTTCAGGGCATACACTTCCTTCATGTATTTTCGATAGTGATCGTGGTCGCCGTAATAAAACTCATCGCCACCCGCTTTTCGTGCAATATTGTCGACCGTTTCTCGAGAGTAAACCTCGTGGCTGGCAAAGTTGGTGATTGCTTTTTGCATTTCTGCTGATGTTGGTGGCTCACTTAAAATTTTTGTTATCTCTGGCAGGAGCGCAAAGAGGGCGCGCGCGAGATTCTCTTTTTCTAGTCCCATGGAAATCGCAAAAATTCCATCGTCTTGCATCGAGTAGCTAAAAGATCCCACTGAATTTGTAATTGGCTCTTTGATGCGCAAACTCTGCATCAGCCGACAAGAGTCGCCCTGACCTAGTATGGCCGAAAGTACTTCTAAGGCGGCAATGTCCCTGTGCTTTACGCTCGGAATTCTCCAGGTGAGGTAGGCCGTAGTTTGTTCAAATTTTGTTTCTTCAATTTTCACTCGAACCGTTTTTTGGGCTGGTTCTTTTGCGCGCTTAACTTTTTTAAGTTTGTAGGGTTCAAACTCTCCGAAATAAGATTGAATCTGCTGCTTCATATCCTTGGATTCAAAGTCGCCCGCGACAACTAAAAACATATTTTCTGGAACATATCTGGAGTGGTAGTAATTCGCGATTTTTTTTGCCGACACCGTGCGAACCACTTTGTCATACCCGATGACCGGCCGGCCATAGGCGTGTTTTTTAAAAACATTTGTAAATAAAAGCTGGCTGGCTTGTCGGCCCGGGCTGTCCTGTCCACGTTTGATTTCTTCAATAACGACTTCTCGTTCATTATCAATTTCTTTTGGGTCAAATGTTGGGAATCCCATCATTTCACTAATGACATCTAGGGCGACATCCGAAAACTGTTTTGAAATTGTAACGTAAAACACTGTCTGATCAAAAGAGGTGTAGGCATTAAGCTCTCCGCCAGAGCCTTCTACTTTTGCAGCTATTTCTCCTACACCGTATTTGCGAGTGCCCTTAAAGACTAAATGCTCAATAAAGTGAGAAATTCCCTCTTCACCCTTAACTTCGTCGGCAGAGCCTGTTTTCACCCACATTTGAACTGAAACCACGGGGGACTTGTGACTTTCAAGTAAAAGGACCTTGAGACCGTTTTTTAGTTGAAATTTCTTAGACATACTCTAGAAGACTCCCATGGCATTCGGCGTTTATGTTCATATTCCTTATTGCATTCAGCGATGCACCTACTGTGATTTTGCGACCTACGAGCAAAGTAAAATTTTGCCGCCGGATCAGTACGTGCAATTGCTTTTTGCAGAGATTCGTCAAAAGCGCGGTTATTATAAACCCCAAAAATTGGATACTCTTTATTTTGGTGGCGGCACGCCCAGTCTTATCCCTGCTGAGCTTATAGTATCTGTTATCAAAGAGCTTGAGAAGTTCGGTTACACAACTGGACCTGACACTGAGGTTACGCTGGAGATCAATCCCGCAACTGTGAACGCTGACAAACTTAAAATGTATCTTGATCACGGAGTGAACAGATTTAGCGTGGGAGCTCAAACATTCGACAATCGACTGTTAAAAATGGTTCACCGGGAACATAACGCAAAACAAACTCTAGAAACCCTGGACCTTTTGCGTTCACACAATCTCAATTTTAGTTTCGATATTCTTTTCGCGTTGCCATCGCAAACTGTTGAAGGATTGCGTAGTGACGTTAAGATCGCGATGGAACAAGGTGCTCGCCACATCAGTCCCTATTGCTTGACCGTGCCAGATGGCCATCCGCTTTCAAAAGGTCGCCCTATTGATGACGAACAGATCGAAATGTTTGAGATTATTGAATCAGAGCTTACAAAGAATGGATTTGAGCAGTACGAAATTTCAAATTTCGCACAGCCCGGTTATGAATCCCGCCACAATTTGCTTTATTGGACAGATCAGGATTACTGGGGCCTCGGATTGAGTTCTCATTCTTATTCTCGCCACAGTAAATGGGGCACCCGGTATTGGAATGTGAGTTCAATTGGTGAATACGCGAAACAAATTCAGTCCCAAGAGGGTCATGAGTTTTCAACACCTGAATCCCAGTTGCCAACAAGCCAATTTGAAACTCTCGAGCCACACCAGGCGCTTACGGACTTTTGTCATACATCCTTACGCCTAATGCGTGGCCTCCAAGAATCGACTCTCAAGGAGCGCTTTCCTATGGCAATTGAGGCTCGAGTTGTCGAAATTCTTCAAGAGGTTCAAGATCAAGGTCTGGTTGCTAAGTCTGGTGGAGCATGGTCCCTTACACAGCAAGGTCTTGTTGTTAGCAATCGTGTTTTTCAAGAGTTAACATTCCTTAAGGAAGACCTCTAAAAAATATTGAAAAATTCAGCTCAAATCCTGCACGGGGCGAATTGACAATCGTGAATCAATACACAATCTTAAGTATTGCGAAAGGATCCTCCATGTCTGAAGAAAATGATTCTCAAAATACGCCTCCTACTCCGATTCATAACGACGAGTCCTCGGAAGTTCAAAAACTTTCAGAGCTTGCTGAAAAAAATAAGAATGATTTTCTTTACCTTCGGGCAGAGTTTGAAAACTATAAAAGAAATGCCATCAAAGAGCGCTCTGACCTAACTAAATACGGCGGTGAACGCCTTATTAAGGAGCTATTAGAGGTTGTGGATAATTTTGAACGCGCTCTTCAGGTTCAAGTGACTCCGGAGAATTTTGCGACCTTTAAACAGGGCATCGAAATGACAGCGACAGAGTTGAAAAATTTGTTGCAGCGAAATTCGGTCAACGAAATGCCTGCCGAAGGTGTTCCCTTTGATCCTGCGGTTCATGAGGCACTGGGCAGCGAGCCTACAGACCAGGTCGCGGCCGGACATGTTTTGCGTGTCTTTAAAAAACCTTACAAGTACCATGATAAAGTTATTCGAACCGGGCAAGTTGTTGTGGCAAGAAAGCCCGAATAAGAAGGTGTTGATTGTCTAAGAAAGACCTCTATTCCACTCTTGGAGTTTCACGATCGGCCTCTCAAGAAGAGATCAAGAAGGCCTATCGTAAACTTGCCATGCAATATCACCCTGACAAAAATCCGGGCGACAAAAAAGCCGAAGATAAATTCAAGGAATTCAGCTCCGCTTACGAAACCTTAGGCGATCCTAAAAAACGAGAGATGTATGATCAATTTGGTCACGCAGGTGCTCAGGGTTTTGGTGGCGCCGGTGGTCCCTTTGGCGGTGCTGGCGGCTTCGGTGGCGCTGGCGCCGGGTATTCCAGCGGTGGAGCCCAGGGTGATCCTTTTCAAGATATTTTTGGCGATGTCTTTAGCGATATTTTCGGCGGCACGCGTGGCCCTGGCGGAGGCGCCCGCACTCGTCGCCCAGCAAAGGGTGCCGACCTTCGATACACTCTGAATGTTTCTTTTGAAGATGCCGCACTGGGCACCGAAAAGGTCATCAGTTTTGTTCGACAACGTGGAAACAAAGAGGACTCCGCAAAGCTTTCCGTGAATGTCCCTGCGGGAGTCAAGGAGGGCCAAAGGCTGAAGCTCTCCGGCGAGGGCGACTCTCCTGGCGGGGGCGGACCGGCTGGAGATCTTTATGTGATTATCAGCGTTCAAGACCATCCACTTTTTAAACGAAATGAAAGTGATGTGACACTGGACTTACCAATCAACTATACCGATGCGATCCTTGGAACCAATATTGAAGTTCCAACTCTTACAGGCAAAGCAATGATTCGCATTCCTCCTGGCACCCATACAGGGCAGACATTCCGGTTAAAAGGAAAAGGTTTTTCTAAAATTGGTGGGTTTGGATCTGGAGACATGCTCGTGCGCATTCTCATTGATACACCCCAAAGTCTTTCCGCAAAACAAAAAGAGATGATTGAAGAGTTGGCAAAAAGTTCTGACGTGACGCCTCTGGTACGGGCCTTTCAAGAAAAAGTTTCGCAAATTATGAGGAGTCGCAAATGATTCTTAGATTGTTGCTTATTGTGTTCGTCGGTTTTTTTGTTTCCTGCTCTAACTTTACAACAAAACGCACTCCGACCCGCCCCTCGCCTAAATCTTCCGGAACAAAAATACCCGTCGGGGCCGCTGGGATGGCGGCAAATCGTCCTCCCGAATTGGCTCCGGTAGCCATTCTTAAGGAATTACCTGTAGCTGAAATAACTCCCACTAAGGATCCGATGACTCAGCTTAAGGAGTACGTGACTCTTTCCGTTCAGGCTCCGAACAAAGCAGACCAGGAGCTTTATCGCACTCGAGCAATTGAAGTTGTTGAAAGTAAACTCAAAGCCAATGAGCTTGAAAATGTGGCCGATGATTCTGACTATGGATATTTACGCGGGCATGCGATGTTTCGGCTGGGAGAGCTCTCGCTTGAAGAGCGTAAATTGGGCGATGCTCAAAAATACTTTTCTACCGTCGTTGAGTTTCTGCCAGGAAGTGACTTGGCTGGACGCTCGCAAGATATTCTGGATCATTTAGCTGCTTCAAAAAATGTTTCCCCACAAACCATCGGCGTAATCGTTCCATTAAGTGGTAAAACCGCACCCGTTGGGCAACGTGCCTTGCGAGGTCTTGAAATGGGCCTGGGTCTTCACATTCCAGGAACCGCATTCAAACTGGCTGTGATGGATAGCGAAGGAAATCCAGACTCCGCTCGACGTGGTGTCGAGCGTCTCGTTAAAGAAGACAATGTCATTGCCATCGTCGGAAGCCTTTTAAGTAAAACCGCACCTGCTGTGGCGGCAAAGGCTGATGAGCTGGGTGTTCCCTCCATCGGACTTTCACAGCGCTCTGGCTTAACAGAGATTGGCCCCTCTGTTTTTAGAAACTCGCTCACCACGGGAATGCAGGTGCAGCAATTGGTTCGCACGTCCATGGAAGACCTGGGCATGAAAAAGTTTGCCATTCTTTATCCCAATGATTTTTACGGCACTGAGTTTTCGAATATTTTCTGGGATGAGGTGTTGGCCCGTGGAGGACAGGTAACGGCGGTACAAAGTTACTCTACCAAGGAGACCGACTTCCGCCTTGTGATTCAACGACTCGTGGGAACCTATTATGGCGAGGCACGACAAGAGGAATTCAACCTGCGCCTAAAAGAATTGCAGCATACAGATAGGAAGCGCTCAGTCCGTCAATCAAATCTTGAAATGGTATTACCTCCACTTGTTGATTTTGATGCTATTTTTATTCCCGACAGCGCCAAGGCCATGGGACAAGTTGCAGCTATGCTTGCCTATAATGATGTGCGAAATGTGAAACTTTTGGGTACGAACTTATGGAACACCAAGGATATCGCGCGAAGAGCCGGTAATTTTGCTAATAATTTAATTTTTGTCGATAGCCTAGTGCCTGGCATCGTGAGCCAATCTCGATTTGCCAGCGAATACAGGTCCGTTTACGGCGAAGAGCCCTCTCTGATTGAGTTTCAAGCTTACGACGCTGGCCTCATATTGCGTCAACTGATCGCCTCGGGCGCCGACGATAGAGAAGAACTCAGAAAGAAGCTTACATCCCTGCAGGCGTTCCCTGGAGCCCTGGGAACCCTTCGTTTAAGCCCTGAACGCGAAATTGAACGCCCTGTGTTTAGTTTAACCGTTGAAAAAGGTGAGATTGTCCCTCTGCGTATTCGTAAATAGCAGATATAAGTATTTTTGATGGCTAAAAATTAACCCCCCTCCTACCCCCACCTGTCCTAGGTACACGAGCAACTAGACCGGTTGCTTAAAATCTAAAGAAGGGGGCCGTTATGACAACGCATATTTCCGAGAACCTAATTCAAGAGTGTCGCAAAAGACTTCTAATTACAAAACAAGATGTTTTAAATCGTTTCCGAGCGGCCCAATTCGAACTTTCTCAAGTCGAGCGCGGCGGTGACGAAGCGGATCAATCCGTGGCGCATATCGCAGAACATTCTTTTCTTGTTGCCCAGGATAGAATGAGAAATCAACTTCTTGAAATTGAAATGGCCTTGTCAAGAATGGAACAGGGTACGTTCGGAATCTGCGAAGAAACTGAAGAGGTTATCGAACATGAACGCCTCCTAGCAATACCTTGGACTCGACTCAGCATTGAAGGTGCTGAGATGCGTGAAGCTGTAAGTCGAAAGTTCGCGCGTTAAATTTGTTGTGCTTACATAATCGTCACGCGCTGCTTTTTTGATGACAGAGAATCAATCCCCCGTAATATGCGAGCGAAATCGGGCAAGGACATCATATCGGGGGGTGAGATGAACGCGACCGAACTAGGTACGGCAGAATTAGAAAAGTTAAAAGAGTCTCTACTTTTTCAAAAGAGTTCGATCCTCAATAAATCACATGAGTTTATTGAGGAACAATCCAGCATCGCCAATGTTGCTGATGAAGCAGAAGTAGCCTCAATTGATATATCAAATAATATCTCCATTCATTTGCATGAGCGTGATCGCACGGCTCTTTATGCCATTGAAAGAGCGCTGAGCAAGATTGGCGAAGGGACCTATGGCCAGTGCGAGTCTTGCGGAGAAATAGTGGGCGCACGTCGACTTCAAGCTCGACCTTTCACCGCTCTTTGTATTGATTGCATGGAAGAACTAGAAAGCCATTCTAATTTATTTCAATAATCCAGACTTTTGACTCATTGGATGAGGCTAGCTGACATGGATGTCAGTCCAATTTTATAATTTCTATTTAAGCATTCACTGTCTCACGCCGAGAAGTTTCATACCAGAAACACATTTCCCGCCTTACGAGCGGAGGAGCGGTATGAGCTTTGACGATAAAGTACTAGAAATCCCACAGACCCTTCCCATGTTGCCTGTGAGAGACATCGTTGTCTTCCCTTACATGATAATTCCATTGTTTGTAGGACGAGATGCTTCGATCCGCTCAGTAGAAGAAGCTTTAGCGAAGAATCGTTTAATCTTCCTAGCTTCACAAAAAGATATCACCGAAGAAAATCCTTCGCCTGATTCTATCTACACAGTCGGCACGATCGCTATGATTATGCGCATGAGAAAACTCTCAGACGGCCGTGTTAAAATTCTGATCCAAGGTGTTGCTAAGGGTCGAGTTAAGAACTTCTCTAAAACATCTCCCTCTTTCGAAGTTGCTGTTGAAAAAATCGAAGAGCTTCCAGTTCAAAAAACTGTTGTAGAAAATGAAGCGCTTATTCGCACAGCAAAAGAACACATCGAGCGCATCATTTCTCTTGGTCGCCCTCTTTCTCCAGACATCCTCTTGGTTCTTGATGATGTCACGGATCCAGGTCGCATTGCTGATTTGATCGCATCAAATCTTGGCATCAAAGTTGAGGACGCACAAAAAGTTTTGGAAACTGCTGATGCAGCTGAAAGACTGACTCTTGTGAATGAGATCTTGGCTGCAGAACTTGAAGTCATGCAGGTGCAACAGAAAACTCGTGGCACCAATGTTAAAGACGATATGTCTAAAACACAGCGTGAATACTTCTTGCGCGAGCAAATGAAGGCTATAAAAAATGAGCTTGGCGAAGGTGATTCCAAATCTGAAGAAATGGACGAACTTCGCGAAAAGATTATCAACTCAGGAATGCCAACAACTACCGAAAGTGAAGCACTGAAACAACTGGGTCGCCTGGAAAGAATGCACCCGGATGCGTCAGAGGCCACAATGGTTCGCACTTATCTAGATTGGATGGCGGATCTGCCTTGGTCTAAAAAGACAGAGGATGTTATTGATCTTAAACGTGCTAGAGAAATATTGGACGAAGATCATCATGAGCTTGAAAAAGCCAAAGACCGTGTTCTTGAGTTCTTGGCCGTTCGCAAATTAAAACAAAATATCAAAGGTCCGATTCTTTGTTTCGGCGGCCCTCCAGGAGTTGGTAAAACTTCTTTGGGTAAATCTATTGCTAGAGCCATGGGTCGTGAGTACTTCCGTATCGCTCTGGGCGGCGTAAAAGACGAAGCAGAAATTCGTGGCCACAGACGCACTTATGTTGGAGCAATGCCGGGTAAAATTATCCAAGCTATGCGCCAAGCAAAAACCAATAATCCAGTTATCGTACTGGATGAGGTTGATAAGTTGGGTTCAGATTTTCGAGGCGATCCTTCTGCAGCAATGCTTGAGGTCTTGGATCCAGAACAAAATGCAACTTTTAGAGATAACTATTTAAATGTGGATTTCGATCTTTCGAATGTTCTGTTCATCGCAACGGCTAACGTTCTTGAGAATATCCCACCCGCTCTTCGTGACCGCATGGAGATCTTGAACATTCCTGGCTACACAGAGAATGACAAGTTGTTGATCGCTAAGAAACATTTGATTCGTCGTCAGATTGAGGCAAATGGTATCACAGAGAGTAACATCCAGTTCACAGACGAGGGTATCAAGTACCTGATCGCGGGCTACACTCGCGAAGCCGGTCTTCGTAACCTTGAGCGCGAAGTGGGCTCAGTTTGCCGTAAAGTTGCAAAATTGGTTGTCATGGAAGAAGCACAGTTTGTCGAAATCAATGAGACAACTGTACCTGAACTCCTTGGACCACCTAAATTCATGCGAGACGATAAATTTGTAGATTCTCAAGTGGGAATCGTACAAGGTTTAGCATGGACTCAAGCTGGCGGCGAAGTCTTGACGGTTGAAGCACTTAAGATGAAGGGCAAGGGCGGATTGCTTTTGACGGGCCAACTTGGCGACGTGATGAAAGAGTCAGCTCAAGCAGCAATGTCTTATGCTCGCGCTCATATGGAGGAATTGAATATTCCATCTGACTTCTTTGAAAAATACGATATCCACGTGCATTTACCAGCAGGCGCTATTCCAAAAGATGGACCTTCGGCGGGTATTACACTGACAACGGCTCTTGTGAGCTTAATGACAGGAACTCCAATCCGCCATGACATTGCCATGACGGGAGAGGTGACTCTTCAGGGTCGCGTCCTTCCAGTCGGTGGAATTCGTGAAAAATGTTTAGCGGCTTTGAACTTAGGCATTACAAACATCATCATTCCTATGGCTAATAAGAAAGATGTGTCAGATATCCCTAAGGTCTTTAAAGACAAAATTAACTTTATCTTTGCAGACAATTTAGATGAAGTGTTCGCGGTCACCTTCGATAGATCTATCTCGGCGTCAGGAAACGACAAACGCCAAGTTTCGAAGAAAGATCCAAAAAAGTCGAAAAATTTGGCGGCTTAATTCCCTCGACCCGGCTCACTGTGCTGGTATGTGCGTCGAACCGAGGGACTTAAACTGTTCATCGCCCCTCCCTAAAGTCAAAGGATCGCGAAAGCGGTCCTTTTTCTTTTTCAGAAGGTACGCCGTACCTTTTTGGTGTGCGACGAGTCGTCCGCCTTGTTCTAAATCAATCTATACGACATGAGTTTCTAGGAAGTTTTTTGCTCCATTTCTATCTGCTCTGGGAAACTGAAATTCCCTACGCCTTAACGCTTTCTTAATTGAAGTCTTATGTTCCTCCTCAAAGCCTGTATTTAGCCACTGAAGCTGTTTATAGACATCTTGAACCAAACAAAGGTTATCGACGGCCGGTATAATTGTTCTATCTTTGCCAAGCAAACCCCGAATTGTACTAAAACGATAGTCTTCTACCTTCAGACAGATCCCAGCCTGTACTGGGTTTTGATAAATATATTTATATACATGTTGGTAGTGAATCGAGTTTTTAATTGTCGTCCAATGGTAGGGTCCGCCGAATATCTGATTAATTCGACCGGTTTCCCTCCCAATTGCCTTACTCACCTCTCTCAAAAGATAGTTCATGGCCTCATCAATATTGGCTTCCGGCGTACGGATTAAAAGATGGAAGTGGTTGTCCATCAAAACAAAGGCATGAATTCGAACTTTGTAGGCATTTGAAATGAACCATAGGTAGTTCGAAAATATTTCCCAGACTTTATCGAGCGGAATCTCAAACCATTCTTTGTTCGAGCATCTGGCAGTTACGTGGTATGGAAGATCGGCAGTTCGGTAAGTTTTTTTTCGTGGCATAAGCCATTCAAAACCCGTGTACCACTCTTATGGAAATCTCTTTTGCTTCGGATTATATGAAGGTCCGCGCTTCGGTTTTGCGCGGCGCACACCAAAAAGGTACGGCGTACCTTTTCCCCCGGGAGGAACGGAGGGCCTCGGGCGCCCTGTTTTTACAGTTGGCGAAGACGGTCGTTGTCTGACTCAAGAACTCGGACCAATGTTTTTAGGTCCGCGACTTCTCCTTTAAGTTGAAAAATCTGTTCTTCCTTTTCTTGAAGAATCTGTGTGTAGGCTTTTTTAAGCTCGTTTAAAAGCTTATTGGCGGCCGTTAGAATCGGCTCGTCCTTATTTACCTTCACTGACTTCTCACTCAGGTCTTGAGCCATAGCTTCACTACCTTTCATCATTCCTTGATGAGCACCCACCAAAGCATTTTCGCTTTCTTGGGAGGGGCGATGTACTCTTTGATGGGTACCCACCGGTTCGTCCATGATGAAGTACTTTCCGTCTTCAAATTGGAATCTGATGTCTTGGTTTTTGATCCTGCGACGTAGGGTACTCACACTAATCTTATGTTTAGTAGAGTAGTCCGTTAACGGTAGCCAAGAGTCATTCGCCTCAACTGTCATTAATTCCTCTTTTCAAGCTCCCAAGCGACTTTCGTCGCCTAAGCAGCCTGCGTAGTCAAAGTTATCACACGACTTCAGTCTGTCAAAGTTTGTGTGAGTAACTATCCTAATTCAACAAAATTCAGGACTTCAGTCTGGTTATTCAGCGCCTAGTCACGTGTTTTTACTGGACCTTGGTCTGACTAGGCAATCTTTTGTCGTGGTCAAATGGCCGCAAACGAAAGAACTCTTTGCTCCTTTTTATGAGAAAACCGATACTTAACTTACTTATGCGAATTAGAGACAAAAAAAAGGTGGCCCTAGTATTAAGCGGTGGCGGAATCAAAGCCGCAGCCTTTCATATTGGCGTTTGCTTGGCTTTACAAGAAAAGGGATTCAAGTTTGCTGGCGGAACCAAGGAGATGGTGCGTCAGAATAGTCCTAACGACGAACCCCTTACTATAAAGCTCTATGTCGGATCCAGTGCTGGGGCCTTTGTGGCCGCTATTCTTGCTGCTGGATACTCAATTGAGTCTTTAGTGAATGCTTTTCAAGTGGGTTCTGGCGACAGTCCGAGTTTTGAGAAGTCAGACCTCCGTTATCTAAAGCCAATCAGCTACCGTGATATCTTCAACTTGAACTCCAGTGGACTCTTGAGGTTTATTCCTCGCACCTTAATGGAGAAGACCTTAGTAAGCGGTGGTTTTGAGTCTCTACTTAAAAATGGTTTAAAACTGAACGGGCTTTTTTCGACCAAAGGAATGGAAGGTTACCTTCGTAAGGAAGTTTTGCTGGATAATGACTTCGCACGCCTTGGCGTGGAGCTCTTTATTGTAGGCACCCAGTTGAATCATACACGCAAAGCTATCTTCGGAAACTTCCCTGAGTCTTATAAAACTGAAGACACAAAGTACATTAACTACGCCACTATCAGTGATGCCGTTGCCTGTTCAACCTCCTTACCACCTGTTTTTGCACCCTATGGAATAAAGCGACCCGACGGCAAAGAGCTTTTCTATTATGATGGTGAGATCCGCGACACACTTTCTACGCATATTGCCGCCGATAATGGGGCTGATTTAGTAATTTCATCTTGTTCGATCCAGCCCTATCACTTCACCGAAGAAATGGGGTCGTTGCACAATCACGGAATCCCCCTGATCTTAAATCAGGCGCTTTATCAAGTGGTGCAGCAGAAGATCGCCAAGAACATTCAGTACAAGTCCGACATCAAAGCGATTTATAATGCCGTAGATGGATATTTCAAAAAAGAAAACCTGCCTGAAGAGCACCGCGAGAAGTTACTTGAAATCATTAAGCAACGTGTGAACTTCAAGCCCAGTGTCGACTATATTTATATTGCCCCACGTCCGCAAAATTATGAGATGTTCTTTGTCGATCATTTCAGTCTAAATCCAGCAATTCTAGCGCGTATCGTGCGAATTGGATTTAAATCGGCAGTCAATGTTCTAAGACATTACGATATCTAAGGTTCTTTTACGCGAGGTCCTACTCGATCTCGCGTTCTTTAATTCCATGACGACTTTCGATTTTTGTTAAAACCAAATAAAGTGCCGGCACCACAAACAGGGTCAGTACGGTCGAGACAATCGTTCCCCCGATGATAGCTAATCCCATAGGCAATCGGGTTTCAGAGCCCATTCCCGAACCAAAAATCAGCGGAGTTGCCGCGGCGACCGTCGCTACGGACGTCATAAGAATGGGTCGCAACCGTACCGGACAAGCTTCGATCAGAGCCTCTCGAGGTGATCTACCACCTCGCAAGCGAACTTGATTGGTAAACTCCACTAATAGAATTGAATTTTTCTTAGCGATTCCCATTAAGACAATAAGTCCGATAAAGCTAAAAAGATTCAACGACACATCAAAACCCCAAAGAGCAATGAGGGCCCCAGTAACACTAAACGGCAGGGCCACTAGAACTGAAATGGGATGGATGAACGAATTGAACTGCACCGCCAATATCAGGTACGCGACCAAGATGCCGACCACTAATGCGGTTATTAAGCTTTCAAAGGATTCTGCAAAGCCCGCAGAGGCTCCTTCCAGAGCATAGGAGTATCCCGTGGGCAGCATTTCTTTTGTATACTGCTCAACCTTTTTCAACACAACGGACTGCGACTGTCCCGGTGCTAAATTTCCATAAATTGAAATTGCACGCTGTCGGTTTACGCGATTGATGGCTTGGGAAGTTTTGCGCTCCTCGATATTCACCAGCTCAGAAAGTGGAATTAAATTTCCTGCAATATTTCTAACTTTAAGCTTTTGCAGATCCTTGCTCGAGCGGATTGTTCCTTCGGGAAATTTAAAACGTATATCATAGCGACGCCCGTCCCCGGTAAATCGACCTTGGCGATAGCCACCGACTCCGACCTGAAGAACTGCGCCAACCGAATCAATCGAGACACCGCGCTTTTCCATTTTTATACGATCTGGTTTTACAATCAGCTCTGGTATGCCAGCGCGATAGTCCTTATCCATGTCCACACCGAGATTCTCTTTTTCAAGGCGTTCCATCACCTCATCAGCCTTTTGTTCTAAAACGGACAGCTCGGGGCCACGAATATTGATCGCAATAGGGTTCTTCCGTCCCGAGGTCAGTTTGCGAGTCGAAACGTCGCCCATACTCACACGAACACCTTTGATCTCTTTAAATTTTTCTCTTAATGAATTCATGATTTCTCTGTGATTCATTTTACGAGCTTCTTTGTCCGTTAACGAAAGGGGCATGAATATTTGATTCACCTCTGAGTTTCCTCCACCGCCACCAACAGAGACAAAGAAACCCTCTACATTTTTATCTTCTGAAACAATTCTTTCGAACTTCTTTGCAATCTCACTGGTGTATTCTAGCGACGACCCGGGGGCCGTTTGAGCATTCACCGTTATAATGTTCTGATCCTGGTCCGGTACGAACTCCTGCCGAACTTTAGAAATTAGCATCAACGATGATGCAAACAGGGCCAAAGAAACCAACACCACTCCAATTTTCCAGTTCAGAGTGTGAACCAATATTTTGTGATAAAGTTCGGCAAGCCTTTCAAAAGTGTGATCTAGCCTTTTTTCAAATCCTGATTCTTTTGGTGAGCTGCTCAAGAACGCCGCCGAACGCATGGGCGTAATCGTGACCGCCTCGAGCAAAGACAGCAACACAGCGGCACTCATGGTCACGCCAAATTGAAAGAAAAATTTTCCGATAATTCCGTCCATGAAAATTACTGGCAAGAAGACGGCTATAACTGCCATTGTTGCGGCAATTGCTGCGGGCAGCACTTCTTTAGCGCCATCCGACGCCGCTTTGCGAGCTGATTTCCCCATTCTGTGGTGCCTAACAATGTTTTCTAAAAGCATGATGGCATCGTCCACCACAATTGAAATTGCAAGTGTCAGGGCTAAGAGAGTGAATAGATTTAACGTGAACCCTGAAAAATATAGAACTGTAAAAGTTCCTACAATGGAAACGGGAATGGAGAACAGAATGTTTACGGCGGCTGGAATGCTGCCGAGGAAAAAGAAACAAACCAGAATTGTGATGACCGCTGCCACCCAAAGTTTTTCAATCGTCAGATCAACTGTCGCCTCTGTCGACTTCGTGTAGTCTATATTGACTCGATAATTGTAGCCCTTTGGAAATTGTCCTTTGATTTCTTCAAGTTTTTTCCGTACAAGTTTTGCGACTTCTACTTCGTTCGTGCCCCGTTGCTTCCGAATAGCCAGGGCGATGGCTTCTTTCCCGTCAACTCGGGCTTCCCTGCGAATATCAGAGAGACCGTCTTCGACCCTCGCGATATCTTTAATTCGAATAACTCGATTAAAGGTGATGGCACCACTTGTTCGTTTCAATATTCGAATGTTCTGAACTTCGTCTGGGTTCGTGGCCTCTCCCAACCATCGCAGGCGAAGCTCTCTTTCGCCCTCCACAAGTTGACCCGCAGCACTCTCTAAGTGCTGCGACCTCAATGTTTCAACGATGTCAGAGATACTAAGATCATAGCTTTCAAGTTTTTTAGGGTCGATCCAGATGCGCAAGTTTCTCGCGCTAAATCCTCCAATGTTGACTTCACCCACGCCTGGTAAAAAGCGAAGTTGATCCAGAAGATAATTATCTGTCCACGCAAGCATGTCTTTTAAAGGGCCCGTACCAAATACCGATACGATAAGTATCGGAGATTCTTCTGGGTTCTGTTTTCTGATCACCGGCGGATCTATTCCAACGGGAAGGCGAATTTGGCTTAGTGCTGATTGCACTTCTTGCAGAGCCACATCGACGTTTCGATTGATGTCGAAATATAGAGTTACTCGTCCCGATCCTTGGCTGGCGCTAGCGCGCATTTCTTGAATACCCTCAATCAACAAAAGCTTTTCTTCGATTGGATCTATGAGGTCTGACTCGACCACCTCGGGTGCTGCCCCCTCATAGGTTATGGAAATATTAAGCACGGGAAAGTCGACATCGGGCATCTGACTAATACCCATGCGATTTAAAGAAATAGCCCCAAAGACAATAAGGCCGAACATCAAAACCCAAGCAAATACAGGCCGCTTGATAGAAAGATCTATTAGATTCATGCGTAAATTATAGGATGAGCCTAGCGACGCTGGCTAGAAAGTTTCAGTTCCCTAGCCTAACGAAAAAAGGCGGGGTTCACCCGCCTTTGATTTATGAAAATGCTAATACTCATTATTTTAGCTAAGGCTTTTTTCAACAGCAGAGAAAATAGGTCCGGAAACAAAACCAAGCAAGGCGATGGCCACGGCCAAGACAACAGCCGTTACCGTTGTTGCACTTAATGAGTGTGTCGCAACATCTGATTCGCCCTCGCGCATGTACATGACCACAACAGGACGAAGGTAGTAATACACGCCAATCACAGAGCTAATCATACCCCAAATTGCCAACCACAAAAGGCCTTCGCCGATGGCAGCATTGAAAAGGTAGAACTTTCCGAAAAATCCAAGAGTCGGCGGAATTCCTGCTAATGAAAGTAAAAAGATCGTCAAGCAAAGTGCATAAAGAGGACGTTGCTTCGCTAGGCCCGCAAGGTCGTCGATATTCACGACGTGATTTTCTGAGCGCTCCAACATACTGGCAATAGCAAAAGCACCCAAAGTCATCAGCCCATAACTCAAAAGATAAAAAATTACTCCCGAAGCGCCGAACACACCATTATCACTCACCCCAGCGGTGATAACACCAATCAATAAGTAACCCGAATGGGCCACCGAAGAGTAAGCAATCATGCGCTTGAAGTTGTTCTGTAAGATCGCTGCGGTATTACCAATAAGCATTGTCGCGACTGCCAACCACTGCAACATTTCAAAAAGGTAGTCAGATCCTACTAATGACTTCGTCGCGATGATTCTAAGAAAGGCTGCAAATGATACAGTCTTTACGGCAGTGGCCATGAACGCAGAGTGCGGAGTGGGCGCGCCCTGATACACATCCGGCGTCCAAGCATGGAATGGCGCAATTGAAACCTTGAAACAAAAGCCTAAAATAACAAAGGAGATGCCGAAAAGAAATAAACGGCTTGTCTGAACGAGCTCTGCAGCCTGACCCATGAAACCAAGAATATTTGTCCCACCAGTAGATCCAAAAATAAATGCCACACCATAAAGGAAGATCGCTGAAGCAAATGATCCCAATACGAAATACTTAAGGGCCGCCTCTTTGGAAAGCTTTTCTTCATTACTCATCGCGATCATCAGATAGAGCGAAAGCGACATAAGCTCTAGGCCGATAAAGACCATCAGCAAGTCAACTGCTGAAACCAAAATTAACATTCCCACAGCAGAGTTCATCGCCAAGAATATTAATTCTGAAAACTGGCGACCTGTCGTTGCTGGGTTTTCGTACATCATAACCAACGAAGCGCCGGCAGCGACCAGCGCAATCACGCCCATCCACTGGGTAATGCCATCAAAAACCAATCCGTTATTGAATGCCGTTTTTCCGGCTCCACCAAAAACAACCAACAGACCCACGCCTACAACCAAACCAATCAAGGCCTGAGTAAGTGTCACCATAGCTGGCTGTTCACGATTGCCGCGCAAAACCTTCATCGTAATAGGAATTAGACTCGCTAAGAAAATAGCGATCATCGGGGAAACTAAAAGGATATCACTCATAGCGACTACGGAGCTCATTAGTTACCTCCCTGTGCCTGTAGAGGTCTTCCGGCATGAGGGTCTACGATTGTAAGGTTGTAGTTATTTTTATTCTTCACCAGAAAGTCGATGCTGGCCTTTGAATAGTCCAAAAAGTTATTTGGAAACAAACCCATCCAGAAGATCAAAACGACCATCGGCACCAGCACTGCAATTTCACGACAGTTCAAGTCCTTAAGCGGATGGTGTTTATCGTTCACCAACTCACCCTCTTGACCAAAGAACATGCGTTTGAACATCCAGAGCATATAAACCGCGCCTAAGACAACTCCGCTGACTGCGAAGTAAGTCACAACAGGATTTGCCTCGTAAGTACCTAAAAGAATCAAGAACTCGCCTACGAAACCGTTCGTCATTGGAACAGCGATCGAGGACAATGTTACGATAAAAAAGAATACCGTGTAGATAGGTAAGACGCCCGCTAGGCCTCCGTATTTAGAAATTTCTCTAGAGTGTGTTCTTTCATAAATCATTCCGATAAGAATGAACAGGGCGCCGGTAGAAATACCATGATTTAGCATTTGGTATAAACCACCCGCCATTCCGTAGGTATTAAATGCGAACAGGCCAAGTAAAATATAACCCATGTGAGATACCGAAGAATAAGCCACGAGCTTCTTAACATCCGGTTGAACCATGGCGACAAGGGCACCATAAATAATGCCTACGGCACCGATCAACATAAAGAGCCAAGCCCAGTAGTCAGCAGCCTCTGGAAAAAGTGGAATTACCCATCGCATAAATCCGTAGGTGCCCATCTTCAACATTACGCCCGCCAGTATAACGGATCCTGGCGTAGGCGCTTCGACGTGAGCGTCTGGCAACCAGGTGTGAACTGGAAATGCCGGAACCTTAATTGCAAAGGCAACCGCAAATGCAAAAAACAACAGGGTTTGAAGGCTAAAGAACGTGCCGCCGACAAAAGGAATCTGCAGTCTATAGAAGTCCAATAGACTTGCACTCATAGTGCCCGTTGCTTCTTGAGTTAAATACATCATGTAAATGATCGCAACCAGCATCATTACAGAACCCGCAAAGGTATAGATGAAGAACTTAACCGTTGCGTAGATACGATTTGCACCACCCCAAATTCCAACCATGAAATACATCGGAACAAGTGAAAGTTCCCAGAAGACATAGAAGAAGATAGCGTCCATCGCAAGGAAAGTACCCAGCATGGCCGTCTGCAAGATGAACATACAAACGTGAAAACCTTTTATACGTTTATCAATTGAATTCCAGCTTGCAAGCAAAGTGATCGGAGTAAGGAAGGTCGTCAATAAAACCAACCACAAGGAAATTCCATCAACACCTAAAAAGTATTGAATGCCAAATCGATCAATCCACATGAATTTTTCCACCATCTGCAAACCTGCAGAGCTGGCATCAAATCTTTGGAAAATCGCAAGGCTCACAACAAATTCAATAATGGAGAGTCCCAACGCCAAATGACGAATGGAGCTTTCCTTGGGCCACACAGCCACAATAACGGCAAACAAGAGAGGTAGAAAAACAATGCTACTTAAAATCATAATTACCTCATGATCACAAAGGACAGGACAACAACGACACCCAGGCCGATGTACATCGCATATTGTTGCATATTTCCGGTCTGCAAAGATTTCGCAAGAGAGCCCATGCCGCGCACCAGATCAGCAGCCCAGAACGTGCACTTGTCGATAAAGCGTACGTCTACATAGTACCAAGTATTGCGACTTAGATTTACCAATGGGTTGATGATGAAACCAAAATAGGCTTCGTCGACAAAATACTTGTTATATACAAAAGTATATACCGGACGAATTTTGTCGGTGAACTTTTTCGGAGTCTCTGGCGACTTCACATAGAAGTGATAAGCTAATGCAGCAGAAATAAGAGCCAAACCAACGGATGCACCCATCAACGCCCACTCGGTCGTATGATCAATCGCAACCCAGCCTGGGATCGGCTTAATCAAAGGCTCTAGCCAATGCTCCCAAACATTTGGAATATGGCCGAAAACCTCACCGATAACATGTGGAACACCAATCCAACCGCCGATAACCGAAAGAACCCCGAGAACCACAAGTGGGATGGTCATTAGGGCCGGCGATTCATGTGGGTGAATTTCTTTTGGAACACGGCTTTTTCCCCAGAAGGTCAGGGCCATAAGTCGTGTCATATAGAAAGCCGTCATCACGGCGCCAAGCACTCCCACGCCCCAAAGAATTGGGGACCCGAGTGGAGAGTTAAAGGTATAAGCTAAAATTTCATCCTTAGAGAAAAACCCAGCAAACGGCGGCATGCCGATGATCGCTACCCAACCCAACATAAAGGTGATGTGGGTAATAGGCATATACTTTTTAAGTCCGCCCATTTTGCGAATATCTTGTTCGCCGTGCATTGAATGGATCACTGAGCCAGAGCCCAAGAACATCAAAGCCTTAAAAAATGCGTGCGTCATCAAATGGAACATCGCTGCTCCAAAGGCGCCGACACCGCAGGCTAAGAACATATAACCCAACTGGGAAACTGTTGAGTAAGCCAAAACCTTTTTAATATCCCATTGGGTCATGCCGATCGCAGCCGCCAAAAGCGCTGTCGTCGCTCCGATAACAGCGATGACCATCATTGTATTCGGGGCCGCCATAAACATTGGATTCAGGCGAACGATCATATAGACGCCCGCAGTAACCATTGTCGCGGCATGGATCAGAGCAGAGACCGGAGTTGGGCCCGCCATCGCATCAGGCAACCATACATAAAGTGGGATCTGCGCTGATTTTCCAGTAGCACCGATAAATAAAAACAAAGTACCGAGGGTCGCAGCACCCAACCAAGACGACTCAACAAGAGTCGGTGCCAAAGCGTTTAACTCTTGGAAGTTTAATGTTCCGTAAGTCATGAAAAGAGCAAACATCCCCAGAAGGAAGGCCGCATCTCCAATACGATTTGTAATAAAGGCCTTCATCCCTGCAGCCGCTTTTTCTGAGTCCGAGAACCAGAAGCCGATCAAAAGGTAAGAACAAAGACCAACGCCTTCCCAACCCACAAACATCACCAACAGATTGTCACCCAAAACTAAAAGCAACATGTTGAAGATAAAAAGATTTAAGTAAGCAAAGTATTTCGCCACTCCCTTGTCTTCATGCATATAGCCTATCGAAAACAAATGGATCAAGGTTCCAACGCCAGTGATTATCAAAATCATAATGGCGCTAATTTGATCAACCACAAACCCGGCACTGACATTCAGCTTGTCGAGGGCGATCCAATCAAAGAAACTGACAGAAATTCTGCGAAACTCGGCTTCAGCCAAGACAATTTCCGAAACCAGTACAACAGAGCAAATAAAAGAAATTGCGACAGCGACTGTAGCAATCGTACCTGCCACATTGGCAGAATGTTTTTTATAGCGAAAGCCATTGATCAAAAAGCCAACAAAAGGGCTTAGAATAACAAGGGCCATTAACACAGCATGGTTCATCTGGGCTCCCTATCCTTTCAAGTGCTCAAAGAAGCGAATATTCACTTCGTTAAATCGTTTAAAGATCGAAACCGCCAAAGCCAATCCCACACCCGCCTCTGCGGCGGCAATAGTCATAACAAAGAACACCATGATGTGCCCGTCGATGAGTCCAAGGTATTTGCTAAAAGCAATGAATGTCAGATTCACAGAGTTCAACATCAATTCAATCGACATCAACAAAACGATGATATTTCTTCTTAAAAGAACTCCGGCCATTCCCATTACAAAAAGCAGGGCTGAAAGCACAAGATAGTGCGAAAGGCCGATATTGTTAATGATATCACTGTTCATGAGTTCCACCTTTACTGCGCGCAAGTGCGACCGCACCAACTGCAATCACAAGCAACAAGACGCCAAGAGCTTCAAAGCCAAATACATATTTAACAAACAAGTTATGCCCCAGAACCTTGGTCGTTTCCATTCCCGTTCCGACCATCACGGGATTGTCTTGAGTTTTTTCAATCAAGAGATCGGCCGTGAACTTAATGGCGCCCACAACTAACCCAGCCAACAGTCCAACAGACGCAATCTTAATCGCTCCTGTTATCTTGCCCGCCGTGAAGGCATGAAGGTCCCGCTTTAAGTCAAAGAGCATGATAACCATGGTGAACAGAACCATAACGGCGCCTGCATAAACAATCAGCTGTACACCCGCAATAAAGTAGGCATTCAGGGTTATAAAAAGGGCTGATATTCCGACCATTGCCATCGCCAAGCTCAATGCCGAATAAATCGGATTCGCCTGTAGAATAACGCTCAATCCGCTAACCAGAGTTACAATCGCTAAAAACCAAAATAGAAATGCATCTGCAGTCACTGATAAACTCCTTAGAAAGATGCCAAATAGATAATAAAGGCCGTGGCGATGGTGTTAAACAGAGCCCATGGCAACATCGTCTTCCAACCAAGATCCATAAGTTGGTCATATCTAAATCGCGGCAAAGTCCAACGAACCCAAATAAAGATCCACAAGAAAATTCCGAACTTCATATTATAAACCAAAAAGTGAATTAAGGCCGTTAAGGCGCTTGCACCCGCTGCGGTATCCGTTAAAGACGCCGTCCACTGCTGAACTTGATCAACGCTGACATATGGAATCGCATAGCCGCCAAAGAAAAATGTCACCATCAAACCGGATGCGATCATCATGTGACTGTATTCTCCGATGAAGAACATCAGCATCTTAAAGCCGCCGTATTCAGTGTGGAATCCCGCGACCAGCTCTGCTTCGCCCTCAGCTAAGTCAAAGGGAAGACGATTGGACTCTGCAAAGGCCGCCGTGAAGAACAAAAGGGCCCCCAACGGCTGGAAAAAGATTCCCCAATTTGGCAGGTAGTTTGTCACAATATGATGACCCATAAAATTAAAACTTAAGGGTCCCTGCTGAAGCTGGATCATTTCCGTTAAATTGAAAGTTCCAAACATCATGATGATGCCGACAATAGACAGACCCAAAGCTAATTCATACGAAACTGTTTGCGCACTGGCTCGCAAAGCACCCATTAGGGAAAACTTGTTTCCAGATCCCCATCCCGCCATCAAAATTGTATAGGCTGCTAATGAAGAAACGCCCAGAATGAATACAATTCCAATGCCGATTTCATAGCCCTGAACTAAGAACGTGTAAGGACCCCAGCTCGAACCAAACATTTCAAAGGTGTCCACCATGATCGGCGTCGACATAGGAATTGCAGAATAAGCTACTGCGCCCGGAATAAGTGCAAATACAGGTGCTGCATAATAAAGAAACTTTTTTGCAGCATCTGGCGCGAACTCTTCTTTAGATAAGAACTTCACCGCATCCGCAAGGAGCTGCATCAAACCCAAAGGACCCACACGATTTGGTCCAAAACGATTTTGAATAAATGCAGACCCACGACGCTCCAACCAAACTAATATCGGCACAGCCTGAACCATCATCAAAAAAATCAACACCAGCTTGATACCGTTGACGACTATCTCAAAGACATCTTTTCCCATGAATTAATCCCATTCCAATGCTTTTGATTTTACTTCCCAGAACAGCCCGAAGATGAAAATCCCAAGGAAGATCAACATCGAAGCAAACACAACCGTGCCATCACCAGAGGAAATGAATTCACGGAAGGTAATGGCCCATGGGTACATAAAAATGATTTCAATATCAAAAAGAATGAAGAGAATTGCCGTAAGATAAAACTTAACAGAAACTTTCGTGTCTTTCTTTTCAATTCCGGGAATACCGCATTCGTATGGCTCGTACTTTACCGGATGGTAAGTTCTCTTGATTCCCGTCTTGGACGCAAGAAATAGCAAGAAGCCGCCGAACAGGGCGATGAATATGACGATGAATATAATCCCACCGAGTGGCACAGACCCTCCAAAGTTGTCGTTATTATTTGGATTTCAATTAGATAGTTATATACATTGAGTGTCGGAAAACCAAGAAATATGAATGGAAACAAGGCCCTACCCGTGGCAACATCGGATCTCTAAAATGAATGCGGAAATGACTCACACTCGGCTCGAGTCCATCTTGGATCGAGTCTTGGAAACATCTCAAGGTAAAATTCAAGTCACTGGCGCGTCTTCGCCGCTGGCGATTGCATACTTTTTGTCTCAAACATATTCTAAAGTTATCAACAGCTTACCGCATCTTGTTGTTGTTGGAAGTTCGCATGAAGCCCTGGCTCTTCAGCAGCTTATTCATTTTTTTGACCCACTCCGTCAGGCTACTCTGCTGCCTGCCTTTGATGTTTCTCCCTATTCAAGTTTGTATCCAAATAGTCAGGTTCTAGCTGAGAGAGTGAAGTTTCATTTCAAAGCACAGACCTCGAAGCCTGGTGAAGTCTTCATCGCCCCGATTGACGCGCTGATGCAAAAAACACTGCCGCCGTCAATTTTGAAAACTACGTGCCGTGAAATTCGCGTCGGCTCGGAGCTTCCCGATAACTTAGCCGAATACTTTCTTTCCCTCGGTTACGACGCTGCGCCAATGGTTGAAGACAAAGGGCAGTTTGCTTTGCGTGGCGGAATCGTAGATGTTTTTTCTCCCACCGAATGCCGGCCAATTCGAATTGATCTTTTTGGCGACCAGGTTGAAAGCCTTCGCCACTTTAGCGTGGACGATCAGCGCAGCTCTTCGGATGAAGTAAAATCTTTCTTTTTAACACCCGCGCGTGAGTACCTTTTTAGAGATGAGACCCATGAGCGCCTATTGCAACAAGTGCGCGCGTCGATTGAAAATCGACCTGTCGAAAAGGCCGAAGCCGACGAGCTTCTGCGTTCTTTAGTTTTAAAAAATTCTTTTCCTGGAATCGAATTTTTACTGCCTTACTTTTATGGCGAGCTCGCTAGTCCGTTAGACCATTTTCCCGGCGCTATTAATATTCACTTCTTAGATCCCGTGGAAATCTCTCGCTGCGCAGACGAGTTCTTTGCTGAACTCAAGAATGATTTCTCAAGCAGCGACACCCATGTGATACGACCACCCATTGAAGACCTGTATCAAAGCTTTGAAGCCCTGGCATTTCCAGAGGGCTCTCGCTCGATCTATTTTTCATCTTTAGAGTACTTCGATACCGAAGACTCGAATGACACCGCGGTTGAGTATAAAACCTCATTGACGCAGGATTTTACGAATCTGTCGCTAAGTAATGCCGTAGGTACGGATCTTTGGATTCAAGCCGCCGCCAATAAACTTCATCGTTGGAAGAATGATGGATATCGAATTTTCATTGGTGCGAAGAATCAGACTCAGGCTGAAAAACTCTCCCATGTATTTGAAAAACTAGATCTGAAGGCCTCTAAGCCGGGTGTTGAAGACTATAAGTGGGACTCTTGGTTGAGTGAGCAGGACCAAAACTCTTCTTTGATTCATCTAATTCCTCGCTCCCTTTCGGAAAGCTTGCGTCTGGATGAAGAAAAAATCATCTTCCTTCGTGATGAAGATTTCTATGGGAAAAAACAACGGTCTCGCGAAACTTCTGCCTCACAAGACTTTCAAAAAAATGCCAAACGGCTTTCTTTTGGTGATTTGAAGCCTGGCGATCTTGTGGTTCATGTTAAGCATGGCATCGGTGTTTACGAGGGCCTGAAGCTGATGAATATCAGCGGCGTTGAGTCGGAATACATTCAGGTCGGCTATAAAGACAAAGACAAACTCTATTTGCCAGTTTATCGAGTCGGACAATTGCAAAAGTTTTCCGGCAGCGGCGCTACGAGTATTCTCGATAAGCTGGGCGGAACCGCCTGGGAAAAAACAAAGCTCAAAGTTAAGGGTCATGTAAAGGACATTGCTGCGGAGTTGTTGGTTCTCTATGCCAAGCGTGCTGAAATGCATCGACCCGCCTTTCCGTTTCAAGAAGATGAAATTTCCCAATTTGAAAATGGATTTCCCTACGAGGAAACTGCCGATCAAAATCGTGCCATCAACGACATTCAAAAAGATCTGCGTAGCACCAAGCCCATGGATCGCCTCATTTGCGGAGACGTGGGCTTTGGAAAAACAGAGGTCGCCATGCGTGCCGCTTTCTTTGCCATTCAAGCTCAGAAACAGGTCGCACTCCTGGCGCCGACCACTGTCTTAACTTTTCAGCATTTTGAAACTGTTAAAAAACGTTTTGCTGGGTGGCCGGTTGAAATCCGCGTGCTCAATCGCTTTATTTCCACCGCAGAAACCAAAAAGACCTTGCTTGATCTAAAAGAGGGCCGCGTTGATATCGTCATTGGAACTCATAAACTTCTTGGTAACAGTATTGAATACAAAGACCTGGGCCTGCTGATTGTCGATGAAGAACAAAAGTTTGGCGTTACTCATAAAGAAAAAATTAAAAAAATTCGTACTCATGTCGACACCCTGACTCTGTCAGCGACTCCCATCCCAAGAACTTTGAATATGTCGCTAGTGGGAATTCGAGATCTGAGTCTTATAAATACAGCCCCCGTGGATCGATTGCCGACACGAACCTTTGTCACAAAGTTCGATCCAGAGACTATTCGCAAAGCGATCACCGCCGAAATTTCTCGCGGAGGTCAGGTTTATTTTATTCATAATCGGATCGAGTCTATTTACGGCCTCGCCGATGAAATTCGCCAGATCGTACCCGAGGCTCGCATTCGGATTGGTCACGGCCAAATGGAAGAGCATGAGCTTGAAAAAACCATGTTATCTTTCTTTAATCATGAAATTGACGTTCTCATTTGCACATCAATTGTTGAGTCCGGCATGGACGTACCGAGGGCGAACACCATGTTTATTGATGGCGCTCATATGTTTGGGCTTTCCCAACTGTATCAATTGCGCGGTCGTGTTGGTCGCAGTAAGACGCGTGCTTATTGCTACTTAATGATGCCGCGAAACAAGAAGCTCGATAAAGACCAGCAGGAACGTCTTAAAATTATCCAAGATAATACGGCCCTTGGTAGCGGAATTAAAATCGCCCAATACGATCTGGAGCTGCGTGGTTCTGGAAATATTTTAGGACAGGAACAATCAGGACACGTTAACACCGTTGGATACGAACTCTATATGGATCTTTTAAACGAGGCTATTGCGGAGGCTAAGGGCGAGAAAGTCGAAGACATGGAGCTTGATCCAGAAATAAATTTGCGCGTTCCGGCGATGATTCCTGATAGCTACATTAAAGATATTCGAATTCGCCTAGGATATTATAAGGCTCTTGCAGATATCACATCGACAGAAGATTTGGATCGCATCGAAGAAGAACTGCGTGATCAGTTTGGCCCAATTCCCGATCCTGCCATTAATCTTATGGGCTTAATGCTCATTCGCCGGCAATGTAAGGAGCTCGGTGTGCGTGACATTAGTGCTGGATTGAAATCTATTTCTTTGATTTTTACTGAGAAAACTAAAATCAGTCTCGAGGCCGTCATAGGCTTGGCTGTGCGAGAAAGTAAGAAGTATTCATTAACTCCGGACAACCGACTGAATATTAAGCTTTCCACAATCTCTTGGAGTACGGTTCATGAAGAGTTAAACCTTTTACTGAGACTTCTTTAGAACTCAAGACGCAATCCCGCTCCATAGCTAAAGTCTGTTTCGGTATTGGGATCATCGGGCGATTCGGTTGTCATATACTGCGTAATATAGACGTCGAGATATGTGTTTTCGAGACCCATGGTGAAACTCGCATTTTTGGCAGTATCGTAATCAAGCCAATTCAACTGTATGAGGGCGCCAATCATATAATTAAATCCCATTTGGGTGGTGCCTGAAAAAGATTCTGTCGGACTCGTCTCTGAAAAGTTGATGTTCCAAACGTTCAGACCTAGGTAAGGAACGACATAGGGCTCATTTGCTATATTATCTAGAGCGTATTGGGCATTGATACCATATTTAGTGACTTCTAATTTTCTATCCCCGCCTTCAACGGATCCTGTTCCAAAATCTACCCCCAAAGCGATAGATCCTAATGAGAAGTTGTACTTGTAGTCGATATTGGCACGCATTAGTGGAATCTCTGATTCTCCGAAAACCTCCGAATACATCAGGTTATCTATCGGGGACATGTAGTTTTTGAACTTAAGAACTTCGTATTGAATACCAAAGTAAGCCCCATGATCTTCTCTGCGATTTTTGTAGGAGGCCAGTTGATCTTGAGGAAAGTGCACCTCAACTAAAGGCGTGTCTTCGGGAATAGCAAAAGACCACGACGGCGTTAGGGCACAAAGGGCCATAAAGCATAAAAGCTCGACGAGAGGCTTTGATCTCAGACTAAGGTGCAATTTCATGCTGTAACTCAAATCTTCCTTATTCAGACAAAAATGCGAGTGGTAATCTTTCTTTATGTTTAAGTATATCAGTACATTTCGGAAGAATTTGAGCCTTAGTCTTCTATTTCTTCTAATTCCCAACTTTGTACTAGCCGAGTCTTTGCCTATTGAACGTGTTATCGATAAAAAAATCTCTGAGATGACAGTTGAAGAAAAGGTCGGGCAGCTTTTTATCGTTGGATTTCCGCAGCGAACCGTCACCTCAGACTTAAAGAAGTATATCAAAACCTACAAGCCCGGCTCCTTTCTTCTTTTTAAAAGAAATATCCTCAGTCTATCGCAAGTAAAAAATCTGAATGAAGAGCTCGTGCGCCTTAGTTTTCAATACTCAAAGCTCCCACCTCTCCTCGCTATTGATCAAGAGGGTGGCTCTGTTTCTCGGCTGCCTCTTTTTCCACAACAACCCAATGCGCTCGCACTTGGGCAGACTGAGTCGACAGTTTTAGCACAAGATATGGGCTATCAGACGGGTCTTTTTCTTCGTGAAGTCGGCTTCAACATGAACCTCGCGCCCGTACTAGATGTTGTTGATCCAAAGACTCATAGTTTCATTGGTGTTCGTTCCTTCGGGCCAGATCCTGAAGTCGTTAAAGATATCGGCACCGCTTACTCTCGCGGCTTACTTAAGGCGCGAGTCATACCAACGGCAAAACATTTTCCCGGTACTGGAAATTTAGAATCAGATCCCCACAATAGCGTCGGAGAGAACTCCGGAAGCTCAAGCTCTTTCTATGCGCGCGATCTTGTGCCTTACAAAACATACGCGAAACTTGGAAGACCCGTCGCGCTTATGCTGTCTCATTTTCTTTATCCGCACTTGGATCCATCCCGTGAGCCAGCGAGTTTTTCAAAAAAAATTTCCACAGATCTTCTGCGCAATGAAATTAAGTTCGAGGGCTTGGTCATGACTGACGACTTACAGATGCAAGGGGCTAAGCAATTACTTCGGCCAGAAGTCGCCGCCCTTAAGGCCCTCAATGCCGGTGCCGATGTTGTTATGTTAAGTTGGTCTTTTGCAGATCAAGGAAAAGCCTTCGAGTATGTTAAGAGGGCCGTTCGTTCTGGCGAGTTGTCGGATGATGATCTTCGAAATAAATTACGCCGCATTCTTTATGTGAAGGCCTTTGCAAACTCTTACAAGCGTGATCCTGCAATTCCGTCTATGATTGCCGGCTCAGTTCTGACATCACCAAGCTATTCTCAACTCGAAGAGCAAATTTTCTCTTTCAATCTCGGATCGTCTTTAACAGGCGAGGAGGTCGCCACTAAATTCTCTGAGGAGCCTCTGGCCGAGGTTCGCAAACCAAGTTCACAGGAAAAAGTATGTACAGTTGCTCCCTCACGAGAGTTTATTAGCTCCTTTCAAAAGGCTCGTGCGCGCCGTGAACCCTCACGACTCTTGGTGGGAAATTTTAGTCACAGAGAGCTCAAAAAATGGCTGCTTTCTAAAAAATGTGACGTCATTGTTCTGGCAATTACGGGTCCCCGGACTGCGCAGTTTGCGGGTGACCTAAATAAAAGCTTGAAAGCGAAAACGTTGGTTGTGAACTTGAGTACGCCACGATGGGTGCCAAATCACAATGGATACTATAAGGTCGTTCAGCTATCTTTTAATCACTTAGAGTCCGGAAAAAGAATCGCCCAGAATCTTCAGAAGATTTTGGACGAAAAGACTGTCGGCTTTCTAAGTCCCCCGGGACAAGAGGCTTTCTAAAAAAAACCCGCAGTCATTTCTGAGTGCGGGTTATAAAAAATCCGAATTCTAAAAACGACTATTTCTTTGCGCCGGGAGCAACTTCCATATTCGCGCGGGCCTTTGCAACGTCACGCTGCAAAGAGTTCCACTCTTCGTCTGAAAGAATCTCGTTCGCAAGCTTTTGTTCTGAACTTGCCAATACTTGCTTTGTGTCCTCAAGATTTATGTCTTCAGGAAAATCCGCCATATCAGTCAAGATATTCACGCCCTCAGGACTCACTTGGCAATAACCCCAGCTGATCGCAGCCACGGCTTCCTTTGTTTCGCCCTTTAGTTTCCACTTCATCACGCCTGTCTCCAAAGCTGTGATAAGAGGCGCGTGACCAGCCAAAATATTCAGTTCGCCCGCAAAGGCCGGAACTGTTACTTCTTCAACTTCTTGATTCAGAAGAAGTCTTTTTTCTGGAGTCACGATCGTCAATTTAAACATAGGCCACCCCTAAAGAACTACAAGCATTAAGCCTGTAGTTTCTTAGCTTTCTCGATAACGTCTTCAATAGTTCCAACAAGGTAGAATGCTTGCTCTGGAAGAGCATCATGTTTTCCTTCAAGAATTTCTTTAAAACCTTTAACAGTGTCTTTGATGTCGACGTATTTACCAGGCAAGCCCGTAAACTGCTCAGCAACGAAGAACGGCTGAGACAAGAAACGCTGGATCTTACGGGAACGAGTAACCACAAGTTTATCTGACTCAGACAATTCATCCATACCCAAGATAGCGATGATATCTTGAAGTTCACGGTAACGCTGAAGCAATGACTGAACGTCACGAGCGCACTTATAGTGTTCTTCACCGATAACAGTTGGATCCAAAAGACGTGATGTTGACGTCAATGGGTGAACCGCTGGGAAAATCGCCATAGCTGCGATATCACGATCCAAGTTTGTCGTTGCATCTAAGTGAGTAAATGTCGTTGCAGGAGCAGGATCCGTATAGTCATCCGCTGGTACGTAAACCGCTTGAACCGAAGTGATCGAGCCTTTTTTAGTTGATGTAATACGCTCTTGAAGAGCACCCATCTCAGTCGCCAAAGTTGGTTGGTAACCAACGGCAGATGGGATACGTCCCAACAGGGCAGAAACTTCTGCTCCAGCTTGAGTAAAGCGGAAGATATTATCAACGAAGAAAAGAACGTCTTGGTTTTCTACGTCACGGAAGTATTCCGCAACCGTCAAGCCAGTCAAGGCAACACGAGCACGTGCTCCAGGGGGCTCATTCATCTGACCGAACACAAGAGCTGTCTTAGCCAAAACGCCAGACTGCTTCATCTCTTGCCACAAATCATTTCCTTCACGAGTACGCTCTCCAACGCCTGCAAATACAGAGAAACCACCATGCTCAGTTGCGATATTGCGAATCAGCTCTTGAATAAGAACTGTCTTACCAACACCGGCACCACCGAATAAACCGATTTTTCCACCCTTTGCGTAAGGAGCCAAAAGATCCACAACTTTAATACCAGTCATCAACATTTCTGCTGAAGTTGCTTGGTCTTCAAATTTTGGTGCGCTTCTATGAATGCCCCAATGTTCTTTAGCTTCAACCGGTCCCATTTCGTCGATAGGCTCACCCACGACGTTAATGATACGACCCAAAGCTCCACGGCCAACAGGGGCTGTGATCATTTGGTTTAAAGCCTTCACTTTCTCGCCACGAACTAAACCTTCAGTTTGGTCCATAGAGATAGTTCTAACAACGCCGTCACCCAAGTGCTGAGCAACTTCGAGAACTAGGTTGAACTCTGTTTCAGAGATAAATTTATTTGTTACACGAAGAGCTGACTGAATGGCAGGAAGTTCTCCGCCTTCAAACTCTACGTCCACTACGGGACCCAATACTTGTTTTACTTTACCGAATGCCATTATTCAGTTCTCCCTACTTAAGCGCTTCCGCGCCAGATACGATTTCAGTCAATTCTGTAGTAATTTTTTCTTGTCTTAATTTATTGTATGTCAGCGTGAGTTTATTGATCATCTCTCGCGCATTGTTTGTCGCAGCTTCCATCGCACTCATACGAGCACCATGTTCGCCCGCAACGGACTCAGACATTGCTCTGTAAATTTGAAGATCGAAGTGCTTTTCAAGAAGTTGCTTAATGATTTCTTCTGGAGAAGGTTCAAAAATCATATCGACAGAGAATGGCGAGGCAGACGCTACTTCCGTGTTCGTATTGAAAGTCGTCAAGCCAAGATCAATTGGCAAGATTGTTTCACACACAACAACTTGAGAAATCGCTGATTTAAATTCGTTGTGAACGATACGAACTTCGTCATAATTACCCTCAAGGTAATCATTCATCACGCGACCTGCGACCTTCGACGCCAACTCATAAGAAATATCCTTATCAAGCTTTGTGATATAATCAACAGGCTTGATATTTCGTCTTGCAAAAAAGTCGTGAGCTCTGCGGCCTACGAATAAGAAGTCAATTTTCTCGAGTTTGTCTTTATTCTCTTTGTAATAGGCCTCTGTAAATTTGTTGATATTGCTGTTGAAAGCACCACAAAGTCCGCGGTCAGAGCTGATTACAACAAGTAAAACGTTCTTTACTTGTTCTTTTTTCTCCATAAACGGATGCGATACTTTTTTAGTCACAGCGATATCCGCAATCACCTTTCGCAAAGTCAGAGCGTAAGGACGCATATTAACGATGTTATTCTGCGCCTTTCTCAACTTTGCTGCAGACACGAGCTTCATGGCCTTCGTGATCTGCTGGGTGTTTTTTGTGGACTCGATTTGAGCCCGGATATCCTTCAAGCTTGCCATTTAAGCACCAAATTACTTGTTAGAAGGTTGGAAGATAGCCTTGAATTCAGTCAGAGCCGCCAAAAGCGCCTTCTTCGTGTCGTCAGAGATCGTCTTCTTTTCAGAAATAGTCTTCAAGATGTCAGAGTGCTTGTTTTTCAAGAACTCAACGACTTCTTTTTCATACTTCTTCACATCAGTTTCTGGGTACTCATCAACAAAGGCATTAGAAGCCGCAAAGATCATAACGATCTGCTCTTCAACTTTTACCGGTTGATATTGACCTTGCTTCAAAACCTCAACTAAACGGCGACCACGAGCCAATTGTTGTTGAGTCGCCTTATCCAGGTCAGATGCGAAAGCTGCAAAGGCTTCCATCGCACGGAACTGGGCTAGCTCAAGTTTCATAGAACCCGCAACCTGTTTCATCGCTTTAATCTGAGCGGCACCACCCACACGAGAAACGGATTTACCAACAGAGATAGCCGGACGGATACCTTTGTAGAACAAATCTGATTCAAGGAAGATCTGACCGTCTGTGATCGAAATCACGTTTGTAGGGATATAAGCAGAAATATCTCCGGCTTGAGTTTCGATGATCGGCAATGCCGTCAATGAACCACCACCCTTTTCAGCAGAAAGCTTAGAGGCACGCTCTAACAAACGGCTGTGGAGATAAAATACGTCCCCTGGGTAAGCTTCACGTCCTGGAGGACGACGAAGAAGAAGAGACAACTGACGATAAGCTTGCGCTTGCTTCGTTAAGTCATCATAAACAATCAAAGCATGTCTGCCAGTATCGCGGAAGTACTCCGCCATTGCAGTACCTGTGTAGGCTGCAAGGTATTGAAGCGGAGCCGGATCTGAGGCATTTGCCGTGATGATAGTAGTGTACTCAAGAGCGCCCGCTGCACGAAGCTTTTCAACAACAAGAGCAACAGTTGACTGCTTCTGTCCGATTGCTACGTAGAAGCAAAATACGTTCTGACCTTTTTGGTTGATGATCGTATCAACGGCAATAGTCGTTTTACCAGTTTGACGGTCACCGATGATCAACTCGCGCTGACCACGACCGATTGGCACAAGCGCGTCGATTGCCTTGATGCCAGTCTGAAGAGGCTCTTCTACCGGATGACGGTAAACGATACCGGGAGCTTTTGTTTCAACAACGCGAGAGTGCGGCGTAACGATAGGACCACGTCCGTCGATAGCATTTCCAAGCCCGTCAACAACGCGACCCAAAAGAGCCTCACCAACGGGAACTTGAACAATTTTTTTCGTTCTCTTAACGACGTCGCCTTCTTTGATTTCCCGGTCTTCACCAAAAAGAACGGCACCAACGTGACCTTCTTCAAGATTTAGGGCCATACCGAAAACTTCGCCCGGGAACTCAACGAGTTCACCTGACATTACATTCTCAAGACCATAGATACGAGCAACCCCGTCACCTACAGAAAGAACGCTTCCAGTTTCGCTTACTTCAACCTTTTTGTTATATTGATTGATTTGTTCTTTGAGAACACGACTGATTTCATCAGCACGAATTTGTGTTTCCATTTTTAGTTGGCTCTCCTGTTTAATTCTTCATTCAATTTTTTTAAGTGAGTGTCGATGCTGTCATCAAAAGTCCAGCCACCAACGTCAACAACCACTCCGCCTAACAGCTTCGGGTCTTGCTTGAAAGTCAGTACGATTTTCTTTTTAAGAACATCGCCAATTTTATTTTCTAATGTTTTTTGCGCCTCTGCAGACAATGGCTGAGCAGAGCGAACTTCGCCACGCGTGATACCCTCTTCAGTATCAAGCAGCTCTTGAAGTGCTAAAACCACTTGGCCAATAATTTCTGATCGGTTATTTTCGATCAAAAGCGCCAGAGTGTTAAGCGTTTCGTCAGAAACAGTCATTCCGGCGAATGCAGCCTTCAACGTCTTCGCTTTTTGTTCGGCAGAAATAGTTGGGTTCTCGAAAAATGATTTTACATTGGTATCATCAACCATCGCTGCGCCAACTGCCTTTAGTTCGGCAAGGGCTGCCACATGGACACCCTTTTGTTTTGTTGCAGCCAAAAAAGCTTTTGCGTATCTTTTGGAAATTTCGCTCACTCTCATCGGCCTACTACCTCAATGTTATTAATAAATTCATTTTGAAGTTTTTGTTGGTCCGCTTGTCCCAAGTCTTTCGTTAAGACAATGCGCGCCGCAGACAGTGAGTCCACCAAAAGTTGTTCACGCAGCTCTCTTTGTGCTCTTTGAATCTCTAGCTTTGCCGTTAGCTCCGCTTCACCACGAATTCTTCTAGAAACACTGTCGGCCTCTGAAAGAATTTGCTTGCGAGCATCTTCAGAGTGCTCTTGTGCTTTTTTTATTGATTCCGCGCGAGTCGCCTCAATATTTGAAATTTTATTTTTCAAATCAACGTATTCTTTTTCCGCCTGCTCTCTGGCAAATGCGGCCCGCTGGGCAGCTTCAAGGTAAACACTTTTGCGGCCAGAATAGAACTCAGCAATCGCATCTTTTGTAAAGTAGATGATACCAGCAACCAACAACACCACGTTGATCAACTGATAAAGAACTACCTTTGGAACCTCGATGTCATGGTGACCATGCTCACCTCCAGCAGCCATTAGTGCCGCAGGAGTTAGTAGAATGAGTAAGCTTACAAGTAATTTCATTGTCGTCTCTTTCGAAATCTTATTTGCCTAATAATTTTGACGTGATCGCCATCGCCACAACATTTGTTTGCGATTTTAGGTCTGTTGCCGCCCGAGCTACTGAGGTCGTAATTTTTTCTCTATTTTGAGAAATAAGTTTTTCCGCCTCTGCGCGTGTTGCCGATACGATTGTTTCGTATTCTTTATTTGCAGCCGCCTTAGAGCCATCAAAGATTGCTTTAATTTCTGCATTCACTTCGCGAGATTTAGTTTCGTAAGTGGTTTGCAGTTCGACTGATTTACCTTGGAATTCTTGTGCTAGCTCTTCTCCACCCTTTGTGCGTCTTTCTCTTTCTTCTAAGGCATGGGCATAGGGCCCGAAAACAACCTTAGATAAAAAGATCAAGGCGATCGCGAAGAATAAGAACTGAATAGCGGCCGTGGCATTAATGCCGAGTTGTCCGAATATGTCCATTTGCTTGAAATCCCTACTGATTTTTTGACCTTCGAGTTAGCATCTGGGGCCGGAATAGGTCAAGGTCAAAATACGCGGAGATTGCGTATGCTTAAGATTTGGGCATATAGGAGGCGCCCTCAAAAACCACTCCCTCGTCTATACGAAGACTGGGCGAGGTGACGGTCCCCTTAAAGATTGCAGGTGGGTGCATAATAACTCTGCGTCGCGCAAAGAGATTTCCCTCAACTCTGCCACTTATAATGATGGTGTCAGCTTCGACCTGAGCATTTACTTGAGCACCTTCGTTAATAACGATGGTGTCTTTAGTAAAGATTTCCCCCTTGAAATCGCCGCCAATTTGCACGGTTCCCTCAAAGCTGAGACGCCCCTCAAAATGAGTTCCTTGGTCAAGTATTGCAGTAACGTGACCAGCTAATAAATCATCCTGAAGTGCGATCGGAGTTCCTACTGCCATCCTTCTTTAAGCCTATCTACCAAATTGGTTAATTCATCGTCGGAATAGAAGTGAATGTTTATTTTACCCTTGGTGCCCGAATAATCAATAGACACTTTCGTCCCCATGATTTTTTGAAGCTCTTCACTTAGCCCTGTAATTAGGCGCTGTGTGACATTCGAATCAAAAGACTTTGATTCTTCAACTTCTACGTTACCCTTAATAATGGCTTGAATCATTTTTTCAAGCTTACGAACTGGCATCTTTTCATTCATAACTTTTTTTGCCAGGTCTAACTGCTTTTTTATATCCGGCATAGAAAGAAGAACTTTTGCGTGCCCCACAGAAAGCTCACCCTTAGAAATAAACTCTCTTATCTCCGGGGACAGCGAGAGCAAGCGCACAGCATTAGCAACGGTAGCTCTATCCTTACCAACCTTTTCTGCGACTTGCTGTTGCGACAGCTTGAATTCAGCAATAAGGCGAGAATAGCCCTCTGCTTCTTCGATCGGATTTAAATCTTCGCGCTGAATATTCTCAACAATCGCTAGTTCAAGAGCCTCTTTATCATTGTAATTTCTAAGGATAACCGGAACTTCGTGGTGGCCAGCAATCTGAGCTGCTCGCCATCTTCGCTCTCCAGCGATAATTTCGAGTTTTCCCGATTCAACTCGTCTAGCAACGATTGGTTGCAAAATGCCATTTTCACGAATTGATTGAGCCAATTCCTGAAGGGCTTCTTTATTAAAGGCTCTGCGTGGCTGAAACTCCCCGGGAGAAAGTTTATCGACCGCAACCTTCCAAATCTTACTCTCAGTATCCACGGGAGGGGCGACGGGCGTCGCAACAACTGGAGCGGCGGACATGGCTGGCGCGGTCGTATGAGTATTTGTTTGTACATTTGGTTTAGATGATGGAGCTTCCGCAGGCGTGGGGCCACCCAACAAAGATCCTAATCCCCGACCCAAACCCTTTTTTTTGTTTGATGATTCTGTTACAATATTAGACATTTAGATCACCTGCGTATTGATTTTGTTCTTCAGATTCAACATTTTCTGGGGCCGTTTTTTCATCTGTTCTCTGGATAACTTCTTTTGCTAACTCCAAATATCTGATGGCGCCTATCGATTTAGCATCATATTCAAAGATGGATTGACCGTGACTTGGTGCCTCGCTCAAACGAACATTTCTCGGAATAACGGCCTGAAAAACTTTTTCGCCGAAGTGGGTTTTGATTTCAGTCACAACTTGATGACTCAAGTTATTTCTAATATCGAACATCGTTAACACGATTCCCTCAATATGCAGTTGAGGATTTAAATTTTTCTTAATTAGGCCCGCCGTATTCAAAAGCTGGCTCAACCCCTCAAGCGCATAATATTCACATTGAAGAGGCACTAAAAAACTGTCTGCCGAGTTCAACGCATTTAATGTTAAAAGCCCAAGCGATGGAGGGCAGTCGACAATAACAAAATCAAACTGATCTGAAACGGTCGCAATCGCCTGCTTTAGGCGGTACTCGCGGTGAGGCATATCCACGAGTTCAATTTCGGCCCCCACCAGGTCAGGATTAGCCGTTGAAATCTTTAGGTTGCCATTGGAGGTGCTTTGAATAGTCTCACTTAAGGTTTTTTCGCCGATGAGCACATGATAGGTATTCGACTCTTGGCTTTCGTAGCGCTTAATGCCTAACCCGCTAGAAGCATTTCCCTGAGGATCCATGTCGACAAGGAGAACCTTCTTGCCCAGAGTAGCCAGTGCCGACGAGAGATTAACTGATGTCGTTGTTTTTCCAACTCCACCCTTTTGATTGGCTATGCAAATCGTTTTTGCCATAAATCCTCCTTGAACATCAAAAGTCGTGCATTTTTTTCAAACATGCAAGTGATAAGACTAGTTTTTTGTACTATGGCTAATGTTTTTCTATCTTTTTACCGATGTTCCACGTGGAACACAGCTTTATGAAGACATTATTCGTTATTTTGCCTCTATTTTTCCTTCTTGCTGGCTGCAATAAGCCGGATCCACATCCCGAACTCAAGGATCCTGTCTATCAAGACTACAACTCCCGAAAAGCTTCGGCGTCTCAAGCGCTGGAGGCAGAAAAAAAGACTCTCGAGGGGCACGAACAAACCCTTGCGGAGGTAATTCCGCAAACTGGCCAGATAAAATTCGCTCGCAAGCGGCTTTATGAGTCAAAAGAAAGAGTCACGCGCCTACAACAAGAAGTAGCTTATTTAGAAATTAAAATTAGGTCGCGTGCCGCAGAGAGTAGAAAAAGCTATAGAAGGGCCCGCGAAACCGGTGAAGATTGGCCGAATCCGAGTGAGTGGGAGTCATATCAAGCAGAGCGAAAACTTCGACAGGCCAAAAGAAATTGGGATGTTAAGGAGCGAATGTCTGAATTGGGGTTTGAGGCTGACTCAAAGTCGCCAGCTTCGGCAGAGGGCGGCGGACACTAGGTGTTCCACGTGGAACATCTATCAACTCTAATTATTCTTCTCTGTTTTAACGATGGAGAATTTAACTGCGCCGACAGGAAGTTTATATTCGCCCACGAGCGATGGAGACCAAAGCGAACATAGCTGACTCGGAATTTCGCTGACCTCCATGCCCCACTCTTCACCCTTAAGATGATAAATGGCTCCACCCTTAACGACAGTCTTGCGTGTTGCCATAAGAACCTTAGAAATACTGGCAAAACCACGGCACATTGCAAATTTAATGGAATTATCCTCGTACTTCTCGATGTTCTTCTGTTCGACAGTCACGTTCTTAAGGTCGAAGAGTGATTTGAGGTGAATTAGAAACTCACACTTTTTTTGATCAACATCAACAAGAACAACCTGGGTTTTTGGATACAAGAGAGCGAAGATCACTCCTGGGAATCCATTTCCGCTTCCAAAGTCATATATTTTCTCCATTGAGGGATTAGATTCAGAAATAATTCTTGAGGCTAAAATTGAGTCCGCGAAATGAAGAGCATCAGACACAAAAAGGCTCTTCTGAGACACAAGATTTACAGTTCGATTAAACTTAATCAGCTCTTGCTGATAGGTCTTAAGTTTAGTTTTTAAATCTGGACTTAGATCGAGGAACCATTCATTAATTCTCCAAAATGTAACCGGCGCATCCTGCTCCAATTTATTGTCCTTCAAGACTCAACTCCCTGACCTTCTTATGGCCTTTTAGATGAATCATTATAGCCTGAATAGCCGAAGGGTTCACACCACTAATTCTTTGGGCTTGACCTAAGGTGCGGGGCCTAACGCGCTGCAGCTTGTCCTGTTCTTCATTCGAAAGACCACGAACCTCCGAATATAATAAAGTCTCCGGAAGCAGGAGATCCTCTAATCTTTTGGACTGTTTAATGAGTTCAATCTGTCTTTTAACATACCCGGAGTACTTAACTTCGATTTCGACTGGTTCGTGAATATTTGGGTCGCTATCAACCACAAATCCTAGCGACTCTAGGTGTGAACAGGAAACCTCGGGACGACGCAGCAACTCTTCGAAAGTAAGAGACTTTGTCATATCGGGAGTTGGAATCTTAGCTAACAGCTCTTGTGTTTCTTTGGTCGGATAAAGGCGGGTTGTGCGCAATTTTTCATGCAACACACTTCGTTTAGATTGCAGATCGGCCAATAACTCTAAAGACTCCGAGGAAACTATACCGACTTTGGTAGCAAGCTGTCCCAACCTATCAATAGTATTATCTTCTCGCAGAACAAGCCGGTGTTCGGCGCGAGAGGTGAACATACGATAAGGCTCCCGCGTTCCTTTAGTCACAAGGTCATCAATGAGCACACCCATGTAAGCATCATCGCGCCCTAGAATAAACTCTGGTCTTTCTAAAATAGAGTGGGCCGCATTCACCCCAGCAATAAATCCTTGAATGGCAGCCTCCTCGTAACCGGAGGTTCCATTAATCTGCCCGGCCAAAAAAAGACTGCGAATAGTTCGGGTTTCTAGGCGATGCCAAATTTGAGTGGGCTCAATATAGTCGTACTCAACAGCATACCCAGGCCGAACGATCTTAACATTCTCTAGGCCTGGAATCGTCTTCAAAAATTCGTATTGAACCTCTTCCGGAAGACTCGTAGAAATTCCCTGCAAATAAATAAGGTCAGTATCAAGACCCTCGGGCTCAAGGAAAGTTTGATGAGATACCTTATCGGCAAAACGAGTTATTTTATCTTCAATAGAAGGACAATAGCGTGGCCCGGTGCCCTCTATAATTCCACAAAACATAGGGGATTTATCTAGATTCCGGCGAATAATATCGTGAGTCTCTTCGGTTGTCCGAGTTAGGTAGCACAAAACTTGAGGAAGTTTAAGAATGCTGGAAGAACGATAGCTAAACGGAAATACTTTTTCATCTCCAGCTTGAGGAATTGTTTTTGCCCAATCAATACTGTCCTTCAATAACCGTGGCGGAGTCCCCGTTTTAAGGCGTTTAACTTCAAAACCAAATTGCGCCAACTGATCTGAAAGACCTACCGAAGCTTTGTCGCCAACCCGACCACCTGCCTCTTGTTTTAACCCAATATGCATCACTCCGTTCATAAAAGTTCCGGTGGTAATGATCACGGCGGAGGCGCGAACTTCAGATCCATCGTCTAAAACAACTCCCACACACAAATCATTCTCCAAAATAAGACGCTTCACTTCACCCTGAAGAACACTCAAGTTTTCTTGGTTCATTAAGGTCGAGGTCATATATTGAGAATAGCGATGTTTATCATTTTGAACTCGTGTGCCACGAACTGCCGGCCCACGAGAAGAATTAAGTCGTTTATATTGGATGCAGGTTTCGTCGGCTGCTAAACCCATCTGCCCACCAAGGACGTCAAGTTCGCGAACCATATGGCCTTTTGCTAAACCGCCAACTGAGGGGTTGCAACTCATGTAAGCTATGCGATCTAAATTTGTTGTGACCAACAGAGTTTTAAGACCTAGCCGAGCCGGAGCAAGACAAGCCTCAACGCCAGCATGTCCGGCGCCGACAACAATCACTTGATACACATTTGAACTCATAATTACTTCCCGATGCAAAACTCTTTAAAAACACGATCCATAATTTGATCATCGAATCGTTTCCCGAGTGTTTCGTGGATCGCAATGAGGGCTTCTTTCAACTCGAGAGCTAAAAACTCCGCACCCAAACCACCTGTTACCAGCGACTGAGATCTTTGAGTATTTTCAAGTGCCCGAGAAAGATTCTCGAAATGCCGGCTATTGGAAATTAAAACTGTATTTTCAATCTCTAAGTCCGCAAACTCTGACACTAAACTCTTAAGAATTTCAGATCGAACCATTTTATCAAGAGCGCTCACAAAGAACATCCTTCTTGTGAAGAAGGTCGTCCGGTCCTTGGTGTTTTGGAAAAATTTACTGTCTTTAAGGGGTAAAAAGGCAGCTTCAAGGGTGCCTGGAGCCCCCTTTTTATCGACTTTGTTGCCCACAATATAGGTTCTAGAGGGGTCTAAACTATCCAATATCTGAACTTCTTCAGGGGAAAGGCCCTTTTCAAGGTCATAAATGAAGAACACCACATCGGATTCATTTTGAGCTTCATAGCTTTTCTGAATACCGATTCTTTCAACCAAGTCTGTTGTTTTATCCCGCAAACCAGCCGTATCCACAAAGGTAAACTTCATTCCGTCGAAATTCGTATCCCCGTGAATCACATCCCGAGTGGTGCCAGGAATATCAGTAACAATGGCCCGTTCGTCTTCCAAAAAAAGATTCAACAAACTCGATTTCCCAACATTAGGCAAACCAGTTAAAACAATACGAAAACCGTCTTTAAGAATACGCCCCACTTTAAATGTGCCTACCAAATCGAACAGAGTCCTTTCGATAGATTGAAGGCGACTGATAACGGCTGAGTCCGCGACAACTTCAATTCCCTCAGTGGAAAAGTCGATACTGGCTTCGGCGTGAGCCAAAATCCAAGTCATATCATTTTCTACAGCCTCAAGCTTTTCAGAGACTGAGCCTTTAAGTTGTCGAAGCGCTAGCTTCGCGGCCTGTTGGCTTTGCGATTCAATCAAGGACAAGACACTTTCGGCCTGAATGAGATCTAATTTCCCATTCATAAACGCACGATACGTGAACTCGCCGCGATCTGCTGACCGGGCACCTAAACCGATAAATTGATTCAAAATAGACTGGCATATAAGGGGACTGCCGTGGCAGGAAACCTCTAACACTTCTTCGCCAGTAAAGGACTTACCTTGCTTAAAGTAGGTTACCAAAACTTCGTCAATCTCATCTCCAGTTTGGGTATCGCGAAAATACCCAAAATACACTCGATGAGATTCAGGACGCTCAGGTAAAAAAGAGCAGGTCGCGCGCGAAATAGAAAAAGCTAAGGGGCCGCTAATACGAATAACAGAAATGCCACCCACCCCGTGAGGAGTGGACACAGCACAAATGGTATCTTTATCACGATCGGCGTGGACCATAAGCCCCTTTCATAATTAGTCTTGTGCAGACTCTTGAACACCAGCGCCGGCGGTTCCGCCCTTAGCTGGATAGATCTTGATCTTTTTATAAAGCCCATCGCCCAAAGAACGACTCTTAATTCGAGGATCTTTCGCCAAATACTGATGAACAACTTTGCGATCTTTCGGAGGCAAAGCACGATAATAAACTGACTTACCCTGGTCGATGCAGATCTGCTTTAAGTTCTCAGCACGCTCAATCAAAGCTCCCTCAGACTCATCACGGTATCCACCGCAATCAACAGTGATATTTGTCTTATCTTCGGGAAAGTTGTGTTGAACGGCGCGCTTCAAAAATAATTGAAATGCATCTAACAACTGACCTTTTTTGTCCTTAAGCGTTTCTTCATCACCGCCACTTAATTCAACAGAGATAATAGCTGCCCCATCATCTTCAGTATGAGATTTAATGCTGAAGCTAAGATCAAACTGTGCCTTTTCAATGATTCCAACTAATGTCTCTTCAACGAGGGCTTCTACTTCACTATTCGCCTTCTTACTTTTCCCTCCGAAAAGCTTACTCAAAAAACCCATTATTCCTCCTGGTTAAAAATCAAAAACTTAAAATTAAGCCGTTTTCTTTTCGCGCATGATCAGCCATTGCTGAGTGATACCAAATAAAGTACTCACAACCATGTAAAGACAAAGCCCACTTGGTAACTGCAACATGAACAAAGAAAACATAATTGGTAAGAACGCCATAATCTTCGCTTGAGTTGGGTCCATCGTGGATGGGGTCAACTTTTGCTGGAAGTACATAAGAACCGCCATCAAAACCGGCAGTACATAGAAATGATCATAGGCACTTAAATCAGTGATCCAAAAGATAAATGGAGATCCGTACAGCTCAATACTTGAGCCGATCACACGATAAAGAGCAAAGAAAACGGGAATCTGCAAAATCATTGGCAAACAGCCACCGATTGGATTAGCGCCGTTCTGTTTCATCACCGCCATCATCTCTTGATTTAAGCGCATTGGATCGTCTTTGTGTTTCTCACGAATTTCTTTAATAAGGGGCTGAACCTTTTGCATCGCCTTCATTGATTTAAAAGACATGATGTTAAATGGTAGTACACATAATCTAACCATAAGGGTCAGCAGAATGATTGCAAAGCCCCAGTTACCCGCCCAAGAATGGAAGGCCTTCATGACATAAAGCAAAGGTCGCGCAATAAAGTCAAAAAATCCGAGATCAATAATTTTACTGAGTTCTGGATCAACAGCATTTAATAGGTCAATAGACTTGGGGCCAGCATAAAAAACACTTGTAAAAGTCATTACTGGTTTCGATTGAACAGGCTTATAAATAAGCTCACTCATCACACTCTTTCCCGCAATGTTCGCTGTCACCTTTACATCGGGAATTACCTCAGACTTGTCCAGAATAGCCGCGGCAAAATATTGAGAGCTCACCGAAACTAAGGTCGTATGTGGAAATTCTTGAGAGAAGTTTTCTGTTGCGCCACTAAAGTTGACAGTCTCATTTTTTCCACTGTGACTAATAAAGAAGTCTTGGTGTTCATAAGAAGGAAATAGAAAAGATGTGGATCCCGAAGTGTGGATCAACTCCGGCATAACAAGCGAAAATCCTTGTTTCACAGAGTCATTAGCGCCGCTAAAAGTAACTGTGTTCTCAAAAGCTGACTTTTCAGCATCATACTTTAGCTCTCTGCGAATCGTCGTGTCACCAAGCTGAGCCGTGCCGATAAAGTGCCCTGGGCCCTCTTCAATAACATTAAAATCAACAACGCCAGCTATTGCAGCAAAACGCATTTCAAACAAAGTGCCCGCATCTGAAACACCTAATTTAATATTGTTCTTATCTTTGTCTTGATAGTTATTAATTGTGAAGTTTTTTAAGCCCATTCCATGACTAGAAAGAGCAAAGGAGACTTTATCGTTGTTAAATTGGAAAGTCTTAAGTTCTGAAGGAATTGTAATTTCAGTGTTTAAATCGGCAGACTTTTTTGCAGCTTCACTTTGTGAAGTAGAGGCGCCCTTAATTTGAACTGTAGTCGGAAGAGTTTCTACCTGATCAGTCTTTGCTTTTCCATATCCAGGATATTTTTGAGAAAGATATGTTTGCCAACCGTAATAAACAAGAGCCACGGCTGCGACTGCAATTAAAGTTTTCGGATCGAAAAAGGAAGAATTATTCTTAGGTTCTTGCATCGTGGACTCCTGTCACCAAAGGTACTGGGTCATAGCCATATGGACCCCCGGGACGACATTTACAAACTCTTTTTGTGGTTAACCAAAGCGCCTTATGAACACGGTGTTTTTCAAAGGCTTCTAGTGCATAGGCGGAACAACTGGGTTCGAATCGACATGAACCACCCAAATGAGTGGTCCCAATAGATCTATAAGAAGCAATCGCAAACCAAGAAAAACCTTTAAGAGCTTTTCCGAATACTGTGCAGACCCCTGTCCATAGCTTTAAGAAACTCTTCATGTGAGAGGCCCTTATAAAAGTTTGGATCCATTGGCTTAAAGATAATATTGATGTCGAATTCAAGTGGAGGGCCCGCCTTAAGACAAGCTCTAAAGTACTCCCGTAACCAACGTTTTAGTTTGTTTCGAACAACTGCTTTTCCGACCTTGCGGCTAGCAGTAACTCCAAAACGCAATTGCCCGAATTGGTTTTTCTGAAAATTCAGAAGTAACCACTTTGTCGGCCATTGCCTTTTACCATTTTGTTTTATCGAGAGGAATTCAGAGCTTCGCTTTATGATTAAAGGCGAACTATTTTCCACCTGTAGAAACCGTTAGACGCTTTCTACCTTTAGCACGACGACGTGTGATCACATCTTGTCCTGCTTTAGTAGCCATACGTGCACGGAAACCGTGAGTAGATTTACGACGTTTATTTGATGGTTGGTAAGTGCGTTTCATGCTCTCTCCTGAAAATTACGACGCTAAATGACGTCTGTTACACAGATATATGTATTCCACAAAGCTGTTCACAACTAGATACGTGGGGCACCAATAAAGCACGTCGCGGCAATAAGGTCAACTGTTGAAAACTTCAGCTCCCCTTGTTAAGAGGTTGCTGGGGCGAGGGGGCTTGTGAATTTGAATTCTGATTTCTGGAATCTTATAAAGTCTAAAATGAAGGGTCGGAACGACAATAACAAACTGTTGGATACCTGGCTCGACCCTATTGAGTATGTGAATACTCTAGGGACAATTGATCGTCCAAAACTGGTTCTAGGGGTCCCTAACGCCCTTCACCAATATTTCGTCATCGAAAATTTACAGGATAAGATTTACGCTGAAATATCAGATACTTACGGTAAGCCATTTGAGGTCGAGTTCAGCATAACGGGCACAAAAGTAAACGCGCATATCGAAAGCTCATTGATTCCTGAAGAGCCAAATAGTGGGTCCGAAGTTTTGCATGCTCAACTTTCACGTACCCAGACTATTCAGACTACTCAACCAAGATCGACTTCAGATACGCTTAATTTCGATTTGACCTTCTCTACCTTCGTTGTGGGGAAAAATTCAGAGTTTGCTCATGCTGCTTGCTATAATGTGGCAAGAAATCCAGGAGCAGATGATTACAACCCACTCTATATATATGGACCTGTGGGAATGGGTAAAACCCACCTCTTGCACGCTGCGGGTAATCATATTCGTGAACAGTTTCCACAACTTAGAATAGCCTATATTTCAGCAGAGCGATTTTTGAACGAGTGTGTATCAGCCATTCGTCGCCATGAAATGGATAAGTTTCGTCATAAATATAGAGAAAACTCAGATATCCTACTGGTGGATGATGTTCAGTTTATCGCCCGAGGTGAAGCTGTCCAAGAAGAGTTTTTCCACACTGTGAATAGCTTTATCGATAATCGCAAGCAGGTCATCCTCGCAAGTGATAGAATGCCTAAAGATATACATGGCCTAGAAGACCGCAGTAGGACCCGCTTAGAGCGCGGATTAATCGCCGATATCACCATGCCTGACCTTGAAACGCGTATTGCTATTCTAAGATATAAGGCTGAACGATATAACATCCGTCTGCCTGAAGAAGTTGTGAATCATATTGCGCGCATTTCAAAAAGATCTATTCGAGAGCTCGAAGGAAATTTAAAGAAAGTTAAAATGTTCTCTGAACTCCAAGGTTTACCTATTGATCATGAGTTAGTTAAAAGAATTCTTTCGCACCATGAAACTCAAACGACCATTTCTGTAGAAGAAATTATGAAATTGGTCGCAGATCACTTTAAAGTTCGCATTTTAGACTTAAAATCATCGACACGCGCTAAGCCAATTGTCGTTCCACGTCAAATCGCGATGTATTTTATAAAGAAATTTTTGGACCGATCGCTCGTGGATATCGGTAAAGCTTTTGGAGGAAAAGATCACACTACTGTGATGAATGCTCTAGAACGCGTGAAGATTCTACAGGCTTCGGATCAGGATATCGCAAAAGATATCGAAGATTTAGAGCAGCGAATCCACAATATCACAGGGGTGTGACTGTGGACTGTGGATAGAGCTGTGGAAGAGTCTGGGGTTAACGATGTGGATTCGATTTACCCACATTTTTAGACCCTTTTGCAAGAAGTTGGGCACATTCGCTATCCACAGGTGTTTTTTAGTGTTTACAGGTATTTAGAAGATTTGTTAGGTTTTCCACGCCCCTACTACTACTACTAGTTATTAATAATATTAGTAATAGATAATAAGAAGAGGGTTTAACAAGAGGTTCATATGAAATTGGAAATTGATAAAAGAGATCTCTTAAGCCTTATTGGCAAAACTCAGAACATCGTTGAAAAAAGAAATACGATGCCAATCTTGATTAATGTACTTTTAGAAGCTGACCAAAATAACTTAAAAGTTTTTGCTACAGATCTTGAAGTCAGCCTCACAGATCAAATTAAAGCACAAGTTCACCAATCTGGTAAAGTTGCTGTTAGTGCCAAAAGTTTATTTGAAATAGCTAAAGAACTTTCTGAAGGAATGATCACTCTAATCAAAAAAGATAATAACTGGCTTGAAATTAAACAAGGGCGATACACTTCAAAAATTGTTGGAATCTCTGCAGATGAATATCCGATCTTTCCAACTTACAACTCCCAAGCATTTATTAAAATTGAAGCTCAAGTTTTGAAAGAGATGATTGATAAAACAATTTTCTCAGTATCGAATGACGAAACTCGATATCACCTAAACGGTGTATTCTTTGAACTCAGTCCACAGACTGGATTCAAAATGGTTGCCACTGACGGTCACCGGATGAGTTTGGTTTCCAAAACATCTCAGGAAATTAAAGTCACCTCTCCTCAAGGTGTAATCATTCCAAGAAAAGGACTTCATGAAATTAAAAAAATTCTAGAGGGTCTGGATAACTCTGTGGAAATCGCCATAGAGGGATCCCAATTTGTATTAAAACACTCTTCTACAATTTTGATGATTCGTTTGATTGAAGGAAAGTACCCGAATTATCAACAGTTTATTCCACAAAAACTAAATCAAAAAGTTCTGATCAACCGAGATGCATTCCTCACATCATTGAAACGTGTTTCTTTGTTAGCAAATCAAAAATCTAAAGCTGTTCTTTTGAATTTATCAAACGGCAAAATGGAAATTTCATCTAACAACCCCGAACTCGGTGACGCGAAAGAGGAAATTGAAGTTGAGTACTCTGGAAACGATATCAAGATTGGTTTTAATGCAAAGTACATCACTGACATTTTAACTTCGATGAGTCAGGACAAAGTTGATTTTGAATTAAACGATCACTTATCACCTGGTTTAATGAGACCTCACAACGACGCTTCCTTCACTTGCGTTGTTATGCCAATGAGAATTTGATGATCTTTGAACGACTCCGTCTGGTTAATTTTCGAAATTACAGAGACGTGGTCGTTCCCTTCTCTCCTCGAGTGAATGTTTTTCTTGGAGACAACGGCCAAGGAAAAACAAATTTACTTGAAGCCATGTATTTAATTTCTCAGGGCGACTCATTTCGTTTTTCTAATAACGAAACCCTCATCAACTCGAATAACCGTGAAGCGCTTATTCAAGCTTTGATTACTCAAAATGAACTTCACTATAAACTAAAACTTGGAATGACAAAAAGCCGTAAGGTTTTAACGATCAATGACAAACGTGCAAACTCAGCGGACGTTCGCAAAATATTTGCTAGTGTTGTGTTCAGTCCTGAAAGTTTAGCATCGATTAAAGACGGGGCTGATCAACGCCGGCAATTGATCGACGAACTGTTGATAACTTTTGAAAGACGCAATGCTGATTTAATCGCGGATTATCGAAAAGCGCTTAAAACGCGCAACAAGATGCTTAAGAACTACGTAGAGGGTTTACATACGGTCCAAGTCACAAAAAACCTTTTGGAGTCCCTGAGCCCCCATTTCCTGCGCTTAGGAGCCGATTTAAGTTATGCGCGCATCACGGCATTACAAGGACTTCATAAAGAGTTTAATAATGCTATGCAGTATATTTCTGGAGATGGGGCTGTTGATTTATCAGCGGAATACTTAATTTCTGATCAAAATGCGATGAACTTTTCTCGAGAAGAAGTTGAACACTCACTTCAAAAACGCATGCTTGAACTGCATGATGCAGAGCTTTCAAGTGGCGTCAGTTTAGTGGGACCTCATAAGCATGATCTAGTGTTCCTATATGGTCAAAAAGACTCAAGATTTTATTGTAGCCAAGGGCAGCAAAGAGCCATCATATTGTCTTTCAAAATGGCCCAAATAGTGTACCATAGGAAGGCTCACGGAACCTATCCTGTGCTGATGCTAGATGATGTTTTATCCGAGCTCGATAAAAGCAAAAGAAACGCGCTGATTACGTTCTTACACGAAATCAACACGCAGATATTTGTGACGACTACGGATTTTTCATTACCTGACTCATTCAGCCTCGATCAGCTATCCGTTTTGCGCATCAAGGATGGACTCATTCTTGATTAACACTGCTCCAGTTAAAGCTGGAGTCAGTAGACTTTTCAGCAAGGGGTTATAGTGGAAGAGCAAAAATCATATTCGGCCGATTCGATTCAAGTTCTTGAAGGACTTGAGGCGGTTCGAAAGCGCCCAGGTATGTATATCGGCGATACCAGTTTTCGAGGATATCACCATCTTGTGTATGAAGTTGTGGATAACTCGGTAGACGAATCACTAGCAGGTTTCTGTAAAAATATTAACATCACGATCAACTCAGATGAATCCATTACTGTTGAAGATGACGGACGTGGAATTCCAGTAGGCTCTCATAAAAACGGGAAATCCGCGTTGGAAATCGTTATGACCGTACTTCACGCCGGAGGAAAATTCGACGGCGGTGGTTATAAAGTTTCTGGTGGCTTACATGGAGTAGGTGCTTCTGTTGTTAATGCACTATCAGTACGTTGCACGGTTGAGGTTCAACGCGAAGGATTTTACTGGGTTCAGAATTATGAGCGCGGAAAAATAATGGCGCCGGTTGAAAAGGGCGAGGTTTCATCTAAAACCGGAACAAAGACAACCTTCAAACCAGACCGTGAGATTTTTAAAGACGAATCTATAATTTATGATTTTGCTACACTTGCAAATCGTTTCCGAGAGCTTGCTTTTCTAAATGCCGGACTTCATATTTCTTTGAAAGATGAAAGATCCGGTAAAAAACAAGATTTCCAATATGCTTTAGGTGTTGCTGAATTTGTTCAGTACATGAATCAATCTAAAAAATCTTTACACAATGAAGTTGTGTATTTCAAAGGTGAAAAAGACGACGTTGAAGTCGAAGTTGCTATGCAATGGAACGACTCTTATTCCGAGTCAGTCTTCACTTATTGTAATAATATTAATACGCACGAAGGTGGTACTCACCTTGTAGGATTCCGTGCGGCTTTAACTCGTACGACAAATTCTTATGCGACAGAAAAAAATCTTTTAAAGGATTTGAAATCAAATCTTGAGGGTGAAGACATCCGTGAAGGTTTGGCTGCTGTTATTTCTGTAAAAGTTCGCGAACCTCAGTTTGAAGGACAAACGAAAACGAAGCTTGGAAACACAGAAGTAAAAGGTATCGTTGAAACACTAGTGAATGAAAAACTTGCTGATTGGATGGATCGCAATCCGTCTATTGCAAAGAATATAATCATGAAGTGTGTGGAGTCCGCTCGTGCCCGTGAAGCTGCTAGAAAAGCACGCGATCTGACTCGTCGTAAAACAGTTTTAGATGGTGGGTCTTTACCAGGAAAAATGGCAGACTGCCAAGAACGTGATCCAGCTCTTTGTGAATTGTACCTGGTGGAGGGAGACTCCGCAGGAGGTTCTGCAAAACAAGGTCGCGACCGCAGAACACAGGCGATTTTACCGCTTAAGGGTAAAATTTTAAATGTCGAGAAGGCTAGATTTGATAAAATCATTTCCAGCGAAGAGATTAAAGTTATTATCTCTGCTCTGGGAACGGGAATCGGAAAAGATAATATCAATGTTGATAAAATTCGTTATCACAAAATTATTATCATGACCGATGCCGACGTTGACGGATCCCATATCATGACCTTGTTATTAACGTTCTTTTATCGCCAGATGCCAGCGGTTCTTGAACGTGGATATATCTACATTGCCCAACCCCCACTTTATCGTGCGAAAAAAGGTAAAGAAGAAGTATATCTTAAAAATGAAGCTGCTTTGACAGAATATCTTTTAAGCTCTGGACTGAAGCACTTTAAAATTAAGGGTAAAGAAAATTTAGAAGAAAAAGATCTTCGCAAACTAATTCTAAATGTTCAAAAATTTGATAATCTCATTCGTGTTTCTTCAAAGAAATACGACAAAGACGTTCTTTATTTCTTACTAAATAAAGTTTCTGATCTTGAATCTTTTGTGACCAGCGAAGATAAAATTAAATCAACTATTGCTGATTTAGGCGCTTGGATTCAGTCAGAACCAAAACTTGGAATAACAGAGTATAAGGGCGAAGTGAAGACGGATGCTAACGGCAAACCACTAGCTGAATTCTACACTGTTCGTTATGCCGATCGCATGACTACAAATTTCAGTGCAGAAAATTTACGCTCGTCTGAAATTATTGAGTTGCGAAGAATTTGGAAAGAGATTCAAACGATTAGCACCCTGCCGATTAAAATTCTCGAAGGTGAAACAGAGTTGGAATTCGAAAGTTATACAGAATTCTATACTCACGTTATGGAATCGACAAAAAAAGGAATCTATATCCAACGATATAAGGGATTGGGAGAGATGAATCCAGAGCAACTTTGGGACACCACTTTAAATAAAGAAAATAGAACTCTTTTAAAAGTGACTATCGATGATGCTGTAGCTGCTGACGAAACATTCTCGATCTTAATGGGTGAGTTAGTAGAGCCTCGCAGACAGTTCATTCATGATAATGCGCTGATGGTGCGAAGCTTAGACGTTTAATTTTTGAAGTTGGTGAATTATGGAAAATAATCAAGAAGAAAAAGGCGTAACCTTAGTTGATATTAGCAAAGAAATGCGCGGAGCTTATCTCCAGTATTCTATGTCAGTTATTGTTGGTCGCGCCCTGCCGGATGTTCGTGATGGTTTAAAGCCAGTACATCGCCGTGTTTTATTTGCACAAAACGAAATGAGCAATCGTCATAACAGACCTTATCTTAAGTCGGCCCGTGTCGTCGGAGATGTGATCGGTAAATATCATCCACATGGTGATGCCTCTGTTTACGATACGATGGTGCGAATGGCTCAAGATTTTTCTTTGCGCTACCCTCTTGAGGATGGACAAGGAAATTTCGGATCTGTTGATGGAGACAGTCCGGCGGCTATGCGTTACACGGAAATCCGTTTAACGAGCTTGGCTGAAGAATTGTTAAACGATCTAGAAAAGGAAACTGTTTCTTATTCTCCGAACTATGATGACTCCCTATTGATCCCAACTGTTTTACCTGCAAAGTTTCCGAACCTTTTGGTGAACGGCTCTTCTGGTATTGCGGTTGGTATGGCGACTAATATTCCTCCGCATAATTTGGGCGAAGTAATTGATGGTTGCATTCATTTGATTGCAAATCCCGACTGTCAAATTGAAGACCTTATGGTTCACATTAAAGGACCAGATTTTCCGACCTCGGCAATTATCGCGGGTCGCGAAGGAATTTTGCAGGCCTATAAAAAAGGTCGCGGAATTATCTCATTAAAAGCAGTGGCGGAAATTGTTCCGACAAAGGATCGCGAAGAAATTATTATCACAGAGATTCCTTACCAGGTTAATAAAGCCCGTCTCATTGAGAGTATGGCAGACCTAGTACGCGACAAACAAATCGAAGGTATTTCTGATATTCGTGACGAGTCCTCAAGAGAGGGTATGCGAATTGTTGTTCAATTGAAACGTGGTGAAAATGCCAGCGTCATCTTGAACAGACTATACAAATACACACAAATGCAAACAAGCCTTGGTATTATCATGCTGGCTTTGGATGCAAAAAATCAGCCGGTAACTTTCGACCTAAAGGGAATGTTAGAAGCCTTTGTTGATCATCGTCGTGACGTTGTAACGAAGCGCTGTATTTTCGAACTTAAAAAAGCCTTAGAGCGTGCCCATATCTTGGAAGGCTTGAAAAAGGCACTGGATCAAATCGACGAGGTTATTAAGACAATTCGCGCGTCAAAAGAAGCTAATACGGCACGCGAAGCCCTAATGACGAAATTTGAATTTTCAGAGCGTCAAGCAGTTGCGATCCTTGAAATGCGTCTACAAAGACTAACGGGTCTTGAGCGCGATAAAATCATCGCTGAACTAGCGGAGTTGATGAAACAAGTTGAATGGTTGAGATTCGTTCTTGCTGACGTTCGTGAAATCTATAAAATTATCGTTGCTGAACTAGAAGACATTAAAAAACGTTATGCTGATCCTCGCAAAACTCAGCTTACGGGTGATTTGAATGATATCGAAGATGAAGACTTGATTGCTGATGAAGATATGGTTGTCACAGTTACAAATACAGGTCTTATCAAACGTATGCCGACTGCCGAATACCGCGTTCAAAAACGTGGCGGTAAAGGACTTAAGGGTATGGCGACGAAAGAAGAGGACTACGTAACGGACCTCTTTACGGCGAGTACGAAGACGATGCTTCTTGTATTTACTGACAAAGGTAAAGTTTACTGGTGCAAGGTGCACAAGCTTCCGTTGGGATCCAGAACTTCTAAGGGCAAGTCTTTGGCAAACGTTGTTCAAATGGCAAGTGGTGAAAATGTTCGCTCTATCCTTCCAGTTGATGATTTTAGTGAAAATAAATTTGCAGTGATGATCACTGAAAAAGGTATCATCAAGAAGACATCTTTGGATTCATTTGCAAATCCTAGAACTGCTGGAATTATTGCACTGACGACTGATCTTGAAGACACAGTTGTGTCTGTTAAAATTTCAGATGGAATGAGTGATATATTTATTGCGACCAAAGAAGGTATGTCGATTCGCTTTAATGAAGCCGATGTGCGTGGCATGGGAAGAACGGCCCGTGGCGTGAAAGCTATTACCTTAGCCAAAGAAGACGCTGTAGTTGCAATGGAAGTTATCGAAAAGAACACTAAAGATACTATTTTGATGGTGACATCAAAAGGATATGGAAAACGCTCTGAAGTTCCTGAGTACCGTGTTCAGTCTCGTGGTGGAGTCGGAATTATCACTCAAAAAACGACGGATAAAGTGGGCATAGTTGTCGGAACCAAAAAGGTCTCTGAAAATCACGAATTGATTTTATCAACGGATCAAGGCCAAGTTATTCGTATGAAGATGTCTGATATATCAATTCTAGGTCGTAATACTCAGGGTGTAAGACTTATTAATATTGATGAAAAAGACGAAACTGTAACAGGAATCGCTGTTGTTGCTGAAGATGAGGGTTCTGATGAAGGCTCCGCACCTCCTGCAATTCCTACTCACTAGTCTGCTGATTATAGTTTTGTCGGGCTGCTCCTCTCGGGAGCAGTCCGACTATGAAAAGGCCCAAAAAGAAATTTCTGACGGGCACTTTAGAATTGCCATGTCTCATCTCGATCGAGTCATTAAGAGAAATGCCAAAGGTGAGTATCCGCAAAAGGCAACCAGGGATGCCGCCCGCATCAGCTTCTATGAGCTAAAAGACTTTAAAAGATCCATCGAGTATCACAAACTTATAGTGCTGCACTCGAAAGATGCAAAAGAGCGAGTTGAGTCTCAAAAACAAATTGCGGAGATTTACTTTAACAATCTTCAAGACTATCCCCAGGCCATTATTGAATTTAGCAAACTTCAACAGATGCCTCACCACGACTTAGATGTAGCTCAGTACAAAATGAATGTAGCAAGAGCCCAGTATTATCAGAATAATTTCTTTCAAGCGGAATCTGAAATTGATTCTTTATTAAAGCTAAAGAGTGATGAGCAGACTCACTTCAGTGCCCTGATGTTAAAGGGTAATATCTTAGTAGCGAGAAAAGACTTTAAACAAGCCGCCGACATCTTTAAAGACCTAATAAAAAAGTATCCTGAAAAGTCGACACAGGAAAATGTCGCACTTACTTTAGCAGTTTGCTATGAAGAGAATAATGACTATAAAAGTGCGATCCAGGTTTTAGAGGGATATCGAGGCCAGTATAATCCACCTGAATATATTGAATTGCGAATTAAACGGCTTCAAGAGCGCATGAGAAATGCACCAGGTGCGAAGGGTTATCGTAAATAATGAGAGGCTATATAATTTTTATATCTATTGGCTTTGAACTTGTCGGATTGATCATCGGATGTTTTTACCTTGGTCAATATCTGGATGAGAAATATCAAACCAAAGGGATGATCTTTGTTGGGCTTAGTGTGGCTTCGTTAATTGGCTGGCTAGCGCGAGTCATCTGGCTTTTAAAACGAATTCAGGCTGATGAAGAAAAAAAAGAACGGGTTAAGACAGATCAAAAATGAATAAAGTTATTTTTCCCCAGCTGATAGTAACTGTCCTTGGCACCCTTCTTTTATGGATGTTTGCTGCGCCACATCAAGATGTTTCCTATTTAGTTGGCTCGCTTTTAATCCTTTTGAGTTTTATTTTGCTCGGAATTGGCTATGGACTGATCTTTAAAAAGAAATTGGTTGCCCTGGCTATCGGGATCATTGTATTTAAGTACGCGATTTTAGGGATTATTATCTATACGCTTATCCAGCAATCATGGTTTGATCGACTTTGGTTTGCAATGGGTATAGCGAGCTTTGTCTTGTCGGCATTAATTTATGCCATCAGAGAAAGTATTAAAGAAGGAAACGACCATGTCATTTAATTGGACACAACTTATTCCTGGTGTTGGACATGATTACGCCCACGTAGCAACTCTTGGCATTGCCACTGTTGCCACCGTTGGTATAGGCCTAGCTGCTCGCGCCTCACTCGGCACGGGTGAAGTTGCAGTGTTGCCTGCAAGTAAGTTCTCTCTTCGTGGAATTATGGAAGCCCTGACCGAAACTATTTCGGGACTTGCAGAGATGGTTATCGGTGAACATGGGAAACACTACGTTCCATTCTTCACTTCTGTTTTCTTTTTTGTCGTCTTCAATAATCTAATTGGAATGCTTCCCGGAATGACTCCGGCGACAGAAAATATCAATACGACATTTGGTTTCGGTATTTTGATGTTTTTATTTTATAACTTCCAAGGTGTAAAAGAGAACGGCATCTTTGCATACTTAAAACACTTTATGGGTCCTGTGATGCTGTTGGCTCCTTTGATGTTTGTGATTGAACTTGTATCTCATATGGTTCGTCCCTTCTCTTTGGGTCTTCGTCTTGCCAACGTTATGATGGGGGACCACACAGTTCTGTCTGTATTCTTGGATTTAGCTCCTATTGGGGTTCCTATTCCATTCTATATGATGGGATTGTTCGTTTGTTTTGTTCAAGCTTTTGTATTTACTTTGCTTTCAATGGTTTACGTAGCATTCGCGATTGCACACGACCACTAAAAGGCAAAAATTAACCATAATTATTCGAGGAGAATAAAATGAAAAAAATGTTCGTTGCAGCTATGACTATGTTGGTTTCTGTTTCTGCTTTCGCTCAAGATTCAGCTGTTGTTGAAACTGCAGTTACTCACTCTGACCGTGGAATGGTAGCTATCGCTGCTGCTCTTGCTATCTGTATTTCTGTTTTGGGCGGCGCTTTGGCTCAAGGTAAAACTGCTGCTGCAGCTCTTGAAGGTATCGCTCGCAACCCAGCGGCTTCTGGTAAAATCTTGATTCCAATGATCTTGGGTCTAGCACTTATCGAGTCACTTGTTATCTACGCGTTGATCATCGCTTTGAAACTTTCGTAGTTTCAATATTTTTTCTACAGAGAGGTCCTCGAGGCCTCTTTGAAGGCGAAAATAAAAAAGGCTGGGTTATCCCGGCCTTTTCTTTTTTCGGACTCTCATTAAAAGCCCACCTACAATATTATCTGACTAAATCTTCTATCTAAAATCTAAAGATATTTATTTACGACGGCTTCTACGCGGCCTCGGATTCTGTCTAACCCTGCCTGTGACGAAGACTCATAGCGAACCACAACAACGGGCTGAGTGTTAGATGAACGGCAAAGTGCCCAACCATCTGAAAAGCTCAAACGAATCCCATCTGTGAAATCCACCTTATAATCTGCCCCCGGTACGTTCGGGAAGGCTTCGATCATTTTTTCCACAATCAAAAGCTTTTTTTCTTCGGTTGTATCAATGCGGATTTCTGGTGTGTTGAAAGAAGGCGGCAAACCTTCAAGCAGCTGTGGAATTGTCTTGCCATTTTTTGCAAGAATTTCAACCAAACGAAGGCCAGCGTATGGGGCGTCGTCATACCCATAGTTTCTATCAGCAAAGAAAATATGACCGGACATTTCTCCACCAAATGGAGCATTTTCAATTTTAATTTTCTCTTTTACTAGTGAATGACCCGTTTTCCACATGATGGGTTGTCCACCGTGATTGGCAACGTCTTGATAAAGTCGGTCAGAGCACTTAACATCTCCGATGATTTTAGCACCCTTGTTGGTTTCTAAAATGGATCGAGCTATGATAACCATCAGCTCGTCCCCGTAAATCATTTTGCCCGTGTGATCGACGACGCCAATACGATCCGCATCCCCATCAAAGCCGATGCCACAAATGGCGCCCTCTTTAAGGACCTGAGCCTTAAGATCTACTAAGTTTTCTTCAACGGTAGGATCAGGATGATGATTCGGAAATTGTCCGTCAGGTTGCTCAAAAAGAATAGTAGGCTTCAAGCCCACAGCCTCAAAAAGACCCCGCACAACAGAACCGCCGGCTCCGTTTCCGCAATCTAAAACAATTTTTATGTCTTTGATTTGGCCGAATTCCTTTTTATATCTTTCATAATACATAGGCTTGATATCGAAAGACTCTTCGCTGCCTTGGCCGCTTATAAACTCACCTTTTTGCATGATTTCGCGAAGCTTCTGAATTTCAGCACCAAAGATAGTGCCTTTTCCGACAGATATCTTGAAGCCGTTATACTCTGGTGGGTTGTGAGAGCCCGTAACTTGAATGGCACCGTCAACGCCCGCAAGCTCAAAGGTCGAAAAATAACAAACAGGTGTTGTCACAAGCCCCAAGTGAATAACTTTAGCGCCGGACTCCATCAAGCCCTTTGCAAGGCTTTTAATGATCGCAGGACAGCTTTCGCGAGCATCGTGACCTAAAGTAATGGTTGGGTTGGAAAGGCCTTTGGCCATCTTCATATAGACAGCGTACGAGCGTCCTAATAAGTAAGCGAAGTTATCGTCAAACTGCTTATTATAAACGCCGCGAATGTCGTATTCTCTAAAAATTACTGGTTCGAACATAAGTCACCTCATCAGCTGAAGTTATAGAATTATAGATTATTAGCCCTTGAGTCGAGCGATTTTTATCGCGCAGCGAAGGGCATCAATCATAGAGGAAGGATTGGCTTTATTTTTGTTAAAAATATCTTTTGCCGTCCCATGATCAACGCTGGTCCGCACAAAAGGAATTCCTAGTGTAATATGAACGCCGCTATCTTGACCGTGAATCATTTTAAAGGGTATCAGGCCTTGATCATGATAGAGCGCCACATAGATTGAATACTTTTTCCAGTTCTGTGGAAAAAAGGCCGCATCGGGAACTAGGGGGCCCTCAAGTAAAATTTTATTTTCTTTGGCCCAATTTGACAGCTCAGAAAAAAGAAAAAGCTCTTCTTGACCGATAAGGCCATCTTCTCCCGCGTGTGGATTTAGTCCTAAAATACCAAGCGGTTTTTTCTGTTGAGACTTTGGCATTTGAAGACGAAGACTGTTGGCGTGCAAGATAGCCTCAGTGAGAGTGCTAAAACTAAGATGCTTGGACACCTGTGAAATGGCAATATGTCCTGTCGTTAATACGACAGAAAACTTATCACCGACAAATCCCATGTGGACTTTTTTTGATCCCGAAACTCTTTTTAGTATATCAGTGTGACCGAGATCTTTAAAGCCTGCATCTTTGATGGTAGTTTTTGAAAGTGGTCCCGTGCAGAGCGCCTGCACTTCGTTTTTCATGCAGGCTCGAGCGGTTTCCTCAACCCAATGGCCAGGAGACAAATCAGAACCAATTTCAACCAAAGCTGTGCCATTAATTTCTAGCGCCTCTTGAAGTGAGGAAACTTGAAGCCGTTGAAATTTTTTATTAAGTGCTTTTAGATTTTGATGTGACGACTTTTTAGAACGCCAAAGAATAAATTGAACATTTTTTTGCGGCCCTATTTCCAAAAGGGCCTTTACAGCAACCTCAAGACCGATTCCGTCATGGTCGCCGGTCGTGATGGCTATTTTCATAAGGGTTACTCGTTTATCCGAACAAAAGAATCATCCCGCTTCGTCTGCAACCACAATTTAAGTTGCCGCTTAAAACTGATCTCAAGAAGCTGGGCTTTAACACGATCTTTTGCTTTTTCGAATTGAGGATCCATTGCCAATTTTTTATTGGTCACCTTGACGATATGAAAACCCATCCGGGATTTTACAATAGAAGTTGTTTCTCCAACCTTGAGTCCCGAAATGGCTTCTTCAATTTCAGATAAAAATTCTCCTGATTTGAAGGTTCCCAGGGATCCGCCCGTAGTAAAATTGGAGTCTTCGCTAAATTGTTCCGCCAGGGTTTCAAAACTTTCACCGGTCTGGAGTTTCTTAAGAGCGACTTCGGCTCTCTTGTAAGCAGCCTCAGCCCCACCCTTTTTTGGATTGAAGAAAATATGCGCCACACTGAACTCATCAATTGATGGTTTGCTGTTCGGGTTGGCCTTCAGGTATTCATGCAGAGCATCTTCGTCAGAGATACGCAACTTCGAGATTATTTCAGAATCCATCAAGGATTGTTTTTCAATTTTACCCTTCTGGTACTCACGAAATTCTTCTTCAGTAAAGCCTTGGCCCTTAATGACTTTCAAGAGCTCTGTTTCCGAAATTCCATTTCTTTTTGCTAGCTCGCGAATCTCTTGGTCGGCCCGATCCAGGGTGACGGAAAGATTCAAACGCTTAATTTCTGACTCAATAACCTTTTCATTGATGAGATAATCCAACTGAGCCTTGCGGTCATTCTTGAGCACGGAAATCGGCTTTCCAAATAACAAAGCTTCGTCGACAAGACCCTGCTTATCTAGACGACGAGCCAAACTTTTAAAGTCAGACTCCAAAACGAGTTCCGTATTTACAATAGCCACAGTTCTTTCCACAGTCTCTGCGTGGGAAGGACTTCCAATAAGAAAAATTGTCAGAAGGGCGCTAATCATTGGTTCCTCTTGTTTCAATACGGATTGAGTTCATCAATTCATAATCCTTCAAGACTTTACTACTTCTGAGCTGAGCATCAAGCCACGCGACGTATTCTGCCTGCTCGCGTTGTGCTTTCAGGGCCCGAATGATCTGAGGACGAACCTCTTCTGGGCTTTGCGTTGACGCAGGAGCCTTCTTCTCAACTTTTATCAGGTGGATTCCAAAGGGACTCTTAATTCTCTGTAATGTCGAGCCAGCACTAAAGAGAGGGTCAAAGTAATCGACTGTGCCCTTTTCAATCCAGCCAACAACACCGCCCATTTTACCCTCTGGAGTAATGGAATACTTTTTTGCTAATTGAGACAAATCCTCTGTTTTTAGATTGGCCTTAATGGCATCAGCCTTGGCATCTTCATCAACGACAATTTGGCGAATATAGATGCGCTCTTTCTTTTTATAACGATCCTTATGCTCCTCGTAGTATCGCTTTATTTCGTTTTCGGTAGGTACCTTGATTTTTTCATTTAGCTTCTTAAATACTTCGCGCTCTACAAGGACAAAGCGCAGCTCCTCGCGCCACTCGGAAAAGGAAAGATTTTCTTGGGCCAGAGCGCGACGAAAAGAAAGATCATCAGGGTAATTAGCACGTAACTTATCCACTTCTCGATCAAGCTGATTTTCAGAGATCACGATACTTTGCGATCGCGCCCAATCAAGCGTGAGTCCCCGAACAACGAACTCGCGCAAGACATCTTCCTTAATACGATGAATATTATTGGGGTCCTTGGCCGCCAGGGCATCAAAGTTTTTCAATCTTCGAGCCAGTTGATTGCCAAACTGTTTGGCGGTCAGCATGTGGTCATTCACTTTTGCAACGGGCTTTGAGGTGAGCTTTTGATTATTTGAAGGACAGCCGGCTAAAAGCTGAATACATAAAAAAAGAAAAAGCCCCGACAGCGCGGGGCTCTTAAGAAATTTCATAAGAAAAGTTCCTTATTTAATTGCACTCTTGTTTTCTTTAACTGGGTAAGATTTTTTGAGTCGAGCAAAGTAAGCATTAAAG